>JBATWQ010000075.1:0-6869 GCA_049672765.1 Microthrixaceae bacterium | reverse complement strand
TCCCGCATGGGGCGTTTCTCTCCACGTCGGAAGCTCACCCGCCTCGTTCGTCTGGTCCGCCGAGAGCGGAACCTGGCTCCGGTGGGCCAATGGGCGTCGCCACGTCACCGAGGCCGGTGATCAGCTTCAGGCCAAGAACGTTGTCGTGCTCAGTACCAGGTATGGCCGATCAGCCGCCGACAGCCGTTCACCCGAGGCCGACACGGTGGGAAGCGGGACCGCCTGGGTCTTCAGCGGAGGCACTGTACAGGTCGGAACCTGGAGCCGGAGTTCGCCTGACCAGCCGTGGGCGCTCACAGCAGGTGACGGCTCGGTCATGACGCTTACCCCCGGAAACACCTGGGTCGAACTGGTTGACCAAGGAGACGAACCGACGATGCTCGACGCCGCGGCGGCCGGGGCGCTGAACAGCTCGGAACGCTGAACCGCCTCCTCGATCGGTGGTCCGGCCGGCGTCGAATCGTTGCGGGTCGCGGTTGCTCCGGAACCCAGTTCTCTGGGAGGTATGCAGCGTCGATAGACTTGGGCCATGACATCGACGTCCACAGAATCCACGGCCCCCGAGACCGGGTCCAGTCTTGTAAAGCGCGGCCTCGCTGAAATGTTCCGCGGGGGCGTGATCATGGACGTGGTCAATCCCGAACAGGCACGCATCGCCGAGGACGCCGGCGCTTGTGCCGTGATGGCTCTGGAACGCGTTCCCGCGGACATCCGTGTCGACGGTGGCGTGGCCCGCATGAGTGATCCCGAAATGATCGTCGGGATCCAGGAGGCCGTCAGCATCCCTGTCATGGCCAAGGCCCGTATCGGTCACTTCGTAGAGGCACAGATCCTGCAGGCTCTCAAGGTCGACTACATCGACGAGTCCGAGGTTCTGAGCCCCGCGGACGAAACCCACCACATCGACAAGTGGAAGTTCACGGTTCCCTTCGTATGCGGCGCAACCAACCTGGGTGAGGCGCTTCGGCGCATTTCCGAAGGTGCCTGCATGATCCGATCCAAGGGCGAGGCCGGCACCGGCAACATCGTCGAGGCCGTTCGTCACCTGCGCTCCATCACCAGCGACATTCGCAAGCTGACCCTCGCCGATTCGGCCGAGCTGTTCGAGTGGGCCAAGAAGCTGCAGGCACCGCTGCCCCTGGTCCAGGAGATCGCCCAGACCGGCGAACTCCCGGTCCCTCTTTTCTGCGCCGGCGGAATTGCCACCCCGGCCGACGCCGCGCTGGCGATGCAGCTGGGTGCCCAGGCCGTCTTTGTCGGGTCCGGCATCTTCAAGTCGAATGACCCCGCCCCTCGGGCAAAGGCGATCGTCGAGGCGACCACCAACTACATGGACGCCGACATTCTCGCCAAGGTGAGCCGAGGCCTCGGGGCTCCGATGACGGGAATCGGCATGGACGACCTCGAACTCAAGCTCGCCGATCGCGGCTGGTGACAACAGGGGTTCTGGCCCTTCAGGGGGCGTTCCAGCTTCACCTGCAGGTTCTAGAGGCCCTCGGCGAGAAGACCGCGGCCGTTCGCACACCCGAGCAACTCGGCGAGGTCGACCGCCTGGTGATCCCCGGCGGTGAATCTACGACGATGTCGATGATGGCCGAACGACAGGGCCTGCTCGGCCCTCTCAGGGACTTTGTTTCGCGGAGCCCCGTATTCGGGACCTGTGCCGGAGCGATCATGTTGGCCGCAGAGATTCTCGACGGCCGCGAGGACCAGCATTCGCTGGATGCTCTCGACATCTCGATCCGACGAAACGCCTTCGGGACCCAGGTCGACTCCTTCGAACTGGACCTGCCGATCGACGCCCTGGGCCCGGAGAACTTCCATGGGGTGTTCATACGCGCTCCCATAATCGAACGCGTCGGTGGCTCGGTCGAGGTGCTGGCGCTCGTGGAAGGTAGACCTGCGCTGGTACGTTCAGGGGCGATTCTCGCCACCACCTTCCATCCGGAACTTTCAGGAGATCCTCGGCTCCACGAGCTGTTTCTGGGGATGTGAACGCGAGGTATTTTCCTCGCAAAGGCGAACGACGAAGAAGGGGACCGCATGTCGGGTCATTCCAAGTGGGCAACTATCAAGCACAAGAAGGGCGCCGCCGATGCCAAGCGCGGCAAGCTCTTCGCGAAGTTGATCCGCCAGGTCGAGGTGGCCGCCAAGAACGGCGGCGGCGATCCGGACATGAACCCGAATCTGCGAACGATGTTCCAGAAGGCCCGGGACGCGTCGGTGCCGATCGACACGATCGAGCGGGCGATCAAGCGTGGAACCGGCGAACTCGACGGCGTGATCTACGAGGAGGTCAGCTACGAGGGATATGCCGGTCATGGAGTGGCGGTTTTCGTCGAGGCACTGACCGACAATCGGAACAGAACCGGACCGGAAATGCGTTCGACGTTCTCCAAGCTGGGAGGGTCGATGGCCGAGCCCGGCTCGGTCGCATGGCAGTTCGAGCGCAAGGGTGTCATCTCTGTCTCAGGCAGCCTCGATGAGGATGAAATCATGATGGCCGCACTCGACGCCGGAGCCGAAGACGTGGCCCGGAGCGGCGAAATCTGGTCGATCACCTGCGAACCGCAGCTGACATCCGAGGTTCGAGGCGCCCTCGAAGAGGCGGGAATCGCGGTCGAGTCATCGGATCTGACGATGGTTCCCTCGACGCTTGTCGAACTCGACAACATCGGTGATGTCAGATCGGTCCTCAAGCTCATCGATGCGCTGGAGGACCACGACGACGTCCAGGACGTGTACGCCAACTTCGACATCAGCGACGAACTACTGGCCCAGCTCGACAGCTGACGTATCGCCATCTGGCCAGCTGACCTGGCCTATTCGTCCTGCTTGTCGGTCCCTACTGGGCCACGCCGAGCAGACGGTTCCGGGTCACCGAGCGGACGCCGCGGTGCAGGCTGAGTGCCGCGAACAACCAGGCGACCAGTCCAATCATCACTCCCGAGGTGGAGCTGTTGCCCATCAGCGAGCCGGTCGCCTGCGAATAGGCGATCCCGATCAGCGGCAGGGTTATCAGCCCGGATGCCTGCTGAGCGGCCGCGGTAGACCGGACCCGTGCGGACAGTCGCAGGACGAGTGACAGCGTCAGCAGCAGGAACGGCGGGATGATCCAGAACATCATCACCAGCCATTCGGTAGTCGGAAAGAACCAGCCGCCGACGCTCGGGCCGATCAAGAGATTGACCATCAGGGAGTAGGCGCCGAATCCGACCAGAGTTGTGATGTAGCCCGGCACGAAGCTGGCGAAGAGCTTGCCCAGATAGATTTCACGGACCGATGCGGGGGAATGGGCCAGGAACTCTCCGGTTCCCCGTTCTCGTTCCCCGACCAGTGAGGCGGCGCCCACTGCTGTCGAGATCGTCAGTGGGACCACTACGGCGACCGGGGCGAACAGGTAGACAGCCAGCGCGTACGCCGTCCTGCCCTGCGGTGACGTTCCCCGGATCTTCGCCAGCGCCGCATCCGGAAGGACCTTCAGGGTTTCGGACGCCTGCTGAACCATCGAACCGCTTCCCATCCTGGTGATCAGGAGGATCAGGGCGGCGGGAATGATCAGGAAGAAGATGGATCCCAGCAGGGCCATCGGAATCCAGAAGTCCTTGGACTGCATCAACTGGCGCAATTCGTGACGGGTTACGACGAACATTCGGTGAATGTCGAAGGCGGAGGTTGAGGAATTTACGTGCATGCGAGCGGTGGCGGTCATCTGGTTCCTGCCTGTTCCTGCGCTTCTGGTGCGAGCCCTGCGGGGATCGTGTTCGTGGGGGCGTGTTCGGGGTGGATCTCGGCCCATGGGTTGGTGCCAGCGGTGACGAGGGGCGGAACCGACGGGGGCGATTCCGACCAGTTCCGACGTATCGGGGCCAGCACGGGATCGTCGGTGGAGGCGGTGGGACCGCCACGCCGGATCATGAAGTACAGGTCCTCGAGAGTCGGACGGTGGGGTTCGATCCGGGTGACCCGCACGCCGTTCCGAACGAGTGCCTCGACGAGGTCGGGGACGAGGTTGACGTCATCGAGTTCGATCCGTGCACCCGCGGGGGAGCGGCGGTACGCCTCGATTCCGGGCCAGTTGCCAAGGCGGTCGAGAAGGCGTGGATCCTCGGCATCCAGGTGGACGACCGGTCTGGGCCAGAACTGTTGGGTCAGATCACCGGGAGAGCCGGCGATCATTGCCGTGCCCCCGTCCATCATGATGACGTGATCGGCGAGGCCCTCCGCCTCGGCCAGCAGGTGCGTGCACATGACAACGGTGTGCCCGTCGCGGGTCATTTCACGAATCAGGTCGAGCACGGCGTGGGCGGACTCGGGATCAAGTCCCGACGTCGGCTCGTCGAAGAGCAGCAGCTCCGGGTCGTGCAGCACCGAGCGTGCCAGAGCCAGCCGGGTCTTCATTCCTGTGGAGTAGCCACCGACGGCATCATCGAGTGCCTCGAGAATCCCGAACCTGCCGGCGACCTCGCCGATTCGAGAGTCGATCTTCCGACCCATTCCGTACAGCTCCGCCGCGAACAGCAGGTTGTCTCGGCCCGAGAGCCTGTCATAGAGGGCCGGCTTTGCCGAGACTACGCCGCAGCGGGGGCGCACCAGGTGTCCGTCCGCGGTCGGGTCGAGTCCAAACGTCCGGACGGTCCCGACGTCCGGGGAAAGAGCACCCGTGATCGCACGAAAGGCGGTTGTCTTGCCGGCGCCGTTGGGGCCGAGCAGAACCGTGATCTGGTTGTGGGGAACCTTGAAGTTGAGGTCGGACAGCGCCTGGTTGGACCCGAAGCGGTGGTTCACTCCACTCAGCTCGACTGTCGGTTCGCCCTGACCGGCTCCCGAGTCCACCGGTGGCAGGGTTGCGAACGACGGGGTGGGAACGGGCATGGTGGTCTGCACGAAGTCCGGAAGTTCTGTGGAATCGTGCGTTCGGCTATTTCTGATCAGCTTTCGCATCGCCCTTCCTATCGGTCGCAAACTTGCCCGACTTGAAGGTCTGCGAACTGGGTCATCGATACGGTCACGACCTTGAACTAGAGTCGAACCTGTGTTCGTACTTGGGATCGACCCCGGACTGACCCGCTGTGGCTACTGCGTCCTCAAGGCGGACCGTCATCGCAGCACTGCCGTTGCCATGGGAGTGCTCCGCACCGACCGGGAAAGTCCTGTAGCGGATCGCCTCGCAGAACTGTGGGTCGACCTGTGCCAACTGCTCGACGAGTTCGATCTGTCGGCGGTCGCGGTCGAGCGTGTTCTGTTCCAGACCAACGTCCGAACAGCCATTGGCGTGGCGCAGGCCGCCGGGGTCGTCATGGCCGAATCCGCCCGCCGCGGGCTCGATGTGGTCGAGTATTCGCCCAACCAGGTCAAGGATGCCGTCGCAGGTTACGGCTCGGCGGACAAGGCCCAGGTTCAGGAGATGGTGCAGGTACTCCTCGGTCTCGACACCCCGCCGCGGCCCCCGGACGCCGCGGATGCGGCAGCAATTGCACTGACCTACCTTGCATTCAACGCCGGTTCAGCGGCACTTCTCGGAAAGGCTTCCAGGGCATGATCGGCTCATTGCGCGGCGAAATTCTCGAGCGCTCCGACAACGAACTACTCGTCGAGGTCCAAGGTGTCGGCTACCGCGTTCAGGCAACCCCCGGGGCGGTGGACGAACTTGTCAGCGGTGGTTCCGAGGCATTCATCCATATCCATCACCACATTCGTGAGGACGCCCAGGTTCTGTTCGGTTTCACAACCGCAGACGACCGCAGGGTTTTCGAGATTCTCATCGCCACCCACGGGGTGGGCCCCAGCCTGGCGCTCGCGATCCTTTCGGTTCATTCGCCCCTCGGGCTCCGCAAGGTCATCGCCGATGAGGATGTGGCGGCCATGTGTCTGGTCCCGGGTGTCGGCAAGAAGACGGCCGCGCGGCTCATGGTCGAGTTGAAGAGCCGACTCGACCTTCCCATCGGCTTGGGCGATGCATCCACTGTTTCTGCGGCTGGTCCCGGTGGCGCCGGCGGCAGCGCACGCTCAGACGTGCGTGAGGCGCTCGCGGGCCTCGGCTACGGCACGGAGGAAATCACGAGGGTCGTGTCGGATCTGCCCGACGATCTGAACGCCGAAGATCTGCTCCGTCAGGCGTTGCAGCGCCTGGCGGTGAGCTGAGGGTCCCGATTTGGCCAGAGATGAGCTACTCCGACCGGTCCAACAGGACGACGATCGCCGCCTCGAGGTTCCCGTCGAAGAGATCCCCGAGGTCGACATGGACACCACGTTGTCCCTGCGCCCCCGCAACCTTGACGAATTTGTCGGTCAGACCGAACTGAAGCGCCGCCTAAAGGTCATTCTCGAGGCCGCCCGTAGACGCGGCCAGGCCCCCGACCACTTTCTGTTCGCCGGCCCCCCTGGTCTGGGCAAGACCTCGCTTTCGGTCATCGTTGCCGCCGAGATGGACGTCACCCTGCACGTCACGTCCGGGCCCGCGCTCGAACGCCCCGGCGACCTGGCGGCGATCCTCACAAAACTCGGTGAGGGTGACGTCCTGTTCATTGACGAGATCCACCGTCTCTCGCGCTCGGTCGAAGAGGTTCTCTATCCGGCGATGGAGGATTTCCAACTCGACATCGTCCTGGGTAAGGGTCCGGCAGCCCGGTCCATCAGGCTGGATCTGCCCCGCTTCTGCCTGGTCGGCGCTACCACACGGACCGGCCTTATCACTGGTCCCCTCCGTGATCGTTTCGGACTCGTGGCCCGCCTCGACTATTACGACCCCGATGACCTGACCGCCATCGTCCTGCGGGCAGCGACCATCCTCGAAGCCACGATCGATCAGGACGGGGCAAACGAGATCTCCCACAGGTCACGGGGGACTCCGCGTATTGCCAACCGCC
>JBATWQ010000074.1:0-3517 GCA_049672765.1 Microthrixaceae bacterium | reverse complement strand
AGTCCGAAATGACCTACAAGATCGGCGTTATCGGTGGAGACGGCATCGGGCCGGAGGTAATCGCCGAGGCTCTCAAGGTGATCGACGCGACCGGCGTCGCTTACGAGAGCACCGAATACGACCTGGGTGCCCACCGCTATCTGG
The DNA here is from genome assembly GCA_049672765.1 of Microthrixaceae bacterium. Taxonomy (GTDB): domain Bacteria; phylum Actinomycetota; class Acidimicrobiia; order Acidimicrobiales; family Microtrichaceae; genus JAGQSZ01. The sequence goes on along the minus strand of JBATWQ010000074.1, from coordinate 3,373 downwards.
AGGACGGCGTGGTCCTGCCCGATGAGACTCTCGAAGAATGGCGGGGCCTGGACGCGCTGCTCCTCGGAGCGGTGGGAGACCCGGCGCCTGGTGTGTCCGCACCCGCAGGGCTGGTCGAGCGCGGCATTCTGCTGCGCATGCGTTTCGACCTGGACCAGTACATCAACCTGCGTCCCTTCCGCCTTCCGCCGAAGACCGACTTCGAGGTGATCCGGGAGAACACCGAAGGCACCTACGCCGGTGAAGGCGGTTTTCTCCGCAAGGGGACTGCCAGCGAGATTGCCACGCAGGGCTCGGTCAACACTCGGATGGGAGTCGAGCGCTGCATCCGGTTCGCCTTCGAACGAGCAGCGAACACCGAACGCAAGCACCTGACCCTGGTCCACAAGAAGAACGTCCTGACCTTCGCCGGTGACCTGTGGCAACGGGTATTCGACATGGTCGCCGAGGAGTACCCGCAGGTGGGAACGGGCTATGACCACATCGACGCAGCCTGTATCCACTTCGTAGAGCGGCCCGAGCGCTACGACGTAATCGTCACCGACAACCTATTCGGAGACATTCTCACCGACCTCGGCGGCGCCGTCGCCGGGGGAGTGGGCTTCGCTGCCTCGGCCAACCTGAACCCTGCCCGAACCGGTCCCTCGATGTTCGAACCCGTCCACGGAACCGCACCGGACATCGCCGGTAAGGGACTTGCGAACCCCGCAGCAGCGATCATCTCCGCCGGACTGATGCTCGAATTCCTGGGCGAAGAGACGGCAGCAGCCAAGGTCGCCGAAGCCACCAGGTCACCTGAGCGTTACTCGGGTTCGACCTCTGAGATCGGCGATCAGATCGCCAGCGAAGTTTCCGCGAGCTGATCAGAGCCGTCAGAACGCAGTTAAAGCCGCACCAGCAACCGACTACACCAGAACAGTCCACAGGAGTCACAGACATGCCCATCACCCCCACACCCAAGATCTGGATGAACGGCGAACTCGTCGATTGGGACGCAGCCCAGATTCACGTGCTGACCCACAGCCTCCACTACGGAATGGGTGTCTTCGAAGGAATCCGTGCTTACGAGACGACTTCGGGTCCTGGCATTTTCCGGCTCACCGAACACATCGACCGGCTGTTCAACTCGGCGAAGATCCTCATGATGGAAATCCCCTACACCGTCGATGAGATTGTCGAAGCGACGAAGGCCGTCGTGCGCGAATCGGGTCTGCCGTCCTGCTACATCCGCCCCATCGCCTACTACGGATTCGGCGAGATGGGCCTGAACACCCTGCCCTGTTCGGTCGACGTCGCCATCGCCTGCTGGCCCTGGGGCGCCTACCTCGGTGACGATGCGCTCACCAAGGGCATCAGCGCCAAGATCAGCACCTGGATCCGCCACGACCACAACTCGATGCCGCCTGCGTCGAAGACCACCGGCAACTACGTCAACAGCTCACTCGCCAAGATCGAGGCGCTGAAGGCCGGATACGACGAAGCCATCATGCTGAACGGCCAGGGGCTCGTCTCGGAGTGCACGGGCGAGAACCTTTTCGTCTCACGCGGCGGAATGCTGCTGACACCCCCCGGTTCGGCCGGGGCGCTCGAAGGCATCACCCAGGACACCGTCATCGCAATCGCCGAGGACATGGGTGTCGAATGCGCGGTCACAGACCTGACCCGCTCGGACCTATACGTCGCGGATGAGATTTTCCTCTGTGGCACTGCAGCCGAGGTTTCAGCCGTCAACGCCGTCGATGATCGACCGATTCCATGCCCGGGTCCCTTCACCGCTGCCATCGGCGCGGAGTACGCCAAGGTCGTCCGGGGTCAGTCCGAGCAATACAAGGACTGGGTGGAACTGGTCTCATGAGCGACAGCGACAACCCCGTCCCGGCGAGTTCGGACCCCGTGAATTCCCGGCCGGTGAGTTCGCGGCCGGCGAATTCGGGCTCGGCCAATTCGAGTCCATCCAATTCGGGTAACGAGGCGGAGTCCTTCCGCGAGAGTGTCAGTCGTACCGAGGGAACACCGTCCGCAGTCGAGATCTTCGACACCACCCTGCGCGACGGCACCCAGTTCGAAGGCATTTCGCTGTCGGTGGACGACAAGTTGAGGGTGGCCGAACAGCTCGACTGGCTGGGTGTCCACTGGATCGAGGGCGGTTACCCGCTGTCGAACCCGAAGGACGAGGAGTTCTTCCGGCGCGCCCGTACCGAGCTGAAACTCACTACCTCGACGCTGTTGGCTTTCGGGTCGACCAGACGTCCTTTGGGGCGGTCCGACGATGACCCTACTCTTCGGGCACTGGTCGAGGCGGGCACCTCGACGGTTTGCATCGTGGCCAAGAGTTCGGCCTTCCATGTCACAGAGGCCTTGCGTACGACCCTCGACGAGGGTCTCGCCATGGTTGCTGACTCGGTTCAGTTTCTGAAGCGCGCCGGACTGCGGGTGTTTGTCGACGCCGAGCATTTCTTCGACGGTTACCGTCAGAACCCCGAGTTCACACTGGGCGTTGTCGAGACTGCCTTGATGAGCGGTGCCGACGCGATCGTTCTATGCGACACCAACGGTGGATCTCTGCCCCACGATGTCCAGCGCATCACCAGGGAAGTGGTCACGTTCGTGGGTGACGACGCGATGGTCGGAATCCACACCCAGAACGACTCGGGCTGTGCCGTGGCCAACTCGGTGGCAGCGGTCGTCGGAGGGGCCCGGCACGTGCAGGGGACCGTCAACGGCTACGGAGAGAGGACCGGCAACGCCAACCTGATGACGGTCATCCCGGACCTGACGCTCAAAATGGGTGTCGAGACGCTCCCGCCCGGGCGCATGGAGCGTCTGACCGCGGTGTCGCGCCATGTCGCGGAACTCGTAAACCTGCCTCCCCACCCGGCTGATCCGTATGTGGGATCGTCCGCCTTTGCACACAAGGGTGGGCTCCATACATCGGCAATCGGACGTGTTGGTGGGGCTAGCTATGAGCACATCGATCCCACCGTCGTCGGCAACCGCACCCGGGTGCTGGTGTCCGACCTGGGTGGCCGCGCCGGGATGGCGATGAAGGCCGAGGAGTTCGGAGTCGACCTCAGCGGCCGCGCAGCGGGTGAGCTTTCTGAAGAACTCAAGCGGCTCGAGGCCCAGGGATTCGTCTTCGAGGCGGCGGACGCGTCGCTCGAGTTGCTGATGCGTCGCTCAACTGGCTGGCAGCAGAACTACTTCGAGGTCGAGGCCTACCGGGTTTCTGCGTATCACCGCGAGGGTGTCGCCGTCGCCGACCACATCGATTCGGAGTTGGCCACCGAAGCAACCGTGAAGCTCTGGGTCGGAGGGGAACGGATCGCTTCGGTCGGAGAGGGGAACGGTCCCGTGAACGCCCTCGACGCAGCAC
>JBATWQ010000073.1:0-17237 GCA_049672765.1 Microthrixaceae bacterium | reverse complement strand
TCGAAGCCCAGGAATTTGACGATTCCGAGGTTCACCGAAGGATGGAACCGGAGCCCACCCTTGTAGGGGCCGAGGGCACTGTTGAACTCGACCCGGTAGCCGCGGTTTATGTGAACTTCGCCCTTGTCGTCCTGCCACGGAACCCGGAAAATGATCTGACGTTCCGGCTCCGCCATGCGCTGGAGCATCTTCAAACGAGCGAATTCGGGGTTCTTCTCGATAACAGGTGCGAGGGAGCTGAGGACCTCGCGGGTGGCTTGGTGGAACTCGACCTCACCTGCATTAATTCGGACGATTTCGTTCCAGATTGTTTCGAGCCGTTCATTCATCACGGGTCGACCCTAGCGAGGTCTGGTGACAGATTGGAAAGGCGGACCTGCCGACGGGGACACCTCGCATGGTGGGTTGTATCCTTCGAGCAATGTCATTTGACAACGATCAAATTTACCCCCATCAGATCGACGGGGACCCGGCCGACAGCTCCATGGCGGTTGATCCCAGTTCAGCGGTAGCCGGAGCCGACGCGGTCACAGTCCTTGAAGGCCTTGATGCGTACGGACATCGACCGCTGATGCGAGGGTGGCTGCACTTCGCAGCATTCCTCGTTGTCCTGCCGGCAGGGCTCTACCTGCTGACGACCGCGGACACCGCAGCAGCGCGGGTCGCCGTGGCCGTCTACTGGGCGAGCCTCGCCGGGCTGTTCGCGACCAGTGCCAGTTATCACCGCCTGGCACGCTCGCCCAAGGCCGTTCTCTGGATGAGGCGGGCCGACCACTCGATGATCTTCACCCTCATCGCTGGAACTTACACACCCATCTGCTTGGTCGTTCTGCCAGCCATCTGGGGAATCCCCATGCTCGTGGTCATCTGGGTGACTGCCCTGGCTGGCATCATCATGAAAATGGTGCGACTGGGAACCGGGGGAGGCAAGAGTGGCTCCTGGCTCTACATCGCCATGGGCTGGGCCGCGATTGTCACCATGCCGGTTCTGTTGACCCGCCTCACCGCGATGCAAACATCCCTGCTGGCCGTCGGCGGACTTCTCTACACCGTCGGAGCAATCGTCCTGGGAACCAGAAAGCCCGATCCGTTCCCCTCGCGCTTCGGCTACCACGAGGTATGGCACGCCATGACCATCGCAGCCGGGGCATGCCACTTCGTGCTGATCGCCACTGTCGTTTCGTGAGAGCGGTACCCGATCCGCCGTCGGGATCATTCGCTAGCGACAACTTTTCGGGTGTCCACCCGACCGTGATGGAAGCTCTGGCGAGGGCAAACTCGGGTCACGCCGCCGCCTACGGCTCCGACCCCTGGACCGCACGCGCAGAGGCGAAGTTCAACGAGTTGCTGGGCTGCGAGCCCAAGATCGCGTTCACGTGGGGTGGCACGGGGGCGAACGTCGTCGGACTGCAGTGTCTGCTGCAGTCCTGGCAGGCGGTGATCTGCGCGAACTCGGCCCATATCGCAGTTGACGAGTGTGGCGCCCCTGAGCGGTTCACCGGATCAAAACTGATCGAGGTGCCGACCGACGACGGCAAGCTCACCCCGGACCTGATCCGCGCCCAGATGTACGGCATCGGCGACCAGCACCACGTCCAACCCAGGGTCGTGTCCATAACCCAGTCGACCGAAATGGGGACCCTGTACTCCCTCGGTGAACTCGCCGACGTTGTGGAAACGGCCCACGAACTTGGCCTGCTCGTGCACGTAGACGGCGCTCGAATCTCGAATGCCGCGGCCGCGCTCGGCTGTTCGCTGGGCGATTTGGTCTCTGGCACCGGGGTGGACGTCGTGACCTTCGGCGGCACCAAGAACGGACTCATGTACGGCGAGGCGGTGCTCTTCCTGACTGATGGTCTGGGGGACGACGTCCGATTCGTGCGAAAGCAGGCAGCGCAACTGCCGTCGAAGATGCGTTTCGTCGGAGCACAGTTCGAGGCCCTACTTGCCGACGACCTTTGGCTGTCGAACGCCGCCCACGCCAACGAGATGGCATCGGATCTCTACAAAAGTGTCGCGTCGATCCCAGGAATCGAGGTGCTGGGTGAGCCCCGCGTCAACTCACTGTTCGTGAAGCTTCCGCCGGTGGTCGTGCGACCCCTGATCGACTGGTCCCCGTTCTGGGTGTGGGACGAGGCCGAATGCGTTGTGCGCTGGATGTGCAGCTTCGACACCACCACCGAAGACATCGAACGCTTCTCGGTGGGGGTCAGATACTTCGTGGAAAGCCACGCCTGACGAACGGTCCTCAGGCGTCGTTTATGGCGTCGAGCATGTCTAGTCGGGTGGCACGCCTCGCCGGCAAGAGCGACGCGATCACGCCAACGGCGATCCCTGCGACGAAGATGAGTCCCACCCGCGCCCAGTTGAACGACAGGTCGACCGCCCCGTCGCCGATGCTCGAAATGACCACCCAGCTCAGCAGGATTCCTGCGCCCATTCCGATGACCGTCCCGAGCAGACCCATCAGTACCGCTTCCAGGCGGACCATTCGTCCAACCTGTCTGCGGGTCATGCCCAACGCTCGGACCAATCCGAGTTCCCTTCGCCGCTCGAAGATCGAAAGGGTCATGGTGTTGACGATGCCCACAAGAGCGACGATCACACTCATGGCCAGCAACGCGTTGACTGCGCCGATCAGAAAGTCGAACACCTTGCCGACGATCTGGCCGATGAAGTTGCCGGGTTGGACTTCGACACCGGTGTAGCCGTCGATGGCCTTCTCAAGGCGCTGGCCCACGGCGTTGGCCTGTCCGGGTTCGACCCGCACGAAGATCTGGTTGACCGGCTTGTCGCCGCTGATCTTGGTGAACACCTCTGGGCTCACCACGTATCCGAGGAAAAGCGAATCGAGCTTGGCTTCCAGAAGTGCGGTGACGGGAAGGGTCAGCACCTCGCCACCGACGGTGCGGAACGAAAGCTGATCGCCGAGTTGTTCGGATCCCGGTGCGTTACCGCCGCTCTCGTTCGGGCCACCCAGTTGTGAGAAGTCGGGAACCGCGATTCCCTGGCCGGCCGTGACCGACTCGGAGGAGCCAGACACGACCTTCAGGCCGGCGGTGTTTGCCAGCGCATCAAAATCAGCGGACGAGATGAAGGTCGTCTGCCCGTTTGCGTCAACGGCGAGCGAGGAGCGCACCGGGGCGGTGTCGCTGACTCCCTCGACCTTGGCGACCTCGGACACCAGATCGGGCGCAATTGCGCCTTGGGACATGATGATGAAGTCCGACGACGAGAGCTTGTTCAACTCCTGCACGACCGAGGTCTTCATCGCCTCGCCCGAGACAGTAACCAAGGTGACCAGGAACAGGCCGATGACCAGGGCGTTGGCGGTCGTTGCGGTGCGCTTGGGGTTGCGCACCACATTGTCTGCCGAGATCCGACCGACCAGTCCGAACATCGACATAGGAACGCGGAGCGCACGTCCAAACACCCTGGCGAGAAGCGGTCCGCCGATGAACAGGCCGATGAACAACAGCAGCGATCCGGGCCCGATCAGGTACCACTTCACCCCGTTGAACCGGTTGATGAGCAACAGGGTTATCGCCAGCGCCAGGAACGTTCCACCGAACGCGGCCCGTACCTTCGACGTGCCCGAAGTGTCGACAGCAGAAGCCCTCATCGCCTCGACCGGCTTGGTCCGCCCAGCGCGGAAGGCGGGCACGATGACGGCCAATAGAGTCACGACGGTTCCGACGATCATGCACAGCAGGATCGTGCCGACAGTTATCTTCACTCCGGTGCCGGGCAACGCCAGATTGAACTGGCCCAGAATCGCCTGGAGGCCCTTTGCGAGCCCCGCCCCCAGGACCACACCGATGGCGCTGGCGCCAATGCCGATCCCTAGCCCCTCTACCATTACCGACCGTCTGACCTGGGCAGGTGACCCACCTATCGCACGAATCAGGGCGAGTTCTCGGAACCGCTGGGTGACGACCACGGAGAACGTGTTGAAGATCACGAAGGCTGAGACGAACATCGCCAGGTATGCGAAGCCCTGCAGGATCGGCCGCAGGAAGCTGATGAACGCCAGGGCCGACTCCGAGGCCGTGTCGATGAACTGTGCCGAGGTCTGGACCTCTACCGAGGACGGCAGCGTGGCCTGGAGGGCGGTCCTGACCTCGCCGGGGTCGCCGCTGGTGCGGATGATCACATCGGTATAGCCCGGTGTGCCGGTGTTGAGTATCTGGGTCGCGCCACCCGACGCAAAGGAAACCGTTCCGCCGTCATCGATGGCGTTCTGGTCGCCGAATTCAGAGATTCCGACGATCGTCATGTCGAGAGTCCCCGACGGAGTCTCGACCTTGACCTCCGAGCCCAGTTTGGCGTCCGCCTCGTTGGCCAGGTCACGGTCGACGACGATCTGGTCCTTGCTCCTCGGCGCCTCGCCCTCGACCAGAGTCAGCGGATTCAGTTCGGAGTCATCGATCCAGTTGCGTCCGAAGCTCCTCAGATTGGCTGTCGTCCCGTCGGGTCGCAGCACCCTGACGTTCGCCTGCAATTCGCCGGCTGCAGCTGCGACGCCGGGTGTCGCCTGGACCAGGGGCAGGATGTCGGCCTGCACTCCCTGGGCGAACTCGGCACCCGCGGTGTCCGATGCCGCGACAACGGCCAGGTCGACGTTCTTGTACTGCTGCTCGACGTTTCCGGTCAGTCCGGCCTTGACGGCGTCGGTGAGCATGAGACCAGAGGCCAGGAAGGCTATGCCCAGGATGATCGCCAACGAGGTGGCTATCAGGCGGGTGAGATTTGCGCGGAGGCTTTTGAGTGCGTATCTGAACATGCGGTTCGGCTCAGTCCCCGAGCAGACGCATGCGGTCGAGAATCGTGTCCCTCGTGGGAGTGAGGAGTTCGTCGACTATCTGGCCGTCGGCTAGGAACAGCACGCGACTGGCGTGTGAGGCGGCCACCGGATCGTGGGTGACCATGACGACCGTCTGACCGAAATCTGTGACGGCGCTTCTCATGAAGGCGAGAATCTCGCCGGAGGAGTGGGAGTCGAGGTTGCCGGTCGGCTCGTCGGCAAAGATGATCTCGGGTCGCTCCACGAGTGCCCGCGCGACGGCTACGCGCTGCTGTTGCCCGCCGGAGAGTTCCGACGGCTTGTGGGTGAGCCTGTCCCGCAGGCCCACGGTCGTCACGACATGGTTCATCCAGTCGGCGTCGGGGGAGCGCCCGGCGAGGGTCAAGGGGAACAGGATGTTCTCTTCCGCCGTCAGAGTGGGCAGCAGGTTGAACTGCTGAAAGATGAACCCGATCCGCTCGCGTCGCAGTAGCGTCAGCGCCTTCTCGCCCAACTGTGAGATGTTCACGTCTCCGACGATTGCGTCTCCGGCGCTGAGCTTGTCCAGGCCCGCTGCGCACTGCATCAACGTGGACTTGCCCGACCCGGAGGGGCCCATGATCGCCGTGAAACGTCCCCTCTCAAATCCGACGGTAACGCCATTGAGGGCTCTGACCTCGTTCTCGCCCGAGCCGTAGATCTTGTATGCGTTCAGAACCTGCGCGGCCCAGACCACTTGTGTGTGACTCGGTGTGGGTGCGGGCGACTGGAAGGGCGGTGGGGTGCTGCTCACCCAGGTCACGGTAGCGGCTGGGGTCCTGCACATCGGGACCCCCAAATTTCTTATGAGGCACTGCTCAGTTCCGCGTTGTGGCTCCGACGGCCAGATGGTCACACCCGATCTAGCCTGAGCGGATGTCTCGTTGGCAGGTTGCTGTACTCACCGTTCTGGTCGCCGTTGTCAGCGGCCTCGGCGCCATCGTGGTCAATAATTCGGTGAGCACCCCCGGTGAGGACTCCGTCGATGTCGGATTTCTCCAGGACATGATTTCCCACCACCAACAGGCTGTGCAGCTGGGTGCGGTCGGTGCCGAGATCTCCACCGATCCGACGACCCGTCATTTCGCCCAGGAAGCGCTCATCTCCCAGCAGTACGAAGTCGGCTACATGACGGCGATTCTCGAAAGCTGGGGGTATGGGACCGGCGATTCTGATCGCGACGCGATGGTCTGGATGGGCGCCCCGATCGCCGTTGCCGACATGCCAGGGATGCTGGACCCGAAGCAGGTCGACGCATACCGGGTGATGAGCGGCGACGAGGCCAACAGGGCATTCCTGGAACTCATGTCGGAGCACCATCGGGGTGGACTCCACATGGCGCGCTACGCGGCGAAGCATGCCGGTGACGCTCGGGTAAAGGCGCTGGCCGCCCGTATCTTGCGGAATCAGTCCTCCGAACTTGCCGAATACTCCCGGGCGGCGGAGTCCCTCGGATTCAGCCTCTGAGTTGATGGAGGCGGCATCGGGGGAGATCGACGGGGGAAACGCACCCAAGAACGACGACGATCGCGGAGTTGAGGACGATCGCGGAGTTGAGGACGATCGCGGAGTCGAGGGCGATCGCCGAGGCGAACATGAGGGCGACCGCGAAGGCGGGGGCGTGTCCGGGGCCATAGAACGTCTGGTGGACCGCCTAGACGGACTTCAGCGGCGCACACCTGCTCTTGCCGTACCGTTCGGGATCACCAAGAAATTCGGTGAGGATCGGGGTGGTCAGCTGGCGATGCTCATCGCCTACAAGGGTTTCTTTTCGGTATTTCCTCTGTTGCTGGCGTTCGTGAGCGTCCTCGGGATCTTGCTTAGAGACAAGTCGCTGCGGAAGTCGATCGTCGACTCGACGATTTCGAGCATCCCGGTTCTATCCACCGACCTTTCGGCGGGGACCGAGAACCTGAGCACAGGCATGGCGGTCCTTGCCGTCTCGGTCGCAGTGTCGGTATGGGCGGGCCTCGGCCTCTTGGCGATGCTCGGCAATGCTCTAGACACGATCTGGGAAGTCGCGGTGTTCGATCGCCCGTCGTGGATCCTCCGGCAGCTTCGTAGCGTCGGCGGGGTCGTGCTGGTGGCATTCTGCGCGGTCCTGTCCGGTGCCAGCCGGTGGATGCTCTCGGCCGATTGGCCCTCTGCGCTGAGGGTCGTCGCAGGCGTCGTGTTTCCGCTGGCAGCCGGTGCGGCCGCCTATTTGGGCCTCCACCGGGCTCTTTGTGTCCGCAAGGTATCGTTCAAGTCGCACATTCCGGGGATGGTGGCGACGGCGATCGCGTGGTGGGGGATGCTGTCACTCGGTGGGCTGTACTTCGATCGGGTCGTGAGCCAGTCGTCGGATACCTACGGGGTGTTCGCAGTGGTTCTGGGCCTGCTCTCCTGGAGCTATCTGCTGGCGACCGTGTACCTGTACAGCGTCACTCTCGCTGCGGTCCTGGCCGATGGTCGTTGGCCCCGGAGCCTGTCGGGACGGAATCTGACCGACCAGGATCGCGAGGCCGTAGAGGCGATGGTCCAGCGAGGTCTACGCGTCCGCGGAACCGAGTTCGACCTCCAGGTTCCGAGCAACCCCGAGAAGTAGCCGGAGCCGAGCAACCCCGAGATGTAGCCGGAGCCGAGCAACCCCGAGAAGTAGCCGTCAGCCTTCGGTTACGAAGCGGCTTCGTGCGTCGGCGATAGCTGCGATTGCGACTTCACGGGCGCCCCAGTCGCCGACCTGGCTCCTCTTGCCGGGCTCCAGATCCTTGTAGACGGTGAAGAAGTGCTTGATCTCGGCGAGCATGTGGTCAGCCACGTCGGAGACGTCCTGATAGCAATCCCACCGCCTGTCACCCGAGGACACGCAGAGCACCTTGAGGTCCCGACCGGCCTCGTCGTTCATCTCGAGTACGGCGATAGGTCTTGCGCGGATGTGGCAGCCGGGGAACGTCGGCGCCTCTAGTAGCACCAGCGCGTCGAGCGGGTCGCCATCCTCGGCGAGGGTGTCGGGAAAGAACCCGTACTCGGTGGGGTAGACCGTGGTCGAGTAGAGGTGACGGTCGAGCCACGCCGCACCGTTGTCGTGATCGATCTCGTACTTGTTGCGGGATCCCTGCGGGATCTCGACGATCACTTCATACCAATCGGGGCCGTTTCCCTCGCGCTGTCCCTGGACGGAAGAGGCCTGGGTTTCAGAAGGCGGTGCGGAAGAATCACTCATTGGCCCAACCGTAGAGTTCGATGCCGAAACCCGCCAAGGCGGACATGAACCCGCCCGGGGGTGGCTCTCAGGCGGGATTGGCGATGCCACGCATTCCGGACCACGCAAGTTGGGAAATCTGCTGCGCGAGCGTGTCGACATCGGGCTGGCGCTCGTGGGCGAGCCAGTGACGGGTCGCTGCTTCGGTCATGCCGACGATGCTGTTCGCCAGGAGCAGGCTGTGCTCGGCGGGCTGTCCTTCGACCACGATCAACTCAGAGATCGTGTCAGCGATGGACTGCTCGACCGCCGAGGCGAAGGACGCAAACTCGGGGTCTCTACGAGCGCCGGATCCGAACAACACGGTGAAGGCACTCGTGTACTCATTGGCGAACACGAAGTAGGCGCGAAAGCCCTGCTCGATCTGCTGGCGGGGTCCGCCGGCGTTGGCTGTCGCCTTTGAGATGGTCCCCCGAAGGTCGGTTCCGATCTGGGCGAGAAGCTCGATGAACAGGTCCCGCTTGGACATGAAGTGCTGATAGAGGACAGGCTTTGTGACGCCGGCCGAGTCGGCGATATCGTTCATCGAGGTTGCGTGAAAGCCCTTTGCGGCGAAGACCTCGAGAGAGACCCGCAGCAGTTGTTCTCGTCGCTCTGGCGCAGGCAGCCTCATGTTACCCAAGGGTAACAAGCGTTCAGGGTGGATACCTCACCGGGCAGGGTGGCCATAGTCTCAGACCATGTCCGTTGACTCGAGTGTTGTGTTCTCCAACCTCAGATGCGCTCCCTTCCACGTGGCGCTCGACGTCGATCCGATCGGCTCGGGCGGTTGTTACGACGCCTATTTGTGTGTCGAGATCCCACTGCCCTGGGAGAGAGACATTTCCGGCAACGAACCGTTTGCCAGTCTGTGCGAGGCTCCGTCGGCGTCGATCGTCGGATCGGATGGCAGGAAGTGGCGACCCCAGGGCCTGGTTCCCGAGGCCGGCCGCGGCGACGTGGTACAGGTGCTCGCCTTCGAACAGCCGGCGCGGGCCAGCACCGGGCGGTCGGGGTCGAGCTTCGAGCGGCGAGAGTGGCTGGTGCCCCCGGAGCGGGTTTCCGAGTTGTGCGCCGCCCTTCTCAAAGCCGATGACGAGGCAATCGGTGGCCTGGGCGAATTCGAGGTAGCCGCGAACGCCAGTGACGGTGGGGGGACTCCCGAACAGAGGACATCCGAGCTGTTCATCTGCACCCACGGGCAACGCGACGTGTGTTGTGGCGGCTCCGGAACATCGCTCTACACGGCTCTCTCCCAGCTGCTGGGCGACGGCGATGGCGGTGGTCACCCGGGTGAAGGACTCACCCTTCGACGTGTCTCCCATACCGGCGGTCACCGGTTCGCCCCCACGGCGCTGAGCTTTCCCGACGGCTACGCGTGGTCCCACCTGGACCAACGGATGGCCCTTGCCGTGGCGACCCGAGCCGTTGAGCCGGCCGAAGTGCTCGGTCACATCCGCGGATCGACATTGTTCAAAGGGGGACCTTCCCAGGTGGCAGACCGTCACGGGCTCGGGGAAGTGGGATGGGCCTGGGCCGACGCACATCGGAGCGTCGAGCTGATCGGATTTGATCGCCGTTCGATGGCGACCGACGTTCTGGTGCAGGGAGAGCTTGCAGACGGAACGAATCGCGCCTTCGAGGTACGGGTCGGTATCGAGCGTCACGTTCCCCAGATCACCTGCGGCATCATCGATTCTCCCGAGTACAAGGTCGAGCCGGTCTGGCGGGTGGAGGAGGCCCGGGCGCTCTGAGGGGCGGACGTGCCGTGTGAAGCGGTGCGAGGTTCGACAACACTGTGGCGATGGAGGACACGCGGGTCGATCAGTGGCTGTGGGCGATCCGACTGTGTTCGACCCGGAGCGAGGCCACGAAGCTCTGCAAGGCTGGCCACGTACGGGTGAACGGTCGGCCGGCGAAGGCAGCTACACGACTGGCGATCGGCGACTCGGTCGATGCATACGTCCACCAGGTCCATCGCCAGGTCGAGGTCCGCCGACTTATCCAGAAGCGTGTGGGCGCACCCGTCGCCGTCGAGTGTTACGTCGACAACACGCCGCCGCCTGCGCCGGCCACCGAGGCTGCGCCGCTCTGGCAACGCGATCGCGGATCGGGTCGCCCGACAAAGCGCGATCGTCGCCGCCTGGACCGACTACGGGGACGCGACACCTGACCCGTTCCACCAGAATCTCCTGCTCCGGAACGCTGGCGGGAAAATCGTCCGTAGCTATGGTTGGGAGATGGACCTGGAGCTGGACGACAAGGTGTTCCTGATCACGGGTGGGACCGATGGACTCGGATCCGCCCTGGCCGAGCGTCTCGTGGTCGACCGCGCCCGGGTGGTCGTGTGTGGACGTAACCAGGAGCGGGTGGACGCGATGACCGCTCGCTTCGATGAACTGGGCGGTGACGCCCTGGCAATCACTGCCGATGTGACCAGCAGGGCAGATCTTGCGCGCATGGTCAACGTCGCCGTCGAGCGCTGGAACCGCATCGACGGAGTCGTCAACAACGCCGGAACGGCCGCGGCTGGCAACTTCGAGGCGATCACCGACGATCAGTGGATCGCAGACATTGATCTGAAGGTGATGGCCGCGGTCCGGCTGACCGAACTCGCCGTGCCGTACCTGAGGGACTCGGGCGGGTCGATAGTCAACGTTCTGTCCATCGCTGCCAAGGCGCCGGGAGCGCGTTCTCTGCCGTCCGCGGCGTCCAGGGCAACGGGGATGGCGATCACCAAGGCGCTTTCCCAGGAATTGGGTCCCGAAGGCGTGCGGGCCAATGCGGTTCTCATCGGCCTGGTCGAGAGCGGGCAGTGGCGTCGCCGGGCCGAAGCTGCCGACAAGCCGGTCAGCGACATCTACGCAGGGCTGGCGAAGCAGGTTCCCCTCGGCCGCGTGGGTCGCGACGACGAGTTCGCCGACCTGGTGACGTTCCTGCTCTCGAACCGTTCGTCATACGTGACCGGTTCGGCCATCAATCTCGACGGCGGTATGAGCCCTGTTGTCTGAAGTTGCCCACTCAGGCGAAGGCTTCACCAAGTAGAGCCTTCGCGGCATCATCCAAATCAATCCTGTCGATTGCGGCGATTCCGGCGGGGCTCATCTTTCGAGCTGTCTTGCGGATCACTTCGATCAGGTGGGGTCGGTCCAGTCGCTCCGACATGTCGGCCAACTGGGTTTCCAGGAACACTAGACAGCTTGCGTCCTCAAGCGCCTGGGAGTCGGCGTCGCCGTCCGCCCGGCCCTTGTTGCGAATCAGTTGCTGGACCCTGCCGATGATCTCGTCGGGGTAGCCCACCGAAGTGAGGATGTCTCCGACGTCGCTGCAGTGACGGACCTTCTGATCCTGACGCCAGCGGAGGTATCCCGAGCGACCCTCCGGGTAGGTCGACCTGGGTAGTTCCCACCTGCGTAGGTGATGCGCCCGGGCTGCGATTATCAGCGCGTCGCCGGGATCGGCAACCAGATGATTGATCCACTCAGTGGCGAGCTGACCGTGGACCAGCGCGAGTGGTCGGACATTGCCCCGGATGCTGACCTGGTTGGGGTCCGCGCAGTTCGAGGCGTCAATACGAGCCAGCGCATCCTGCAGCATGTCGTTCACAGCGACTCCTCACTGTTGATACCTGAAAGCTTGCAGCCCTCATGATCGACTCGATCCGGGAAGCAAAGTCAAGGAGTAGCGTGCGAGGTGCCACACCTGGAGGATTACCGTAACGCCGCGACGATCTGACCGGCGACCGCTTGAGGCTCGCGAACTGAGGCGACGATCAGACGCCATCGGCCCGCCGTTGGATGAAGTTCTATTGCGACCGATGGACGGTCTTTCCACACGACCACGAGCGCAGCGCCATCTCGATAAGTGGCACGCGGTCCGATGGTCGCCAGGTGAGCCAATGGCGCCGACGAGGCAGCAAGACCCATGTGCACATCGATCATCGGGCCAGGGAAGGAGGAGATTGGCTTCGATAGCACGCTGACCTTTTTGATGGAGTCCAGGGAAACCCGGACGCCTCGCCGCAATGCCATCAACTGTTCGACCAGGTTCAACCTGACGATGAGTTCACCATGCTGAACCAGGAGATGAGTCACCCCGTCAGTCTGCCCTGCGTGACAAGGTGACCAGAACGCCGGCACCGCGACGCAATTAAATGGAGCCGGCGGCCACACGCAACCGAGGGGAACGTGGTCGCCGGTGCAACCGCAACGCATTCTTCGGCGCCTCGAAGAGCCCAAGTAGATCATTCGGGTTCATCCCGTTCGACCTACTCGCAACGATCACCCCGCTGAAACGCGAAGCGCCACCTTGACGTCCAGGTTGTTGTACGTCTCTACAGCGGTCCAGGAAGCTGGGTCCCGCACCGCAAGCTGTCAGCCAAGACTCAGCGATAGCTCCCAGTCCTGTTCGACCATTTCGTCATACGAGTAAGACGTGTCTCCACGTCGTCCCACCTTCACCTGGTAGAAGTCCGCTTTGGCGCTCAACGGGACCAGAGCACCAACCTGGCAAAGAACCTCGGCTGATTCATCGAAGTCGTCATCTTCGTAGTCCGCCTCGAAATACTCGGGTTCGAGTTCCTTGAGCGTCTCGAGGTCGCTGGTCGAACCACTACCAATAATCTTGTTGTCCTGGTCGGTGACAACAATGTCCATCCCGGCCCCGAAGTCGCTGTACCCGCCCGAGCCGGAACAGGATCCGTACGTCCCGTAGATGTCACCGTCGAGGTCGAGCAAAGTGAACGAGATACCTACAGCGTCCGGCCCAGGCATAGTCGGCGTCGAGTTCCGTCCGGAAATGAACCACCATCCGCCCATCCCGGTTGCGGCGACCGCCACAAGTAGGACACCCGCAACAAGCAGCGGTTTCACTTTCGAACGTGCCCCAGACGCCGCAGGCTCCGGCCCAACTCTGTCCACCGGGTCGGCTCCGCCGTAAGGCGGCGGACTTGCGGGAGGCGCATAGGGAGGCCCTTCCGGCTGTGGCGGACCCGAAGACTCGACAGCAGGCGCAGCAGTTAGCTGTGTGACGAGTGCCGCTACGAACTCTGCTGGAATCTGTGCGGCTACCGTCGAACTGTCAGCGAGTGTGAACTCAACGGTCTGAAATGTCGTGTCGTGCGCCGCCGCTATTTCGTCAACGTTTACTATCTGCATGAAGTCGATGTAGTGGACATCGCCGGTGACGTTTCGGTGCACAGCGAGCGTGTCTGCTTCGAGTGTGAACGTTGCGCCGAACCAGACCCCTGCGCTCCCGAACCGAACTTTTCCATCAACTCCCTGACCGTGGATTTCCACTGTCACCTCCCTGCTCGACAAACATTGAACCAGACGCACGCTTGTAAGTGGATGCTGATGCCACCGTCACACCCCACCGGCAAATGGAACCGCTCTCAACGTTTGTCAGCTCAAGCCGAGCTCTCCGGGGACGATGCGTGCCGCCTCGATGCAGCGGGCTCGAGAACAACCTCCGAAAACAACGTCCCTACTTGATAGTGTTTGCGGCCGCTTCCTGGTCACAGGTAATGGGTGTGCTGGTAATGGGATACGCAACCTGAGTAGCCGCGCTCCATGGTAGATACTTGACAGGCCCGCATCCTCAGCTCCGTCTGGCACCTGCGTTCCGCTCGTGCCCGACACCGGGTGTGTCAGCAGTGAAAACCTGCTGACATTTGATGAAATATCCGCTGACATTTCGTGAAATTTCCACCGGTGTCAGCAGCGAAAGGTCACAATCCTGCAGCCTGTCGTTCATAGTGCGGCTCAGTAGCCGAACTTCTCGCCCTTGTCGTCGGCGTCTGCGGCCTTTACCCCGTACCCGAGGACGATAGCGGGAAGGAGCACGATCGATCCGATGAGCATCGACGCCAGGATGATCGTCACCGTCCAGGTCGGGAAGTCGAGTATGAATGCCACGACGAACATGACGACCGCTATTGCGAAGCAGGTGTAGCCGACCTGGGATCCGACGTCACAGAACTTGCGGATCTTCTCGCGCTTGGCGAGTACCGGGTCGGTAGTCGTGGTGTCATCTTTTGAATTCATGGCAACCAACCTGCGTCTTCGAGTAGTCGTCGCAAAGAGTCGCGCATCCTTGTGATGGAAAAGTGCGCGTGGGCGACCTGTTCGTTGGTGTCAAGCATCCCACGGACGGACTCCGAGTGCGGATCGCGGATCGCCTCGGAGATGCCCGACAGGTCATCCGAATCGAGCCAGTTGAATCCCAGCTTTCGGAGCTCTCGTCCCACCGGATAATCGCCGACGCTGACCGTTCGGCGCTGGAATGCGGCCTCGACCGGCGGATTCCCGAAACCTTCCCAGGTCGATGGAAAGAGGACGTGGTCAGCAGCGGTGTAGATCTCGTCGGTGCCGTCGCAGCGGCGATGCACCACGCGGCAGCGGGCCGAGGCGAGGAGTCGGGCGAGTTCCGGTCCGTAGTCCTCCTCGGCGGGACCAAGCAGCCAGTAGATGCCGTCCAATTGTTCGGCGGTACGGATGGCCGCCGGGATGTTCTTGCGTTCGATCGCCCTGACGGGGTGGGCCAACAGCAACTCGTCCTCGGCGACGTCGAGCAGGTCACGGGTCTGCTTCCGAAGAACGGCCCGCCCTGCAACGTCAGAAAGGTCCGGCGCCGCGAATCCGTTGTAGATGAGTGCAGAGTCAATTCCCCGGGCCAGCAACTCCGACTGCAAGAGGCCGTTGATCGAAACGTGTCGCCAGGAGGGGTCTGTCGCAGGCAGTTCGGTGATGTGGGCGAAGCGTGCGCGCTGCCACGGCGGGTCGTGATGGTGGATCAGCGCTGGTCGGCCCTTCAGCGCCCCGGCGACAGCCCGCGCTGCAGGCAGGTTGATGGGGATCGTCAGCAGATTTTCCACCACGACCAGGTCCAGATCGTGGGTGGCCTCACCCACTTTGCTGCGGATCCTGTCGATGGTCCTGTCGAGGTCGCTTCCGTCCGGTGCCGGCGGGACCAGGCCAAGTCCATCGATGAAGACATCTGAGCCTGGCTCACCGGTAATGGTCCTGACGTCGAATCCGAACGACTCGAAGGCTTCCATCCAAGTTCGCGCAACGGCCGATACGCCGTCGCTGCTACCGAAGCGAAACGAGAGAAAGCCGACACGGGGGGACATTGGGGCCACACGTTAGGGTCAACTCCATGTCCCCACCGAGAGACCCGGCCGCCCCCGTCACCGGAGAATTGCTCGCACGTGGCGCCGAGATCATGGAAACCCACTGGCGTCCCCAGGGCTTCACCTGCCCCAACAGTGGGACCTACCCGTGGCTCTGGCTCTGGGACTCGTGTTTCCATTCCATCATCTGGGCTCACCTGGGCAACGAGGAACGGGCCCTGCTGGAACTCGAAACGGCGTTGTCGTCCCAGGACGCGGACGGGTTCATTCCGCACCTCGCCTACCTCGACGGCTACGACGGGCACACAGACTTCTGGGGTCGGGGGCGGACCTCATCGATCACCCAGCCTCCCATCTACGGCCACACCGTGGCGCAGCTGACAAGAATGGGCATCGAGGTTCCCGAGCGGCTGCTGACCCGAGCAACCGCCAGCCTCAGGTTTCTGCTCGATCGTCGCCGCCGCAGCGAGTCTGGGTTGATCGAGATAGTCCATCCCTGGGAGTCGGGATGCGATCACAGCCCTCGTTGGGACGATCTGATGCAACTCGGCAGCACCGCGGGGGACCGAGACCCCTACGACGAGCAGGTCTGGTTCAAACGCAAGGGGGAACTCCTCGAATCGATCGTCAGGAGCCCAGCGGGTGCGCCGCTGTCCAACCCGGCATTCGCGGTTGGGTCGGTGGCCTTCAACGCCATCGTCGCGTTCTGTGCACAGGAGCTTGCTTCTATCACCGGCGACGGCGAACTGGACGGGCAGAGCCGGGAGCTCGCCTCGATTCTCCGGGGCCACTGGAACGCCGATCTGCGGACCTGGACCGACGACGGACCGACGGCGGCAGGTTCCGGCAGGATCCGAACCCTCGAATCGCTGCTTCCACTGCTGGTCGAACAGGACCAGACGATCATCGCTGAGGTTCTCGGTGAATTGACCGGCGCGGCCGCCTTCGCCGGTCAATTCGGCATGTGGCAGGTCCGTCCCGACGAGCCCCGATTCAGGAAGGGAAGCTATTGGAGGGGGCCTACCTGGCCACAGCTCGACTACCTGATTTGGCTCGCCATCACGCGGACTGGCCATGGCGAACTGGCCGCCCGTTTGGCCGGGCGAACCCGGCGGGGGATGGACAAGTCGGGCTTCGCCGAATACTGGGATGCAGACACCGCTCGACCCGGTGGTGCTGTCCCCCAGTCGTGGGCAGTGCTTGGCATCTGCATGATCTCATAGACAACCGCCAGCCCTAACTGGATGTAATGAAATGCATTGAAAAGCTGGCTAATATCCTGCGATGCTTCATGAACCCAAGAAACGGGCTGCCCGCAACTGCGAAGCAGCCAAGCTGTCCCGATCAACTTCTGATTCGGAAGGAGGCGGGCGATGACCCAGAACCTGTACCTGGAATTCTGTGGAGAGGAGTTCACGCTCACCCCGGTTCAGGAGCTCACTTTCGGCCGCTGCGGTGACCTCGTCATCGACGAAAACCCGTATATGCATCGCATCGTCGGACGGTTCGTCTGCGCCGACGGCGCCTGGCGGGTTGAGAACACGTCACGGCGACAGTCGATCGAGGTCCGGGACCAGACCGGACCCAGTTCGGCACTGGCCGCGCCCGGCAAGGCTGCGGCCGTGCTCTACGGACAGTTCACCTGCGGCTTCACATCAGGGCCCACCCGCTACGAGATCAGCGGTGAACTCGAAGAATTCGAATGGGACACCGACCTGCTCGGACCCGACGGGATTGCCGGCACCGAGACGATCGACTGGGGCCGTGTCGACCTCAACCACGAGCAGCGCCTGCTGTTGCTCGCCATGTGTGAGGAGTCGTTGTTGAACCCCAACCGGGCCGAACCCTCGGTTCTTACAAATCGACAGGGAGCGTCCCGTCTCGGCTGGTCGATAACGAAGTTCAACCGCAAGCTCGACCACCTGTGCGAGAAGCTTCAGCGGGCCGGAGTTTCGGGAGTCCACGGTGATCTGGGTGCCAGTGCCGTCGATCGCCGTCGGCGGATGGTGGAGCACGCTCTCGGCGTTCCCCTGGTCAGCGTCGAAGAGCTGGGCCTACTC
>JBATWQ010000072.1:0-4190 GCA_049672765.1 Microthrixaceae bacterium | reverse complement strand
CTGTGAACACGCCCCACGCCACGAAGCCACCGATTGTGGGAGTCCCAGCCGAGGTCAAGGACAGCGAATACAGGGTCGCCATAAGTCCCGACGGTGTGAGGGAACTAGTCCTCAACGGCGTCGAGATCGTCGTGCAGAGCGGTGCCGGCGAAACGTCGTCGATCACCGATGAACAATACGACGCCGCAGGCGCAAGGGTTCTGGCGACAGCCGACGAGGTCTGGGAAAGCGCTTCGGTCATCTGCAAGGTCAAAGAACCCCAGCCCTCGGAATATCAGTACCTGCGCTCTGGACTCGGACTGTTCACCTACCTGCACCTCGCCGCGTATCCCGATGTCGCCGAGGTCCTGGTCGACCGGCGCGTCACGGCACTCGGATACGAGACCGTCGAAGGCCCCGACGGATCATTGCCGCTGCTTGCTCCGATGTCAGAAATCGCCGGCCGCATGGCCGCGCAAGTAGGAGCAAACCTTCTGGAACGCCCCAACGGCGGATCGGGGGTCCTCCTCGGAGGGTCCGCCGGGGTCCGTGCAGGCAAGGTCGTCGTTGTTGGCGCAGGCAACGTGGGCTGGAACGCTGCCCACGTCGCCGCTGGAATGGGTGCCGACGTCATTGTTCTGGACAAGGACCTAGAACGGCTGCGCTGGGTCGACCAGGTCCGCAGGAACTCGGTCACAACGCTCGCCTCCAACCGGGGCTCACTCGAACGTTGCGTCGCCGAGGCCGACTTGGTCGTCGGCGCAGTGTTGGTGGCCGGCGGTAGAGCCCCGACGGTCATCGACGAGGAAATGGTCCGCTCCATGACACCGCGTTCGGTCATCATCGATGTAGCTATCGACCAGGGCGGATGTGTCGAAACCTCGGTCGAGACGACGCATTCGGAGCCGACGTTCGTCAAGCACGGCGTCGTGCACTACGCGGTCGGCAACATGCCCGGCGCGGTCCCCCACACCTCGACCTATGCGCTGACCAACGCGACACTTCCCTACCTCCTGGACCTCGCCGTGCACCATCAGGACATGAGCCAGAGTCGCACAGCCCTCGCGGGCGGGCTCAACACCCACGCAGGCGCTGTAACCAACCCGACCGTCGCCGAAGCCCTGGGCCAGTCCAGCTGAATTCGCCACCAGATTCGGCCGAGAATTCGGCCTCGTCGGCAAGGAACGGGTCCTAGCATGAGCGCCATGCCCACAGGTCGGACCTCGTCCAGCGACTCAGATTCCTCCGCTGGAGACGCACCCAGGCGAGCCAGGTCGACCAAGGCCCCGCGGGCGGCCAAGGCCCGGGGAGCGAGCGATGCCAAGCGGGCGACCCGGACACCCAGCGGTTCTCGGACCGCCGGGACCGGTCAAGAGGCTGCGCCGACGCCAGCGACCGAGTCGTCGAAACCACCTCGGGATCCCCGCATCAACACCCGTGTCGCTCCAAGAACTTCCGAACGGGAGAAGCTATCGAGCGCCCGACGAAAGGCCGAGCAAAAGCGCGCCGGGCGCACCGTGGCCGAGCGCTCCCGAGCCGACAGCACCCCGGCAGATCGAGCTGACACCGGGCGCAACAGAACGGCTACTCGACCACCAACAGACGCCAGCGGAATCGAGTCCGAGGTGACACCCAGAGCCGACAGTGCACTCGATGACCTGGTCAGGGACTCCAGGGCCGAGCGTGACGCGCTCCTGCCCGTACGACGCGAACCTCGTGATGATCCCGACGACCTGGGCGAGGGCCGAGTCAGCGACGTCAACGAGTGGGGCCGCTCCGAACACATGCGGTCGCTGGTCAGGCGGGCCTACGACCCGATCTACAAGCACTGGTTCCGGGTCGAATGGGAGGGCCTCGAGAAGATCCCGCCCGGGGGTGCTCTCCTGGTCGCCAACCACGCGGGGGCGATCCCATCCGATGCCCCGGCTATCATGCACGGCATCGAGACCGAACTTGGCCGACCCATCTACGGTCTCGCCGACAATTTCTTCCGCACGGTGCCCGTGGTCGGAACTCTTTGGAACCGGCTAGGCGGCCTTCCCGCCCACCCGGACAACGCCTACCGCCTACTGCGGGAACAGGACCAGTTGGTGCTGGTGTTCCCCGAGGGAACCAAGGGACCGGCCAAGACGTTCAACGAGCGTTACAAGCTGCGCCGCTTCGGCCGGGGCGGATTCGTAGAGATCGCCATGCGCGCCGGGGTACCTGTAGTACCGATCGCCGTGGTCGGCGCCGAGGAGTCGATGCCGACCATCGTGAGGCTGCCCACCCTGGCCAAGGCATTTGGTCTGCCATATGTCCCTCTGACCGCCAACATGCTCGTCGCCGGGCCACTCGGTGCAGTGACCTACTTCCCGGCGAAGTTCAAGATGAAGGTGCTCGACCCGGTACGTTTCGAGGTCCCACCGGACCAGGAGCGTTACTCACGCTCAAGGGTCATGGACGAATCTGAAGCAATACGGGACAAGATCCAATCCGCCCTCTATGAGATGCTGCGCAAGCGAAACAGTGTCTGGTTCGGATGAGGTCGTGGGAACGAAGGACCTTGGCCAAACTGAACCAAGTCAGTCTGAGGAAGATGGTTGGACCAGATGAGTAGGCTCGCCCACACACCACTGGAGTCGGTTGCGGACAGGCCGCCCCAGACGGGGCGGCGGGTGCTCGTCACCGGATTGGGAACGTTCTGGGGCGGCCGTGTTGCCCAGGCGCTCGAGGCAGACCCGAACGTCGACGTGATAGTCGGCCTGGACGTTTTCGAACCGACGGTCGAGCTCGAACGAACCGAATACGTGCGGGTCGACGCGAACTATTCGATCCTGTCCCGCATCGTGCGGGCCACCCAGGTAGACACGATCATCCACACGTTCCTGGTCGTCGACCCGACCCAGATGTCGCGGCGCTCGATGCACGAGATCAACGTGATCGGCACTATGAACCTGTTCGCCGCGGCGTCGTCGGCCAATTCGACGGTTCGCAACGTGATCGTGAAATCATCGACGATGGTCTACGGCTGCGCCCCCGAGGATCCCACCTGGTTCACCGAGGACACTCCCCGCTCCCGTCGCAGCCATGCGTCCATCGAACGCAGCCTGGAAGCCGTCGAGGGCTACGTCCGCGACTTCGCCGAGGACAACCCCCATGTGAACGTCGCTCTGTTGCGATTCTCAAACGTGATCGGCGCCGAAATCGAAACTCCCCTCACCCGGATGCTGCAGCTTCCGATGGTCCCGTCGCTGTTCGGTTTCGATTCGCGCTTCCAGTTCATCCACGAGCGCGACGTCGTGCGGGCGCTGCTGTTCGCCTTCGACCACAATCTCGCCGGTGTCTACAACGGTGCGTGTGACGGTCAGCTTCCCTGGTCAGAGGTCGCTGCGATCTGCGGGAAGCGGACACTGCCGTTCCCGCCGTACGCGACCCAGTTGATAACCGGTCCGCTCCGCCAACTCGGCATCGTGGATCTGCCTGAGGAGTACGAAGGTCTACTGAAGTATGGGCGAGGGGTCGACAACCAGCGGTTCAAGGACGTGGGTTTCCGCTACGAACACACCTCGGCCGAGGCGGTCAACGCGTTCATCCAGTCGGTTCGCCTGAGGCGCACCATCGGGGACCATCAGCCGTCGTACCGCTACGAACGCGACGTCGAGCAGTTCTTCCGGCACTCGCCGGCCGTCGTGCGTGAACGCCCCCAGCCCGAAGCGACGCCGCCGTCCGAAGGCGACGAGTAGACGTACAAGTTTCAGTCGTGTTCGTCGGCGACTTGGCGGGCCAGGTCGGCGATGTCGGACTCGATCCTGTCCCAGTCGTAGCGGGCCTCGAACAGCTCGGCACCCCGGTCGGCCAACCTCTGGCGTAGCTGCCCGTCGGTCAGAACCCGAGCGCATGCCGCCGCGAACGCAGACGCGTCATCGGCGATCAGTGCATCCAGACCGTCGGTCAGGTCTATGCCCTCGCCGCCTATCGAAGTGGTCACGAGGGGCAGCCGGTTGGCCAGCGCCTCTACCACCTTCAAGCGTGTCCCAGCCCCCACCCGGATCGGCACGATGACCGCGTCCGCGGAGCGGAGCTCCGGTTCAACGCTATCCACCGAGCCGACCAGGTCGATGCCATCGACATCGCCCACCCACTCGACCTGACGTCGACCTCTGCCGACGATTCGCACGCGAACATCCGGGACCTGTTTCACCAATAGCGGCATGACATCTCTGGCGAAC
>JBATWQ010000071.1:0-20808 GCA_049672765.1 Microthrixaceae bacterium | reverse complement strand
CATGAGGACTCCGCCGCCCACCCCGAAGAGTCCAGACAGCAGACCCGCGAGCGCTCCAACTAGAAGCGCCTTGCTTACAACAGTTGCATCGACCTTTGGTCGGACGTTTGACAACTTCTGGTTCAAGAGACCGCGTTCGAGACCACGTTCACCGGGCGATGTCGGACCAGCGCATCGGGCTGTCGAAGACCGTCGGGTAGTAGCGCTCGAGGTAGCGGGCGAACTCGGAGACGTGTCGTTCCATCGTTGAATGCGCCAAAGCCGGGTCGCCGCTGGCGAGGGCCTCATAGATCTGACGGTGGGCGGCGATCACGGCTGAACGTCGACGCTGCGGATAGTCGACTCCCAGGAACGCCCCGTCGGTGATCCAGTGGAGCGACGAGATGAGTAGCGCAAACATCTGGTTGCCGGATGCCCATGCCACGAGCTCATGGAACGTCTCGTTCTCGGTGAGGAAACGCTCCTCGTCGTCGATGTGCTCCTCCATGTCTTCGACCGACTTGAGGAGGCGCGCCAGGTGCGCCGGCTTCACCTTGGTTGCGGCAAGAGCCGCGATCGCCGGCTCCATCGTCTGGCGGACCTCGACGATCGAACGGAAGGGCGTCCCGTGCAACTGGAGGAACAGGCCGAGTGACCCGGCGAGGTCCCGAAAATCGGGATCACAGACAGTCGGGCCACCACCGGGCCCGGGCTTGATCGTAATGACGCCGTTCATCTCCAGGAACCGGAGCGACTCACGCAGGGTGCCCCGTCCGACGGAGTAGCTGGCGAGCATGTCCTTCTCGGCCGGAAGCATCGCACCCGCCGCCAGGTTCTTCGCCGTGATCTCATCCACGATTCGCTGGGCGATCAGAAGCGCAGTTTTGCGGCTCCGCAGCGGACGCGTGCGCGGTGTTGGTGGCTCGGCAAAGTGCTGTTCAAAGTCGGCTTCGTCGCTCTGCTTCATCCGTTCCTCCCCGGCATGGCGCCGATCACCTTCACGCGGTCAAGGGCTCCATCGACGCCGATCTCACGTAGGGCCGCCTTGCGGACCTTCTCGGAGGGCGTCTTGGGCAGTTCATCGACGAAAGACACGTAGCGAGGAACCGCGAAATACGGCAACCGCTTGTCGGCGAACGCCCACAACTCCTCACCGTCGACGGTACTGGCGGGATCGGTCACCACGAATACCATTACTTCGTCCTCTCCCGCTTCCTGGTCGGCCGGTACTGCCACTACGGCACATTCCACGATAGCGGGATGCTCGATGATGGCCTGTTCCACCTCATAGGAACTGATGTTCTCGCCGCGTCGGCGGATCGCATCCTTGAGTCGATCAACGAAGTAGTACCAGCCGTGCTCGTCCTGACGGAGCCCGTCGCCTGTGTGGAACCAGAGGTTGCGGAACGCCTCCATGGACTTCTCCGGCATACCGAAGTAGCCGGCGCAGGTGGTGAAGGGTGCCTTGGGCCGAACGGTTAGCTCCCCCAGTTGCCCAGTGGGAACTTCCTCGTCGGTGTCGGGATCGACGAGGCGAATCTCGAACCAGTCCGAGACGAGCAACCCTGCCGCGCCGGCGGGGCGGTCCACTCCGTATGGAGACATGATCGGCATAGCGGTTTCGGTCAGTCCGAATACCTCGACGAAGGCCTCGACACCGAAGCGCTCGCGGAACTCCTGTGAGTAGCTTGCTGTCGGAGCGGCGAAAATGCAGCGCAGGTCGTTGTCGGAGTCGGTGTCCGTAGCCGGTTGCTGCCAGACGAAGTCCATCATCACTCCGACGAAGTTCGTGACCGTGGCGCCCGAGTCACGCACCCACTCGGCCCATCGACTGGCGCTGAAGCGTTCCCGCATCACATAGCGCGCACCGGCTATCAGCGCGGGGTATGCGGCCAGGAACTGGCTGTTGCCGTGGAACAGCGGACCCATAGACAGGTAGGTGTCAGCGTCGGTGAGACGCGTGAGCGACACCGTTTCATCGGCGAACAGGGTCATGTGGGCGTGGGGCATCATGACGCCCTTGGACAACCCGGTAGTGCCCGAGGTGAAGAAGACCGACGCCAGGTCCTGGGCCCTGACCTCTGGCAGCGTCCCGATCTCTGCGTCCCTCAGTTCGCTGAACGGCTCGGCCGAATATCCGGCTGTCGTAAGCACCTCGCAGGCCGAGGAGACGCTGTCGCTATTCTGCGCTGATGGAACGACATATATGTGGGTGATGGTCGAACAGGCGTCTCGAGACTCCACGAATCGGTCGACCAGTTCGGTTCCGACCACCGCGGCGGTGGGTTCAACGGTTGAGACCTGATGCTCGAAGAAGGTGCCCCGGTACGCTGTGTTGATCGGCACCTCGGCCATTCCCGCCACGGATGCGCCGAGCCAGGCGAACAGGTAGTCTGAACTGTTGGCCATCATTATGACCAGACGGTCACCGGGCTCGTGTCCTCGGGCCAGCAGGCCGGACCCGACCCGCTCGGCGATGTCCAGCGTCTGGGCGAACGTGTAGGTCTCACCGGTGCTCGGCACATCGAGCCATACATGATCAGAATGGCTGCGCGCACGAGCCCTCAGCACTGCGGGTGTTGTCCACTCGGCTCGGTCCGCGAAGGTGGGGCGGTAGTCGTTGTAGGTCTTCACCCGTCACCCTCGGGTGGCCCATTGGTGGAGGTTGCTCCACGGCGCGGGAAGTTGGTGGGACGCTTCTCCATAAAGGCACTCGCCCCTTCGAGCATGTCGGGTGAACCGATCGCCTGCACCAACATCCCGAGTCCGGATACGTAGTTGTCGCGCAGCGAGTTCCACCACACGTTCGATGACAACTTCGCAACCTCGAGGTAACGAGGACTCATTCGGGCGAGCTCCGCCACCATGGAGTCCGTCGCAGCAACGAGTTCGTCGTCGGGAACGACCTGGTTGATCCAGCCGAGTTCGAGTGCCTCGCTCGCCGGGTAGCGACGGCAGAGGAAGGCGACTTCCTTGGCACGCTTCTCACCGATGGAGATGGCCAGGAGGTTGGTCCCGCCCAGGACCGGAGCGCTTCCGATCTTGACCCCCGTCTGGCCAAACGTTGCAGACTCCGCCGCGATAGCCAGGTCGCACGCGACCACCAGTTCGTTTCCGCCGCCGGCGGCAACGCCGTTGACGGCAGCAATCACCGGTTGGGGTGCGTTGCGGATCACCTCGAACAGATCGAGAGACCCGAAGAACATCGTGCGCAACTCGACCGGATCTGGAGCAGCCAACTTGCCGAGGAATCCTCCGGCACAGAAGGAATCCTCGGTACCTGTGATCACGATGGCCGCGACCGAACTCGTGGACGCCTCGCGGATCGCCGCCACTATCTGGGCGCACATGTCCGGGTCATAGGCGTTCTTGCGGTCGGGTCGGTTCAGACGGATCCACGTCGCATCCGCTCTCGTCTCCACCAAAATGTCAGCCATTTGCGCTCCCGGAGGATTCCATCTCTGCGAGGAACTTGTCGTACGTCGCGAGCGAATCGGGGAGCTCCGCGTCCAGGGCCGGTCCCGGCCAGCGTTTGCGGCCCTCCGCGTAGTCGCCGGCAACCATGTCTGCAATCGGGAGGAAATAGTAGAAGGACTGGTCGCGACGCGCGAAACGCCACACTCCGTCGACCCGCCGGTAGGTGTCGTGGTACCGGAGCGCCGCTATGACCAGGTTGCCCGGGAACGCCATTTCGGCGTGGGCATTCACCTCGCCCTTTGCGTCATCACCGCCGTCCCATTCGATCAACTGGTTGTGCGCGTAGTGGTAGCTGTAGACCAGTCCACCCAGCCGATTCTGGTAGTGCTTGCGAATCGCCTCGTGACCGACGATTCCGGGGTCCGAGCGGTGACCGAAGCTCGCGTCCGGTGTGAACAACTCGAGTACCGCATCAAGATCGCGATCGTCGACCGCCATGCTGTAGCGGGTGACCAGATCTTCGAGCTCGGCACGTACCTCGATACGTTCCAGTCGCTGCTCGATGGTCGATTGTGTGCTCATCGTGCACCTGAGGCGGCCACGGCGATGGTCTCCATATCGAAGTCGCTCTGCCTGAGAAGCAGGTCGTAGGTGAGGTTGAGGTAGTCGGCGCTCTCAACCAGTGCCCTCATCTTCAGACAGGACTCTTCGGGCATGGGCTCGGCACCGGCCGCGGCGAGTGTCACGTCGAGTCGGGCTGTGTATTCGAAGGTGGCGTGGAGTGCGGTTGCCTGGGCAAGGTTGGGTCCGGCCGTAATCGCCCCGTGCCAGGGAATGATGATGGCCACGTCCTCCTCACCGATGGCGGCGGCGATCGACTCGAGTGAGTCGTCCGGGGCGATGGCAGTACGTCCGTAGAAGTACGTGCAGAGGTTGTGCCACATCTTCGGAGGTCGGTTGAACGCCGACTGTGCCGTGATCCAGAAGCCGTGGGTGTGCACGACTGCGTTCAGGTCGGGGCGACGCTGGTAGATGCCCTGGTGGAAATCGATGCCAGGGCTCACTCCCCGACCGCCGTCGACGACGTTGCCCGAGAAGTCCATCAGCACGATGTCGTCGAGCGTCATCTCCTCGAAGGCCCTGTCCAGAACATTGGTCCAGTAGCGCTCTTCTCCCGGAATGCGGGCGCTGACGTGACCGCCGATCACGCCGCCGAAGCCTCGAGCGCCCAGCGCCCGGCAGGTCAGCAGGACCTGCTCTTGAAGTTCGGTGTCAGACATTGAGCCTCCGGGGTTTCAGGTGCCGAGGTATACGGCACGAAGTCGACTTTCATCCTGGAATTCACTGCTCGGCCCTTCGCCGCCGCACACGCCGTTGCGCATGACGTACACGTACTCACAACGGCTCAGTGCGAGCTTCGCGTTCTGCTCGACGAGCAGAACTGTGAGCCCTTCGAACACGTCATCGAGCGATGCGTAGACGGCTTGGGCGGTGATGGGAGCCAGACCGAGCGAAAGCTCATCAAGCAGTAGCACTCTGGGGCCGTGCATCATTGCGCGACCGATCGCGAGCATCTGCTGTTCGCCACCGGAAAGGAGCCCGGCTGCCACCTTGAAGCGTTCTCGAAGTCTGGGGAACGTCGTCAGAACCTGCTCGGTTCGTTCTGCCATCTTTGCGCGGTGCAGGTGGGCACCCACCCGCAGGTTCTCCTCCACCGACATCGTGGGGAAGACACGTCGCCCCTCGGGCACGTGGACGATTCCCCTTTCCACGATCTGCGAGGGACGCAGCTTGGAGATGTCCTCGCCGTCAAATGTGATCTTTCCGGAGCGACAGCGGACGAACCCGGAGATGGCCTTCAGTAGCGTGGACTTTCCGGCGCCGTTGGCACCGAGCATCGCGGTCCGGGTGCCTTCGGCGAGTCCGAGTGTCACGCCGTGGATCACGGCGGATCGCTTGTACCCGAGGACGACGTCCTCAAGTCGGAGCAGGTCAGATGCCAAGGTACGCCTCCGCTACGAGAGGATTGTTGAGGATCTCGTCGGGCGCACCCACGGCCAGGATCTCACCTGCGTTGAGTACCACCAGTCTTTCGCTCACCCTTCGGACGAGTTCGACGTTGTGCTCGATGATGATGACGCTGGTTCCGTGGGGTCGAGTCAACCCGAGGACGTGATCGATGAGTGCGTCGGCCTCGTCGTGGGGAAGTCCAGCTGCAGGCTCATCGAGCAGCAGGATGCGGGGCCGTGCCGCCAGGGCACGGGCGACATCGACGCGCTTCTGGATGCCATAGGGCAGATCGTCGACCTTGGCATGGGCAACATCGGCGAGCTCAAGGAGTTCTAGCAACGCGAGTGCTTCTTCATAGCCCTCGCGCTCGGAACGAACGACGTTGGGGAGTCGCAGCATTTCCGAGGTGAGCCCGTACTTGAAGAACCGGTGCCTGCCGATTAGGACGTGGTCGATGGGCGTCAGCCCGTCGTGGAGCGAGAGGTTCTGGAAGGTTCGCCCGACCCCCGCCATCGCCCGCTTCCGGACGGAACGACGGGACAGATCGTCATCGCCGAAGTGCACGGTTCCGGTCGATCCGACCACGCCACAGATCGCGTTGAACAGGGTCGTCTTTCCGGCGCCGTTGGGCCCGATGAGACCCAGAACCTCGCCGGCCGCGACCTCGAAAGTGACACCTTGGACCGCGGCCACACCACCGAAGTCGACGCGCAGGTCCTTCACCGCCAGCGCACGCCCGGCGGCGGAAACGACCACCTCGCGGCCGCTCGCTGTACGCAGCGCCCCTTCGCTGTCGATCCCGGCCACAGCAGGCTCGGCGAGGTAGTCGCCTGGGTGTCGGGTAGTTGCGTCGACACCAGTTGTGGACAGTTCGTCGGTAGCGACCGGCGTCGACACTGGAGTCGATGCTGGGGCAGACGCTGGGGCAGACGAAGGCGCTCGGTCGATCTGCCGGAACGGCGGTCCCCCGGGAAGCAGACGACGAGCGAATCCCCAGATCCGATCGAATAGTTCCACGACGCCGCCGGGAGCGAAGATGATCACGAGCAGCAGGATGACTCCGTACATGATGCCCTCGTAGTCGGCGAAGGATCGGAACTGTTCGGGAAGTCCAATCACGAACATGGCGCCGAGGATGGCTCCCAGTAGGCGCCTCTGTCCGCCGATGATGACCATGACAACCAAGGTGATCGAAAGGTCCACGCCGAAGTTGTCGGGCGCCAGGTACGAAACTGCGTGGCCGTAGAGCACGCCGCCCGCTGCGGTGAGCGCTGCGCTCATCGAGAATGCAGCGACCCGGCGACGCTCGACCTCGATGCCGACCGAGCGGGCAGCTGCGTCCGAGGTCCGGAGCGCGTGGAGCGCCCGACCGGTGCGTCCGCGCAGCAAGTTGTAGACGAGGAACAACGAGATGGCCAACACCGCCACGCTGGCTCCGATCAGGGTGATCGGCGTGCCGAAGAACTGGATCTCGCCAACGGTGATGCCACCCCCGCCGCCAGTCACCGGGGTCCAGATGTACAGGACCTGCTGGCCTGCGACGCCCAGGGCCAGGGTGCCGACCGCCAACAGAAGACCGGAGAGCCGCAACGACGGCAGACCGACGACCATTCCCACGAACACCGCGAGCACCACGGCTACCAAGAGCTCCAGCGGCAGGCCGATGTCGGATCGGGTCGACAGGTTGGCGGCGGTGTAGGCACCGACCGCGAGAAAGGCGGCGTGGCCCAGCGATAGCTGGCCACCGACGCCGACCAGAAGCACCAGGCCTACGCCGATGACAGCGTTCAGCAACACGAGCGACACGATCAGTTGCTCGTACTGGCGCAGACCGGAGCCGATCATGAATACGGCACCGAGCAGGATCGCTCCGATGAATACCGGGTGGAAGATAACTGGACGTAGCTTCGACCAGATCGATCCGTCGGCCGTGTCCGGGGCTCGACGGGACGACCCCGCCGGCTTGGCGACCTGGGGACTTATCACTGCCTCAGGCATGCCGAACCGCCATCTTCCGGTTGAATACACCGCTAGGTCGGGAGAGCATCGCTACCAGGATCACAAGAAGCGGCAGCATCGGGGCAATGCTCGTTGAGGTGTAGCGAATTGCCAGGGCTTCGAGCACACCCAGCGCTAGGCCCCCGACAACTGCGCCGACGCTCGAGACGAAGCCACCGAGCACTGCGGCGGTGAAGCCCTTGATGAAGATCGGGTTCATGTACCCGAGTTGGATGAACAGCAGCGGACCAAACAGGACGCCGGTCACGCCACCGATTGCCGCCGCAATGAACCAGACGGTGCGTGAGACGTGGGCGAGCTTGATGCCCTGGAGCTCTGCCGCGAACTGGTCGTCGGCGAAAGCCCGCATGGCGAGCCCCATCCTGGTCCGCTTCAGGAGATAGGCCAGTGCGACCAGCAGGACCACCGTAACTGCGCCGATCACTGCGTAGGTCCGGCCGATGATGACGCCGCCCACGTTGTAGTCACCGGCGGCGACGGGCGGGAGGGACTTGACGTCAGATCCCCAGATCAACTGGGTGACGTTGCCGAAGACCGAATCCACGGCGAGCGTCGCGATTACGAGGCTCAGGAGTGGCGCACCGAGCAGTGGTCTGATGGCCACCCGCTCGACACCGAGTCCGAGCACTCCTCCGGCGACGGTTCCGACGATTGCGCCGACGAACCAAGGGGCACCCATGTTTACGATCACCTCGTAGGCGACATATCCGCTCATGGCGGCCATCGTCCCCTGTGCGAAGTTGAGCGCCCTCGACGTCTGATAGATCAGGACGAGCGAGAGGCCGACCAGTCCGTAGGCGATCCCGTTCTGGAGCCCTGAGACCATGAGTTGCAAGAACGTCTGCATTGCAGTGCTTTCTCTGAAACGTGACGTGCCCGATCGGTTCGATAGAACAACTCGATTGAGCGACTAGTACTGGTCAACGAGACATTGGGTGACCGCCGACGAAGCGGCGGTCACCCAAATCGATTCAGCTATCGGCTGAGAGCCAGTCGGTGACGGGCACCCACTTGCCAGCCTTGCCTTCGACGATCATGACCGAGGTACTTCCCTGGTGGTCATCTTTCGAGAAAGTCTGCGGGGCGGTGATTCCCCCGGTGTCGAAGTCCTTCAGACCTTCGAGGGCCTTGACGAGCTTCTCCCTCGTGGGTGTGCCGTCGATGGTCTCGAGTGCACCAGCGGTGATGAGGCCGCCAACCCAGCTTGAGAGGGCGAAGGCGCCGGGTTCATAGCCGGGCTCGTACTTCGCAAAGGCGTCCATGAATTCCTTGACGCCAGGAATATCGGTTGCAGTTGCCGGAGCGAAGATCGCCACTGCATGTGCACCATCGGCGACGTCACCCTCGGCGAGGGCGAATGTCTGCGGGGTCACCGATCCCGAGGATCCGTAGAACTGGACATTCATGCCGAGCTTGCGTGTCTCGTTCATGATCTTTGCAGTCCAGACGTCGGATCCGTGGATCACGATGTCAGTGACTCCGGCGTCCTTCATCGACACGAGCTGAGGTTCCCACGATGTCGCTGTGCGCTCATACTGCTGCTCGGAGACGACCCATTTGCCGGCCTTACCAGCCTTGAATCCTCTCACGGCGTCGCCACCGTCAGCGCTGTTCAGCGTCAGAAGCCCAATCTTGTGGGTTCCGGTGAGTTCGCCGCCGAGGTAGTCAGACAGAGCCTGCTCCTGGGCGTCGGCCATCGGAATGCTCATGAACACCGTGGGCTGGACGGGCTTGACCATCTGCTGTGCGAGGGCATACGGGAACAGATACGGAACCTTGTCCTTGTTGATCACCGGAAGCGCTGCCACCGCCTGGGAGCCGACGTCACCGAGGATGGCGAAAACGCCTTCTTGCTGAATGAGGTACTGAACTGCGGTGACCTTCTTCTGCAGGTCGAAACCGTCGTCCTGGACAACGAGCCTCCACTTGCGGCCGTTGGTACCGCCCTTGTCGTTCAGCCACTTGATGAAGACTTCGAGGCCCTTCTGGCCGTCAATGCCGAGGGAACTGGCGTTGCCCGAGGTGGGGGTGGCCATTCCGAACAGGATTTCATCGTCGGTGACTCCGGGGCTGGAAGCAGCCTTGTCGCCTCCACCTCCGCTACCGCCGGCGTCGCCGCCATTGTCGCTGGCGCAGGCGCTGGCGATCATGGCGACCACCACCGTCAGCGTCAGTAACGTGAGCTTGGTGAACTTTTTCATGTTCCCCCCTTGGTATTTGTCGATCTCGATTTGAGTCGTCGGTACAGGAATCAGGGTAATCAATTCGATTGATTATCAGAGATTTAATCTCAACCAATCGAGTGTGTCAAGCGGCACCTTGCAGGACCTCCGTCGATTAATCGGCCTCGACGAGGAACTCGTTCGCGTGGCCACGCAGCTCGTCGAGTGACGCCACCCCGAGCAGGGCCAGGTCTCGATCGATCTCGGTCTCCATGAGTTGCAGGACGCGGGTCACGCCGTCCTGTCCCCCGGCTGCCAGGCCGAAAACGTAGGGCCTGCCAAACATGCAGGCCGTGGCCCCCAGAGCAACCGCCTTGAGCACGTCGCTGCCACGGCGCACGCCGCCGTCCAGAAGCACGTCGACCTGACCACCTACCGCTGCGACCACTCCTGGGAGCGCACGAACTGCGGGGACGGTTCCGTCCAGCTGGCGGCCACCGTGGTTGGAAACGATGACTCCGTCGACGCCTTCGTCGACGAGTCGCTTGGCCGCACCGGGCTCGCTGACGCCCTTCACCACCAACTTGCCGGGCCACGCCTGACGGAGCCAGCGCAGGTCATCCCAGGTTGCCGTCGGGTTGAGCTGTTCGTTCACGTACGCACCGAGTCGCATCGTGTCGCGTGAGGAGGCGTCCTGTTCGATGTTCGCGAACGTCACCCCAGCCGTCCCCACCCGGAGCGCCCATCCGGGGCGACTGATCACGCCGAGTGAATTCCGCACGCCGATCCGCGGAGGGATTGTCATGCCATTTCGGAGGTCACGCTCTCGTTGACCCGTGACGGGCACGTCGACGGTCAGGCACAGCGTCTCGTAACCCAGCTGCGCCGATCGCTCGACGAGCGCTTCGGTCGCATTTCGGTCCCGCCACAGGTAGATCTGGATCCACAGCGCCTCGGCGGATGAGGCGCGTACGTCCTCCACCGAGACGCTCGACATCGACGAGACCGCGAATGGCACACCGAACTCGCCGGCGGCGGTAGCCGCGGCCGCTTCACCATATGGCCAGGCGAGACCGACCAGGCCGGCGGGAGACAGGACTAGCGGCAACCTGCGGGTGACACCCAGAAGCTCGGTCCTCTGGGTGCGATGCTCGACGTCGGTCAAAATTCGCGGAACGAACCACCAGCGACCGAAGCCGTCGCGGTTGCCTCGGACGGTGCTCTCGTCCTCGGCGCCTCCATCGACGAAGTCGAACACCATGGGCGGCAGTGCGCGTCGTGCCGCTTCACGCACATCCGACAGAGAGTGGAGCCGGTCGAGCCGACGTCTGCGACCTTTTGCGGTGCCGCGGTCGTACGCCGACACCGCAGCTGTCGCGAGCTTTGACCAGTCCGCCATCAGTCAGTCCTCAGGGCAGTGGAACGTCTGGGAGTGGGTGACGGAACAGCTCTGCGGCATTCTCATGGGTGATCCGCCGGATCTGTTCGGTGGTGAGCCCCGAGAAGAGCTCCACCGCTGTGTCCTGGACCGTCGGCCAGAGCGAGTCGGCGTGCGGGTAATCCGTCTCGAACAGGACGTGGTCCACGCCAACCCGGTCGATGATCGGCAACGTCGATCGATCGTCGAGGATCGTGTACCAGAAGTTGCGCTGCATGACTTCGGCCGGCCGGAGCTCCGGATCGGGCCAAGCCTCGTCACCCGAACCCGAGTGGTCGGTGATGTAGTCGAGTCGGTCGAGCAGCATCGGCACCCAACCGATACCACCTTCGGCCAACGTCAGCTTGAGTCCGGGAAAGCGGGTGAGCACTCCCGACCAGAGCCACTCGGCGCAGGTGGACAACGACATCGATGAGAAGAGTGTCGCAGCAAGTTCTAGTTGGGGCGCTTCGGCCGGCATCGCACCCAGCCCCGACGACCCGACGTGCAGACACACGACCGTGTTGGTCTCCTCGCACGCCTGCAGGATCGGATCCCAGAAGTCGGTGAAGATGGAGGGCATGCCGATGCGGTGGGGCTGCTCGGGAAGGGTGACCGCAGTGAAGCCACGTTCTGCGTTCCGGCGGATCTCCTCGGCACCGATCTTTGGATCGGCGAGCCAGGTGATTCCCATCGGGATCGAACGCTCCGGGTAGGGCTGCCACCAGTCGTCGTGCATCCAGTCGTTCCATGCGCGCGTGACTGCAAGACCAAGCTCGGGATCTGAGCAGCGTGCGTAGACCGACCCGCAGAAACCGCTGATCTGGGAGGGGAAGTTGGCCGACGCGTAGATGCCTGCGAGGTCCATATCGCGGATGCGCTCGTCTATGTCCCAACAACCCTTGCGGATCTCGTCGAACGAAGTGGACTGGAGAGACCAGTCCTCCTTGGGTCGGCCGGCCACCGCGTTGAGCCCGACCTGCTTGTAGAGGATTCCGTCGAAGGTCCACGCCTGATCACCGGCGTCGAGCGTGACCACCTTGGGAGCGAGATCCGCGAACTTCTGGGGCACCCGTCCTTCGAACATTCCGGGAGGCTCGACCAGGTGATCGTCCACGGAGATGACCGTGTACCGAATTTCCTGCGGCTCCGGGTCCGGCAGTAGTCCGTGCATCGCGCGGCGCTCTTCCGGAGCCTGCAGCAGACTGCCGCGCGCATCGGTGGACGTTTCGCTCATCTCAAACCCCCTGGATCAAACTAGTAATACTATTATCATGGATTCTGTTGCTTGCCAAGGCTCATGGCCAAGGCTCCTGTTTGTCTGGGTTTTCTCAATCCCTACCCAGGAGGAGCAAGTTGTTGTACTGAGCTCCGGCACCGGCACCTGTCACCGCAGCCGTCCTCGCTCCGGGCACCTGTCCCGACGGAGCGCTTCCCCGCAATTGACGCACGGCCTCGACAATTTTGATCGTCGGTGCGCCCCAGCCGATGTGGGCGAACGAGAGAAGTCCCCCGTCGGTGTTGATCGGCAACCCACCGTCCGGACCGATGCCGGCCTCGGTGGCGAACGCTGCTCCCTCACCTGGGTCACAGAACCCGAGCACCTCTAGCTGGCGAACGACTTCAAAAATGTTCACGTCATACAACTCGAGCACGTCCAGGTCGCCCGGGCTCAGGCCGGCCATGGCGAACGAACGCTCGGCTGCACCGGCAAGGATCCGCCCAACCTCGTCGAAACGGGGCGGGTCGACGTACTGCTGGCCGTGCCACTCGCATCCTCCTCCGAGCAGACGGATAACTGGATGTGGGCCGTCGGCTGCACGGTCGGCGCGGGTTAGAACCATTGCTGCTGCTCCCTCACTTGCGAGGCAAACCTCGAGCAGGTGGAGGGGACTTGCGATCATCGGCGAATCGAGGACGTCTTCGGCGCTGTACGGACCGCGACCGGCCATGACGGCTCCGGGGTTGACCGATCCGGCGTTACGGATGGCCGCGGCAAGACCCGCCAGTTGCTTGCGATCTGGCCTGTAGGTGTGCAGATAACGCTGTGCCACCAGGGCGAACTGGGCCTGGGTGATGGATCCCCAAACCTCGGTGAACTCATTCTCGGGACGCGTGTAGGAAGCAACCTTGCCTCCGCCGAGCACCCCTGCTTGACCGCCGACGACCAGAACGACGTCGGCCTGTCCCGTGACTATCGCGCCCGCTGCGTCGAGAGCCGCTGGAACACCCTGGGGATAGGTGTCCCCAACCCAGCGGACCGACAGCCCGAGTTGGTCGGCCCAGTCCGGTGAGCCCGGGTGGAACACCGTCCCTCCGGGGCCGGGCCAGCGCGCTGCGATGCCGTCAACCTCGTCGATCGCGATTCCCGCGTCGTCGAGCGCCAAGAGGGCCGCTTCGACGCACACGTGCAGACTCGTCGATTCCAGTCGCTTGGCGATCTGGGTCATCGCGACGCCTGCGACGGCAACCGACTGCAACGCAGTCCCGGCGGCGGCGATCGAAGCAGCTTTCCTGGAGCCGGGGCTCGCAGAGCCAGCGCTCGTGGACCCGACGCTCGTGGAGCCAGCGGCCATCAGACCGCCCGCTCGCCGTCCCAGAACATCTTCCGCACTGCTGCCTTGTCGATTTTGCCGACGGCGTTCTTGGGCAGGGAGTCCGTCAGACGTACCTCTTCGGGCTGTTTGAAGTGGGCCAGACCGGCCTCGGCGCAGAAGCGCTGCAACTCTGAACCATCGAGGGTCACGCCGTCCTGGGCTGCCACGACCGCAACGATACGCTCGCCCCACGTCGGGTCGGGTGCTCCGACGACGGCCGCTTCAAGGACGCCCGCGTGCTGGTACAGCACGTTTTCGATGTCGGTCGGGGCGATGTTCTGGCCGCCGCGGATGATCAGGTTCTTCTTGCGATCGACGATCGAGAGGAACCCCTCGGGATTGCGGACCGCGATGTCTCCGGAGTGGATCCAACCGTCGATCACGGCCTCGGCGGTGCGCTCCGGGTCGCGGTGATATTCGCGCATCAGGTGAGGGCCACCGAAGATCACCTCGCCCTTGCCACCTTCGGGGACGTCGTTGCCGTCATCGTCGATGACCCGCACGTCGATGGCCAGCGACGGTCTGCCGCATGAACGCAACAGCCACGGGTCGGGACCGAGCGCCCGGACATGGTCCTCCTTGCGAAGCAGCGTTCCGATCGAGGCGACCTCGGCCATGCCGTACAGCTGCAGGAACACCGGACCGAAGCGATCGACAAGTTCACCGAGCCGGTCCGGAGCGATCGGCGACGAGCCGTAGCCCAGCGTCGAGATGGTGCCAAGACGCGGGTCGCGTGCTGGCAGTTGGGCGTGCACCCTCATGAGCTGTGTCGGGACCAGGAAGGTGTGGGTCACCTGCGATGCGGTTACCGCGTCGGCGAACCGGTCCGGGTCGAAGCCGCGGTTGTCGGCGAAGCCCACTGCGGCGCCGATAACGAGGCAGGGCGCCATCGTTATGTTCACGCTCGAGTTGTGGGGTATCTGAATGAGGTATCGGGTCGATCGGGTGATCTCGTATTCGATGGCCGCCACAGTTGCGTGCTGCAGCATCGCTGCGTGGTCGAACAGCACGCCCTTCGGTCGCCCCGTGGTTCCAGATGTGTAGACGATGCAGGCGTGGTCACTCGGGCGGGCCAGGTGCGCGACGGCTGTCGGCCGGTTCGCACCTTGGGCGAGCAACGCTTCGTAGCTGTCGGCACCTTCACCGTCGATGGCGACCCAGGGCACCCCACACTGCTCCGATAGCCGACTGGCTTCGGCCGCATATTCAAGTTCGCTGATCAACAGCTTCGGCTCTGCGTTGTCGAACACGCCATCCAGGTCGTCGGGCTCCATGCGGAAGTTGAGCCCGACATAGACGCCAGCAGCCTTGTGGGTAGCGACCAGCACCTCGATGACCTCGAGCCGATTGTGCACCAGCAGAGCGACCCGATCTCCAGGCTCGATCCCGAAGCGTTCGATCAGAACATTGGCGAGGCGGTCGGTGCGCTCATCGAGTTCGGCCCAGCTTCTGGTGCGCTCCGCGTCGAAGGTGGCGAGGTCACCGGGATGGGCGCGTGCATTGCGGGTAACAGCGAGTCCGAGGTTCACGATGGATGCTCCTACTTCTCAAGGTTGTTCGGGTCGGCGATATTCGCCGTAATGGAGTTCGAGCCGACAGTGTTCGGATCGGCGATGTTCGAATCGGAAGGGTCCGTAACCGGTACGAATGCGGGTAGCCGTCGCGTCTCTGGTGGGTGCGCGGCGATGAAGTCCACCTGCACCCGCATGTCGATCAGCGCGCCGGGGATGTCCTCGGACGGAGGTTCGACGAGCAGCGTCGTCAGGAGGTTCCAGCCCTCGTCCATGTCGACAACCGCGAGTACGTACGGAGTGGCCCAGGTCTGATCCGGGCCCCGGTACACGGTCGTGTGGCTGTAGACGGTTCCGAGCCCGGTACTCGCCCGGTACTGCCACTTCGCGGACCGACAGAACGGGCAGACGACTCGCGGAGTGAAGAAGCTGCGTCCGCAACTATCGCAGACCGGACGCACCAGTTCGCCGCGTTCCGCCGCCGCCCAGAACTCGTCGGTCAATCCGGCCCCGGACAGCAGAGCGTCCGGTTGGGACGCTGCAATCACTTGGCCATGCCTTCGGCGACGCCATCGGAGCCGGGGAGCCACGAAGCGACGCCGGCGACAGGGATGGCGCACACAACGGATTCGACGATCTCGGCTTCGCTGGCGCCGGCGCGGCGGGCGCCTCCGGCGTGGACGTTGACGAACCGGGACGAGAACTCAGCAGCGTTGACCGTGCATAGCAACATTTCGACGAGCTTGGGTTCGAGCAGGTTCTCGGCCAGCGCGTACTGGCGCATGAGCACGTACCCCTCAAGGGCACGCGGCGCGTGTTCCGCCATCAGCTCGATGTAGGAGGGGACGAAGCTGAAGTAGTCGGTGAAGTAGGAGAACGCGTCGTCGACCGAGATGTCGACCACGTCGCCATCAGCCCTTCCGGGTGCGACGTCGCGCAGGTCCGAAGCGTCGAAGCACTCGGCCGCGGCGTCACGGAAACGCTCGAAGACAGCTTCACCCCTTGAGATCAGGACCGAGATCGCAGCGCCTTTCACCTGGGGCAGCGTCACTCCCCCCTCGACAGCGCGTCGGAGTTCCCGGCGCAGCATCGAATCGTGCCCCTTGACGGCAGCTGCGCATGCCATGAACAGAGCCTTGGTCGACGCGGGAAGCGCCCCGTCCACGTCGGTGACGTCACGAACTCGGGCCAGACCCTCAGCGAATTTCGCCGAGATCGCGGCGAGCTCACCGGAACGGAGAATCGGGGATCCTGCGGGCCAGTCGGTGGCGTCGGGGGTGGACCCTGTAGATGTCTGTACCTCATTGGCCAACAGCAGGACGGCCGCCTCGCGAACCGTCTGCCCGGGGCGGACCCCACGTTCGCGGGCCAACTGATTGGCTGCGCTGACGAGACCCCGCTCCCATGCGTCGAAGGCGTCTCCCATTCCTGCGGTCGAGACGTCGTAACAGGCCCCGGGCAGCCCTGACTCGTCGAGCGCCGCCAGTCCCGAGGTACCTGAACCGTTCTTGGCCGGTCCCCCGTCGGCGCAGATGAACCCACGAGGAGAGACGGCCTCGATGAACACCGCACCGGTCTTGCCGGTGTGCCCCGCGGTCACGAGCACGTTCGCTGAGTCCTCGGGAAGGGCGAACACGATCGAGTCGGTCACGACGATCGAATGCCCTGAGTCGTCTGAGGCCTTGGTCTCTCGTCGTACCTTCGTGGTAGCCGAGCGGTTGCCCGGGTCCTGGGTCGCCAACAGTTCTGCCGCTTCGCGCACCGGCATTCCCTGTTCCACCCCGCAGCGTTCAGCGAGGATGTTGACACGGGAGATGGTGCCGGCGTCATAGACGTCACGGGCGTTGCCCAACTCTGCGGACTCGGCGGCCACCGCCGCTGCAGGAACTCCAAGAGCCTCCATGTACCAGAGCCCTGCGATGCCCGAGCCATCGGCGGCTATGCCGACGTCGTGGGCGATCACACCCCGCGGCTTGTGGGGAGCGATGAGCCGGATCGGCAGCACGCCGCAGTACGACGCAGCGACCACGACGTCACCCTGGTTGCGCTCATCGCAGTATCGGGCCGAGTCCATGAGGACTATCCGGGAGTCGCCGTGGGTGGCGACGGCCTCCTGGGGATGGTCCTCCGGCTCGGAGAGGAGCGGCGCTTCGTCTGCGACCTGCTGCTTTCCACCGGCGGATGGATTGGCGTGTTTCGTCTCTTCGCTCATGGGACCTCCGGGTCTCGTTCAACCAGCAATTTCGCGGCCTCGGCCGCGCTCATACCCACCTCGACACCTGCCAGCGCCGCCCACCGGTTGACCGCGCTGATGACGCCATCGCGATAGCTGCTGTGGCCATCCCCCATCGCGGCCCGGGAGGCGTCGACGGTTGCCCCGGGCAGACCATCGCTCTCGACCTCGGCGAGAGCCGCCATTCCGGATCCCTCACGACCGCCACCACCGTCGGAGCAAATGAATCCGTACGGGTGGACGCTTCGCAGATAGGGCACTGCGCTGCGGCCGGTGTGACCTGCGGTGACCAGAACGTTGGTGTCGCGATCCTCGGGCAGGCCGAACGCGATGGAGTCTGTACACACGACGGAACGCCCACTCGACGCCGTGAACATGACCTCTCGGTTCGAGACCTCTTCGGCCGAAGGCTCGGCCGGATCGTTCTCCAGCAACAGCACCGCCGCTTCCTTGACCGTCAGACCGGGCACTACGCCGCAGTCGGCAGCAGGTCGGTTCACGTGGCTGATGATGCCGCGATCGTGCAGGTCCACCCCGTCGCCAAGGCGCACGGTCATGACGTCAGCCACAACCGCCGGCACGTTGAGGGCCTCGAGGTACCACAGCCCGGCGATTGCGGCACCGGCGGGCCCGACACCGCAGTCGACCCCGATCGACGCCCGCGGGCGGTGCTGGCCGATGAACCGCGCAGGCAGCACGCCGCAGTATGAAGCGTTGACCACTACATCGCGGTCGCGGTTGACCTCAGCGACGTGATAGGCCGAATCCATGGCAACGACGCGCCCGCGGGGCGAGGCGAGCAGTTCGGTCTGCAACTGGTGCTCGTTCTCCATCTGTCCCCCCGAATCCGTTGTCAACGGTGCGGATAGGTGAGGTGCGCCTTGCCAGCACCTCACCGTCAGTTTGCATTTGCCACTTACGATTCCGTCAGCGGCTATTCATGTGTATTGTTATCACAGATTATTACACAACGCAGCCGAACCCGGCAGCGTCGATCGGGGGACCCACATGACCTTCCTTAATATCGACGAGCGCGATCGCACGTTGACCGACCCGGCTGGTGCACTCACGAAGCGGCTGGCGCCGATTTCGGTGGAGGCCGACAATTCCAACGT
The DNA here is from genome assembly GCA_049672765.1 of Microthrixaceae bacterium. Taxonomy (GTDB): domain Bacteria; phylum Actinomycetota; class Acidimicrobiia; order Acidimicrobiales; family Microtrichaceae; genus JAGQSZ01. The sequence goes on along the minus strand of JBATWQ010000071.1, from coordinate 2,348 downwards.
GTTGCACCCAGGTGTCGTCGACCTGGTCCGCTCGAGCGGACTGATGGCCCTGATGGTTCCCGAGGAGTACGGCGGTAACTCCCTGTCGCTCGACCCCGTGTCCATCTCGGTGGTTCGCGAAGCGCTGATGGGCGAATGCTCGCACGCCGACTCGCTCTTCGCTCTACAAGGCATCGGCAGTTACGCGATCACCCGCGGCGGCACCGACGCCCAACGCAAGGAGTGGCTGCCCCGAGTGGCCTCCGGCGAGGTCCTCGCAGGGCTCGGCCTTACCGAACCGGTGGCCGGATCAGATCTGAAGGGCATCACCACCACCCTGACCGAACGCGGCGACGAACTGGTGATCAACGGACACAAGTCATTCATCTCCAACGCCGGCGCCGCAGGCTTCTACACGACGCTGGTCAAAGAGGAAGCGGGGCTCTCACTCGTGCTCATCCCCGGGGATGCCGACGGCCTGAGCACCTCTCCTGCTCCGGAGTTGATCGCTCCGCACGTCCTCGGTGACGTGATTCTGGACAATGTCGTGCTTTCCGCTTCGGCCCGTCTTGGCGAGCCCGGCAAGGGTCTCGATCTCGTCCTTTCGACCTTGGCAATGTTCCGAATCTCCGTCGCCGCGGCTTCGGTTGGACTGGCTCAGACCGCCCTGAACGAGGCCACGCGACACGCCCGCACCCGCGAGCAGTTCGGACGCCCACTCAACCGGTTGGGTCCGGTCGCCGCGCTGCTCGCCGACAGCTGGGCCGACCTCGAATCGACCCGGCTGCTGACGTACCGGGCTGCTGAACTCGCCAAGGACGATCCACTCGCCCACCTTGACCACTCATCGCTCGCAAAGCTCGCGGCAACCGAAGCGTGCTGCCGGATCGTCGACCGCTGCGTGCAGGTCATGGGCCGCTGGGGAATCATCAGGGATTCCCGCATCGAGCGGTGCTATCGCCAGGCTCGCCCCATGCGCATCTACGAGGGGGCCTCCGAGGTCCTCCGTCTGGGGATCTCCCGAAAGCTCAGCCAGGAGGTCAACTGATGGATCTGCAACTCACCAATCGGGTGGCCATCGTCACCGGGGCCTCCCGCGGGCTGGGCCGTTCCATCGCCTCGGCCTTCGCCGACGAAGGCATGCGAGTGATCGCCGCGGCGCGTTCACTGGACGACCTCGAAAAGCTGGCCGCCACCCACCCGGGCGCAATCGAGGCGGTGCAGTGCGACATGTCCGATCGGGCCCAGGTCGTCGGTCTCGTCGACACCGCGCTCGAGCGGTTCGGCCGACTCGATGTAGTGGTCAACAACGCAGGCATCGCCCCGGCAGCGAAGTTCTCCGACATGGAATTGGACGTCTGGGACCGGGTGTTTGCGGTGAACCTGTTCGGCCCCGTGGCGCTGACACGTCGGGCCGGTGAGGTGTTCATCGATCAGGGTCACGGCAAGGTCATCAATGTCGCCTCGACCTCGGGACTGCGGGGCAAGCCCATCCTGGCCGCCTACTCTTCGTCGAAGGGAGCAATGCTCCGCTTCAACGAGGCGGTGGCCGCAGAGTGGGCCCCCAAGGGAGTGCAGGTGAACGTGATCGCCCCCGGAGCGTTCGAGACCGACGCCCAAGCGGCAGTGACCGACGATCCGGCAATGCTCGAAGCACGGCTCAAGAAGATCCCTGCCCGACGAATGGGCCACGTAGACGAGATCGGAGCGCTCGCCTGCTACCTGGCATCGCCACTTTCCAACTTCGTAACGGGTGCCACCTATGTGATCGACGGCGGAGAGGCGAACAAGCTGTGATTATCGACGCGCACAACCACGTCTGGCCCGACAAGGTCGCGGAGCGGGCACTCGGCGGCAACATCCCCGACATGGACATCGTCGGCGACGGCAAGGTATCCGGACTGCTGCGGGCCAAACAGGACGCAGGCGTCGACCTGGCGGTCTGTCTCGCGGTGGCCAACACCGCCGGCCAGGTCGAGTCGGCCAACCGGTTCATCGGAGGACTCGACCGCGAGAACTTCATTCCCTTCGGCACGATCCACCCCGACCTCTCCCCCGAGGAGAACCTGGTCCACCTACGAAAGAATCGGGTACAGGGCGTCAAGCTTCATCCCGTCTTCCAGAACTTCCGACTGGATGACCCGAAGCTCTACGAGGTGCTCGCAGCCCTGGAGGGCGAGTTCCCCACCATCATCCACGTCGGGGCGGGCGGAGGCGGAGACGGCAGCACCTGCACTCCGGGGATGCTGCGCGAGATCGCAGTCTCGTTCCCGAAGCTAGAAGTCATCGCCTGCCACTTTGGTGGGTACCACATGCTCCAGGCTGCGGAGGAGAACGTCATCGGGCTGCCGATCCTGCTCGACACTGCG
>JBATWQ010000070.1:0-10512 GCA_049672765.1 Microthrixaceae bacterium | reverse complement strand
GCGCCGGGCTGGGCGAACTGGGCGGCACCGAGGCCTTCTACGAAATATCCCCGCCGCACAGATCCCCGCTCCTCCATCGCCTTGAGGACCGGGTAGACGCCCGCGAAGCCGCCCTCGACACCTTCGGCAAGCGCCATCTCGCGGGTGAGAACGCCGTAGCGTTCGAGGAACTGGATGGCCCGCTGAGCGGCAAGTTCGGTGGGGCTGAGCTGATTGTGGAGCAACGGTTCGAGCAGGGACCACCGTCCCGCCCCCGCCGGCGGACCCATCCGCGACAGACGAACCGGGCGACGACCGGGTCGTGACGAACCGGAGCGTCCTGTCGCCCCTCCCCGACCGCCGCGCCGTGCGCCGCTGCCGCTGATCCACGCGCGCAGCGGCGCGATCGAGTCGTTGGTCACCTCTCCGGCCCAGACCAGGTCCCAAAGGGCCGCCAGCACCGTCGGCTCGTCATAGGGCAGCGACGCTGCAGCCAGCGAGGCGACGATGTCTGCCCAGAACGACGCCCCACGAGCCCGCAGGTGTTCACGAATGGCGCGGTGGTGGGGCCCATCCAACTGGGGTCCATCCAACTGGGGTCCATCCAACTGGGGCCCATCCAACTCGGGCCCACCCAGATCGGTCCCGTCGCTGGAGCGGGACCGACCAAGAACCGCTGCGAGCTGTTCGCGGAACACCAGACGGATCCGCCCGTCACGGGAGCCGACCGCGCCGGCGCCCACCCAGAGGAGTTCTCCGCTCGAACACAACATGTCCAACTCCGCCGGGTCGTAGTCGCCCATGCGGACGCCCAGAACGTCGTTCTCAAGAGCGGATGCGGCAATGGCAGCGCCCTGCAGGCGGCTGAGAACCTCAACCAGCGCGTCGATTCCCCGGCTCTTGGAGCCGATGCCCTGCCAGCGGGTCATGAACCGCGTCAGAGCCGCGGCGGAAACCGGCTCGACCTCTTTGCGCAACGCGGCAAGTGAGCGACGACGTAGACGGCGCAGGACGTCGCTGTCGCAGAACTCCGACTCCCTTCCTCCGGGTCGGAACTCGCCTGCGGAAACCTTCGATGCATCCACCAGAGCCGCCAGGACCAGGCCGGCCATCTCGGTCGAGACGCCGAACCTTTTCGAGACCTGCGCCAACGTGAACGGACCATGCGTCCGGGCGAACCGTTCGATCAACTGCCCGAGTGCCCCCTCGACAGGCTCGGTGAACACTGCAGGCAGTCCAAGGGGGACAGCCACCCCGAGCGCGTCGCGGAGCCGACCGGCGTCCTCGGCAGCCGCGAACCGGGCGTGACCGGCGATTGAGACCACTATCGCCCGGCGGGACTCGATGAGCGTGTCGAGCCATCCAACTACTGCGGCGGCGTGCTCCGCGCTCACACGTTCAGCGATTTCGCCCAGGGACATTGGTCCGAGGATCCTCAACAGGTCGTGGACCTCGTCCAGATCCCTCGCTCTGCGTTCCGGGACCAGCCGCTGCAGCTCGAGCTCGACGAGTTCGACCACTTCGGGGTCGAGGAGCGATCGGAGCTCATCCGCTCCGAGCAGGTCACGCAACAATTCCCGGTCGAGTGACAGCGCCGCTGCACGACGCTCGGCGAGCGGTGCGTCGCCCTCGTACATGAACACCGCAATCCACCCGAACAGCAGGGACCTGGCAAACGGTGATGCCGTTGCGGTCTCAACTTCCACGACCCTGATCCGTCGACTTCGGACCTCGCCGAGCACCTGTCGCAGAGCGGGCAGGTCGAAGACGTCGTTGCAGCACTCACGAGTGGTTTCCAACAGGATCGGGAACGACGGGTATTTGGCTGCGACGCCCAGAAGGTCGGCTGCCCGTTGACGCTGCTGCCACAGAGGGGTGCGTTGGTCCGGACGTCGCCGCGGTAGCAACAGGGCTCGCGCTGCGGCCTCTCTGAAATGGGCCGCGAAGGTCGCGGTGCTGGGCAACGCTGCGATCAGCTCGGACTCCATCTCGTCGGGGTCAGGGACGATCACCTCCACCGGAACATTCTCGGCGGCCTCGGGAAGCCGCAGGACGATCCCGTCGTCGGACCAGAGCACCTCTGCTGCCCCACTCTCGCCGAGGTGGGCGAAGTGCTCGTCCGCCCGAGCCCGGATGATGGTCGCCCAGGGAGCGTGGACCCGGGCACCGAAGGGCGAATGGATACAGATCCTCCAGTCGCCGATCTCGTCCCGGAACCGTTCGACGACCAGGGTCCGATCGTCGGGGACCGCGCCGGTGGCTTCGGACTGCTCTGCGAGATAGCGCAGGACGTTTCCGGCGGCCGTGTCGTCCAGCGCGTTACGAGTCCTCAGCCGCTGCATCGCATCGGGCACTGGCAATGCCCGGATCTCTCGGACGAACTCGCCCAGGGCACGTCCGAGTTCGGCCTCCCTGCCTGGACCGTCACCGCGCCAGAACGGCATCCGCCCGGGCATCCCGGGCGCGGGTGTGACCACGACGCGTTCGAAGGTGATCTCCTCGATCCGCCACGTCGACGCTCCCAACAGGAACGTCTCCCCGGGTCTCGATTCATAGACCATCTCCTCGTCCAGCTCACCGACCCTGGTTCCGTCGGGAAGGAAGACTCCGAACAGCCCGCGGTCGGGAATCGTTCCACCAGAGGTGACCGCCAGGCGCTGGGCGCCCGCACGACCGCGGACCGTCCCTTCGAGTCGGTCCCAGACCACTCTGGGTCGGAGTTCGGCAAACTCCTCGGCCGGGTACCGCCCGGCGAGCATGTCGAGGGTGTTGTCGAACAGCTCCCGCGAGAGCGTCGCGAAGTTCGCGGAGCGGCGACACACGTCGTATAGGTCGGTGACGTTCCAGTCGTCCAGCGCACAGCACGCCACAATCTGCTGGGCAAGGACGTCAAGGGGGTTGATGGGAACGCGGGTGCGTTCGATCAGGCCGTCGGTCATTCGCTCCGCAACAACTGCGGCTTCGAGCAGGTCCGCCCGGTGCTTGGGGAAGATCCGTCCCCGGCTCGGGGCGCCGACCTGGTGCCCCGCGCGGCCGATCCGTTGAAGTCCGGACGCGACCGAGCCTGGAGACTCGACCTGAATCACCAGGTCCACCGCACCCATATCGATCCCGAGTTCGAGTGAGCTCGTCGCAACCAGACCCCGAAGTTCACCCGACTTGAGCCGGTCCTCGACAATCAGCCGTCGCTCGCGGGACAGCGAACCGTGGTGAGCCATGACCAGCTCGTGCCCATCGGACGGGTCCGCTGTTCCTGTGGACGACGTCGTTGCGGCGGGCCTCGGCTCCGGTTCGGTATCGAGTTCTAACCCTTCCCGTTCCGAAGCCGCCTCCAACGCCTCGAAGCGCGATTCCTCTTCGAGTTCGTTGAGGCGGGCGGCGAGTCGCTCGGCAAGTCGCCGGGCGTTGACGAAGATCAGCGTCGAGCGGTGCTCCTCGACCAGACGGAGCAACTCGGGGTGCATGTGCGGCCAGATTGAACTGCCATCTGCGCCCATGTCCTCGACGGGCACCACAACCTCGATGTCGAGCGTCTTGCGCATCCCGGCATCGATGATCGTGACCGGGGCCTGACCCCCGAGGAACTTGGCGACGATCTCGAGGGGCCGCTGGGTCGCTGAGAGCCCGATTCGTTGCGGCTTGCGGGCAACTGCCCCGCTGCCCGGCGCCGAGGCGTCTCTCGGGGGCAAGTCCGAGCCGCCGATCAGCCCTCGTGTCGCTATCAAGTGATCGAGCCGCTCCAAGGTCAGGCTCATGTGAGCGCCCCGCTTGGTCGGGGCCAAGGCGTGGATCTCGTCGATGATCACGCTTTCAACACCCAACAACGTCTCGCGGGCCGCCGAGGTCAACATCAGATAGAGCGACTCCGGGGTGGTGATCAGGATGTCCGGCGGGTTGCGCACCAGCGAGCGGCGCTCCGACGCAGAGGTGTCCCCGGTGCGCACCCCGACGGTGGGCTCGACGAAGGGGAGACCCAGTCGGGCGGCCGCCAGCGCTACCCCGCGGATGGGGCTGCGCAGGTTCTTCTCGACATCGACGGCCAGGGCTCGCAGAGGCGACACGTAGATGACCCGCACGTTCGGCTCGTCGGTCGGACGGGCGCCGAGTGAATCAATCGCCCACAGGAACGCGGCGAGGGTCTTTCCCGATCCGGTTGGCGCGAACAGCAGGGTGTTCTCGTGACGGGAGATGGGTCCCCAGGCGAGGACCTGCGCGGCGGTCGGGGCGGGGAAGGACGACTCGAACCAGGCGCGCGTCGCTTCGGAGAAGAGTTCGAGCGACGACGCAGCGTCGGCATTCTGCTCGGCTTCATCCACCTTGGAGGCCTTTCCGGGCTACGCGTGTCCTATTACCGACTGTACTTTCCGCTCGGTCTTTACTAGCCGAGCCAACTCGCACCCGCTCGCCTAGAGTTCGGGCCATGGCTACTGCCAAGGCAAGAGAGTTTCATCCGGCTTTCGAGGAGTACTGCGAAGCGATCTGGGAGCTCCGCGAGGATGACATCAGCGTCATCCAGGCACGAATCGCAGAGCGCCTCGAAGTCTCCAGGCCGGCGGTTTCAGAGATGATCCGCCGCATGGAACAGGAGTCGTTGATCACCGTCGGGTCGACCATCAGCCTCACACCCAGCGGCCTTGCACTCGCAGAGACGGTGGTCCGTCGGCACCGCCTCGCCGAACGGTTCCTGACCGACATACTCGGCCTGCCGTGGTCCGACGCCCACGAAGAGGCGGGCAAGTGGGAGCACATCATCTCGGAGCCGGTCGAACTGGCACTCACCCGGGTACTCGGGGAGCCCACCACCTGTCCCCACGGCAACCCAATCCCCGGAGCCGACTACGAGTTGCCAGACTCCATTCCGCTTTCGGAAATCGCGGTGGGTAGTTCCTTCGTCATCAACCGGATCCCAGAAGAGCTGGAATTCACGCCCGGCCTACTCGATTTCTTGGAAGAGAACTCCTTGGTTCCCGGAAACACCGGAGTACTTACCGGGATATCCCCCGACGGGACCGCCACCGTTGAGATCAATGGCAGCCACGTCGGTATCGGAGCCTTCACCACCGACCGGATCCTCGTCCTCGCCTGAGGTCGAGGATTTCAGCAGAACGTCGCTCGCCAGAACCTCGGGTAGCGGTTCGGAGTAGACGAGGGTCAGCCGCTTGGTCGACCGGGTGAGCGCGACGTAGAGCGACTGTGCGCCACGAACCTGTTCACTCAGGATCCGCGACGGTTCGACCACCAGAACCGAGTCCAATTCCAGCCCCTTGGCCAGATGCACCGAAACGACGGTCACCTGGTTGTCGAGGCCCTGCCGCACCGCTCCGCCGTGGGGAATCCCTGCGGCGGTGAGCATCTCGTCGATCTCGACGGTCATCGACTCGGGAACGATCACCCCGATGTTCCCCGAACCGATGTTGGCGATCTCAAAACGGACCGCGTCGGCCAGGTCGTCCGCAAGATTGTGAGGGGTGCTGGGAACGAACCGGGGCGGCTCGCCCGTGTGTCTGATCGAACTTGGCGCCGTGATTCCGGGGGCAGCGAGGACCAACATGCGCGCCGCCAGGTCCATGATCGGCCCGGGTACCCGATAGCCGACGGTCAGTTCGGCTCGACGTGGTTCGCGACGCAACGGCAGATGATCCAGAACCGAATCCCAGCTGTCGTGGGGCCAAGCGCCTGTGGCCTGTGCGATGTCGCCCACGATTGTCATGGAACCGTTGAGCGAACGACGGTCGAGCATGCGCAGCTCCATCGGTGAAAGGTCCTGGGCCTCGTCGACGACGATGTGGCCGTAGGTGCGCACCGCATCGCGATCCTGATGCCGCGGTCGAGGACCCAGCGCCTCCAGCGCCTCGTCGAGCAAAGGGGCGTCATCGGCGGGAAACACGATGTGGGTCGGATCGTGTCGACGCTCCCGGTACAGCAGCAGCCACTCTTCCTCGCTCAGGAAATTGCGGGCCGCCGAGCGCAACAGGCCCTTGGAGCCGAACAGGTCGTTCAGCAGCTCGGCCGGGGTGAGCACGGGCCACATCCGCTCCAACGCCTCGATGACCAGAGGATCCCGACGGGTCCGGTCACGGATGACCTCGAAGCTGTCCTCGTTGGTGGAGGCCCGTTCGAGAGTCTCGAAGAACATCTGCTCGACGTGACGGCGACCGGCGTTGTGGGTACGAACCCGACGACGGGCCTGCTCGACAATGCGCCGCGAATCCTCCACCGACACGGTCAGGCGCTGGATTCCATAGGGAATCCGAAGCGGTTCGCGGAGGGGGCGTTCCCTGTCCCGCACAGCCCGCCTGATCACGTTGATCATGCGTGTGTCGCCCTTGACCCGACCAACCTCGACGGCGTCAGTGCCACTGACCCGGACATTCGGGATCAAATCCGAGAGAACGGCAATCTGCACGCCCGCCTCGCCGAGCGACGGCAGAACCTGCTCTATATAGGAGAGGAACACCCGGTTCGGGCCCACCACCAGAACGCCCTGTCCCTCGAGGGGAAAACGCTGCGAGTAGAGCAGGTAGGCCGCACGATGTAGCGCAACGACGGTCTTGCCGGTTCCTGGGCCACCCTGGACGATCAGGACCCCCGGCAACGCCGAGCGGATGATCCGGTCCTGTTCGGTCTGGATCGTGCCGACGATGTCGGACAGCTTCCCTGAACGGGCGTCCTCCAGAGCGGCGATCAGCGCTCCGTGGCCCTGGACCTGCCCGCTGTCGAGCGCCTGGGTAGCCGAGCCGAACAGTTCATCGTCAATACCCAGGAGTTGGCGTCCTCGACTGGTGAAGTGTCGGCGACGGCGTAGACCCATCGGATCGAGTCCGGTGGCCCGGTAGAAGGTTTCGGCTACTGGAGCACGCCAGTCGACAACTATCGGGTTGCTTGTCTCGTCCGAGACGGCGATACGACCGATGTGAAAGGTTTCACCCTCGGGTTCTTCCTCGCTGGGTTCGGTATCCACCCGCCCGAACACCAGGGAACGCTCACCCAGTTCGAGCTGGTGGAGCCGCGCTCCGACCTGTTCCCAGACGACGTCACGCTCGTAGCGGTTCTGAAAGGTTCCACCCTGCCCGTCGGTCACGCTCTCGCGCATCGAGGCCGCCTTCTGCCGGGCTGCCTCCAAGCATTCAAATGCGTGATCGATGTAGGCCTGCTCGACTTCGAGCTCGGGGTGTGTCGCCACTCGCGCTCCTGATTAGGGGATCGACAAGTGTATCCGCCCGCGTACCCCATGGGCACATGATTGACTTGGGCCCATGAGTCAGCTTTCGTCCACTCGAAATTTTGATGATTCGGCCTTCATTCGAGCTTGTCGGGGTGAAAAGACCGACCGCACCCCGGTGTGGTTCATGCGCCAGGCAGGTCGGTCCCTGCCCGAGTATCTGGCCATCCGGGGCACCGGCACGATTCTGAGGGCAATCGCCGACCCCGACCTGGCGACCGAGATCACCCTCCAGCCCGTCAGGCGCTACAACACCGACGCAGCGATCCTGTACTCCGACATCATGACTCCGGTGCACGGCATCGGTTTCGGTGTCGATATCGCCCCCGGAGTGGGTCCGGTGGTCGAACAGCCCTTCCGTACCCGCACGGACCTGGACCGGTTGCGTCCCCTGGATGCCGAGACCGACACGCCCTATGTGGTTCAGACGGTCCGCAACCTCGTGGGAGAACTGGAAGTCCCGTTGATCGCCTTCGCCGGAGCGCCGTTCACCGTCGCCAGCTACCTGATCGAGGGTCGCCCGTCGCGCACCTATGTGGCCACCAAGGCCCTGATGCACACCGACCCGAAGCTGTGGTTCGAACTGATGGACAAGCTCGCCGACCTGGCGATCGCATCAATCACGTCCCAGGTCACCAACGGCGCATCCGCTGCGCAACTGTTCGACTCCTGGGCCGGGGCACTGTCGCCACAGGACTACGAGAAGTTCGCGATGCCTAGTTCGTCGAAGGTGCTCGCCGCCGTGTCCGAGCTCGGGGTTCCGTGCATCCATTTCGGTGTGATCACAGGAGAGCTCCTGCCCCTCATGGCGGCGGCTGGCGCTGACGTCGTCGGGGTCGACTGGCGCACCCCACTAGATGACGCTCGCACCCGGGTTCCGGGCCACATCACCCTGCAGGGCAACCTCGACCCCGCGCTGGTCGCAGCCGGTTGGGAGGTCACCGAACCTGCCGTGCTCGACGTTCTACGCCGAGGTGGCGGAAACCCCGGCGGAAGGGGCGGACACATCTTCAACCTGGGTCACGGCGTCCTTCCGGAAACCGACCCGGGAGTGCTCGAGCGGGTGATCGAACTGGTCCATTCCCAGGACGGCGCTGACCCAGGCCAGCGCTCGTGAGTCACTCGTGAGTTCGGTGCAGACCCATCCGGTCGGGGTGCTGGTCATGGCGTACGGAACGCCCGGGTCACCCGAACAGGTCGAGGGCTACTACACCCACATCCGCCGCGGCAGACCCCCCGCCGCGGAACAGTTGGACGACCTGGTGCGCCGCTACGACGCGATCGGCGGAATCTCGCCCATGCGGGAGCGCACCCTCGCCCAGTTGGGCGCGATCGAGAAGTCGCTGGATCGCTCCAGGCCCGGCGGTTTCGTTGTCGCACTCGGCCAGAAGCACGCGGCGCCCTTCATCGAGAACGGCGTGCAGAGCCTTGCTCTGGACGAGGTCTCGCGGATCGTTGGCGTCGTGCTCGCTCCTCATTTCTCAAGGGCGAGCGTCGGTGAATACCACAAGCGGGCAGCGACGGTCGCTGCCGAAATCGGCGTGCCGTATGTCGGCATCGACGATTGGTCCCTGGAACCCGAGCTCATCAGCTACACCGCCAAGGCCCTGTCCAAGAGGATCGCGGTGATGCCCGAACGCACAAAGGTTGTGTTCACCGCCCACTCGCTTCCGGAACGTTCGCTCGTCGATGATCCGTATCCCGAACGGCTCCATGCGTCCGCCGAGGCGGTCGCCGAAAAGGTCGGACTGTCGCGCTGGGCGGGTTGGGGGCTCGGCTGGCAGTCGGCGGGAAGAACCAACGACGCCTGGCGTGGGCCAGACATCCTGACGGTGATCAGAGATCTGGCCGAGACCGGCCGTTCCGAGGGGATCATCGTCGTCCCGCAGGGTTTCACCTCTGATCACCTCGAGGTTCTCTATGACCTCGACATCGAAGCCTCCGCGGTCGCCAAGGAGTGCGGACTCGCGTTCACCCGGACCGATGTCGTCAACGACGACCCCGCCGTGATGGCGGCAATCGCCCGTCGTATCGAGGCCCTCGATCCGCAGTGAGACTTGGCGCATGACCAGACCCGAAGCACCTGCTACTCATCCGACCCGGATCGCCATAGTCGGTGGGGGCATCACCGGCCTGGCGGCGGCGTGGGAGGCGAGCGCCCGACCAGGTGTCCAGGTGACCGTGTTCGAGTCGAGTGACCGCCCTGGGGGCCGCATACTCACATCCCCCATGCCGGGGCTTGACCGGTCGATCGCGATCGACGAGGGCGCCGACGCGTTTCTGGCTCGGGTGCCCGACGCCGTCGAGCTGTGCCACGAACTGGGCCTTGCAGATGAGATGACCCAGCCGGCAACCGGCCGTGCGAAGGTGTTCGTGGACGGCGCTCTGGGGTTTCTTCCGAGCGACACGGTTCTGGGCGTACCCGTCGAGTTCGGCCCGCTCGCCGAGTCCGGCCTGGTCTCGGCTGCCGGCGTCGAACGGGCAAGCAGCGAGGTCGACCGGAACTGGGCGGCTCCGGATCAGGACGTCAGCATCGGCGAATTCCTGAGCGAGCGTTACGGCCGGGAACTGGTCGACAACGTCGTCGCTCCGCTGATCGGCGGAATCAACGCCGGAGATGTCGACCGGCTGAGTCTGGCGTCGGTGACCCCCCAGCTGGCTAGCGCTGCGGCCGAGGGTGGCAGTCTCACCCTGGCTCTGCGCAGGCGCGCCGCGGCCTTGGCGGAGACGGGCAGGGCGGAGGCTTGCAGGACGGAGACGGAAAGCGCCGCGCCGCCACCAATTTTCCGGGCGCTTCTTGGCGGCACCGGCCGCCTGGTCGAGGCTCTCGACGATGCCCTCCGCGCTCGCGGGGTGACTCTCCGGCTCAGCAGCCCCGTCGCCGGAATCGGTCTGAACCCCGCCGACCAGGCGTCGGTAGACGCTGGTCCAGTCGGCGCCTCACCAGGTCGTCCATCCAATAGCGGTACAGGTCGGTCGACAGTTCGACTGACGCTGGGTGACGGCGCCGACCTGAATTTTGACGCGGTGGTTGTTTGCACTCCGGCTCCCGCAGCCGCTGAGCTCCTGTCCGAGCTGAGTGCCGCAGCCGCAGTCGAATTGCAGGCCATAACCCACTCCTCCGTCGCTCTCGTGACGATGGTCTACGAGCGCACCGCGCTCGAAGGCTCAGACCTGGACGCATCGGGATTTCTGATTCCCCGTAGCGCCGGCATGTTGATGACGGCAGCCTCTATCGGGTCCTCGAAGTGGAAGCACTGGAACGATGGGCGACACATCGTCATGCGGGTTTCGGCCGGTCACTCCACCGA
>JBATWQ010000069.1:0-11518 GCA_049672765.1 Microthrixaceae bacterium | reverse complement strand
GGCCGAACGTCCCTGGTGGTGGATGACCCACAGCGCCACGGCATCCTGGACATACCAGGGTGCGTCGCGGGCGGTGCTATATCCGGGGAATCCGGCGCTGGCAGAAACGCTGCGCCAGGTTCCGTTGATGAACTGGTAAGCACCAGATGCGGTGCTGCGTGAGTTCTTGGCGGCGTAACCGTTCGTGTACGGATAGGCGCCTCGGTCGGATTCATGGTGGCGGATACAGGCCAGAACCGGGTGCAACTGGACCTCGCGCCGTGAGGCGGCGACGGCAGCGAGCACCTGTGCGACTATGACCTTCCGTTGGGCGTCCACCTCGGACTTGCTGATGACCCCGTCACCGTTTGCGTCCTTCACCCACTCCGAGACCGGGCTCGTGGGGAAGCAGGCTGTCGCCATCAGCGCAACCATTACGGCACCGACCAGCAGACCAGAGCGACGGAATCGACGTCCTGGGCGAGCGGCCGGCGCCTGACTACTACTCGGGTCACCGGGCCCACCTCGGGTATGTGACCCGAGATCTTTTGAATCAATGGCGGCAGACGTGTCGACGCGCGCAGAAGTGGAAGAAGATGTTGAGTTCATGTGAATCGCCCTTTGTGTGTGTGCGTTCGTGTTTCCCAGCGTCGCCATGTGACGACAAGGAGACAGTATTACGAACTTGAGACGAATTTGTAACACTCCGTCACACACTTGTGCCGAAATTCACAACCGCTGGATTTCGCGGATTTGCGTTCAACTACGGATTCGACTAAGGCCAAAAACGCCGCTTGGCGGGCCCCGTCGGGACCCGCCAATCGCTACCTGCCCACGCGCGGAGTTACTCCCTGAGATCGGCTGCGACCTGAGTTCGCGGCCGCTTCACATCCCAGATGATGCCGAGTTTCTCGAGTCCCAGGAGGATGTACCACGTCAAGTCGATCTCGTGACGACGGATCCCCTGTCGGGCGACATAGGGGGCCGAGTGGTGGTTGTTGTGCCAACCCTCGCCCATCGTGAGTAGCCCCAACATGAATTTGTTACGACTGGTGTCCGTGGTCTCAAAGCGACGAGACCCGAAGACGTGGGCAAGAGAATTGATCAGGAAGGTTGCGTGCCAGAGCAGAACCGTCGACAGTACGAACCCGATCAGGAGCCCCGACCAGCCGCCGATGAGAGTGCAGATCAGCGCCATCGTGGCGGGGGCGGTCCAGTCGTGGTTGTTCAGATAACGGAGTTCCGGATACTTCTGGAAATCGTTGATTGAGTTCTCAGGCGTTGCCGAGGTCTCGTCACACAGAATCCAGCCGACATGGCTCCACCAGAAGCCCTTCTTCGGCGTGTGTGGATCCTTCAACGTGTCCGCGAAGCGGTGATGGTGACGATGCTGCCCTGCCCACCACAGCGGCCCCTTCTGGATAGCCGTCCCGCCCCCGAACGCGAGGATGAACTGGAACGCACGTGAAGTCTTGAACGAGCGATGGGAGAAGTAACGGTGGTAGCCGCCGGTGATGAAGAACATCCGGATCCAAAAGGTCGCCGCCAGGAGGATCCATGCGGTCCTGTCGACGCCAGTGAATATCGCCAGCAGCGGCACCAGGTGCAGCAGGAAGAACGGAATCGATGTGAAGAGATTGATCTTCCCGTGCGGAAGCTTCTGGTCACTTTCGGTCGACTCGATCGAGTCGGTGGCGAAGTCGACTGACACAAATTGCCCCTAATCCCACGGGCCGGGATTCCGTCCGCGTGTCCTATCAGGCTAGTCGGGGAGCGATTGGCTGAACCATACGCGCATCAGTGACCCCCGGGCGCCTGCCTGGTTGCCGGTCGACCGATACTCTGGCCACATGGATCCCTCCGACCCGGCAGAGTCTGATTCAACACCGCCAGACCAGACCGAGAGCATCGTCGTCTTCTGGCGACCCGGCTGCGGGTTCTGCTCACGACTGATCGCCAAGCTCAACAAACTCGACCTGCCGATGACGATGGTCAACATCTGGGAGGACCCCTCCGGCGCCGCAGTGGTGAGGTCCGTTGCCAACGGCAACGAGACCGTTCCGACGGTTGTTGTGGGCGGACTCGCAGGCGCGGCGTTGGTCAATCCATCCAAGCGCGAAGTCCTGGCAGCGGTTGCCGAGCACGCCCCGCACCTGCTTGCGAAGTGACCGGTGGCAGCAGATGATCTGCCGGTTCGTCCCGGCCTGATTATTCCGGCGGGAGAGATCCTGGAACGGTTCTCGACGAGTGGAGGACCCGGCGGCCAGCACGCCAACAAAGCAGCCACCCGGGTTGAGTTGCGCTTCGACATTGTTGGCTCACGGACCCTGTCGGAGTACCAACGCGACCGACTGATCGGCGTCTTCGGGCCGGATATCCGGGTGGTCGGCGACGACGAACGATCACAGTTGCGAAATCGGACCATCGCCCGGGAGCGACTCGCTGCCCGCCTGCGCAACGCGCTGGTCCCGGTCCGGCCGAGGCGTCCCACGAGGGCGACCCGCGGTTCGCAGGTGCGCCGGATGGAGGCGAAGCGTCAACGGAGCCAGACAAAGCAGACCCGACGGCGACCATCCCACGACGACTGACCAGCGCACCCCACGACCACTGCTCCACGCATGCTGGTGCAGTGGGCCGGCACACGAGGCCGTCCCACGAGATCGGCACGCCGGGAGCTACGTTGCGCCGGGTCCGGGCTACGCCTGGGCAAGACCTACGAACTGGTCCAGCGAAGTAGGGTCCGTCAGCGAATCCAGGCTGACGACATCGGCAGGATCTGCTCCGCGCAGAACGGCCTTGACGGGCACCTCGACCTTCTTGCCGGATAGGGTACGGGGAACGACCCGGATGGGGCGTATCTCATCCGGCACGTGTCGTGGCGATAGGTCGTTGCGGACGAGCGCGCGGAGTTCGCCCACAAGTTCATCAGTCAGGCTCGCGCCCTCTGCCATCACGACGAAGAGCAGTAGGCGGCCGGGCCCTCCGTCGGCGTCCTCCAGGTGGATGACCAGGCTGTCTGCTATCGCGTCGGTCGACTCGACCACGGCGTAGAACTCCGAGGTACCGAGGCGCACTCCCCCGCGGTTCAGGGTCGCGTCGGAGCGGCCACTGATAATGCAGGACCCGCGATCGGTGATTGTCACCCAGTCGCCGTGGGCCCAGACCCCCGGGAACCGTTCAAAATACGAGGCTTTCAGGCGAGACCGATCCTCGTCACCCAGAAAACCGATGGGCATCGACGGCATGGGTTCGGTAATGACCAGTTCGCCCTGAACATCGACGAGCGGTTTGCCATCGGTGTCGTAGGAGTCGATCGCCGCACCCAGGTAACGGCAGGAAATCTCGCCCTCCCAGACCTCGACCAGCGGAGCGGACCCGACCAGCGCCGAACAGACGTCGGTTCCGCCGCTGATCGATGCGAGCTGAACCGACGGCCCGAAGTTGTCCGCAACCCAGCTGAACCCGGCGGGAGGAAGCGGGGACCCGGTCGAGCCGATCGCCTTGACCCGGGACAGGTCGTACTCGACAGCTGGTTGCGCTCCCCGTGAGCGTTCTGCCATCAGGTAAGACGCGCTGGTTCCGAAGTAGGTGGTTCCCGTCCGCGCCGCAAGGTCCCAGAGCGCGGACGGGTCCGGTCGGATCGGGTCGCCGTCGAAGCACACGACCGCGGACCCGACCGTGAGCGCGCTGACCAGCAGGTTCCACATCATCCATCCGGTGGTGCTGAACCAGAAGAACCGGTCACCCGGGCCCAGGTCAGACTGCAGCCCGAGCGTCTTGAGGTGCTCGATGAGGATTCCGCCGTGGCCGTGCACGATAGGTTTGGGAGTGCCTGTCGTGCCGCTCGAGAACAGTACATATAGAGGATGCTCGAACGGGACCTGATCGAAAATGGGACCATGCGCGGGTGGACCACCCGGGCCGGCGGCGATGAACCCGCCCCAACTCAGCGCATCCGCTGTCGATACCTCCGCACCCGGTGGCGGAAGCACGACTGTCGCCTGCAGCGACGGAAGCTGCGAGATGATCTCGGCTAGGTCGGCCCGACGATCGACCAACTTGTCGCCGTAGCGGTAGCCCTCGACGGCGAGCAGCAACTTCGGTTGCAGCTGCACGAGACGGTCCACCACTGCCCGCGGTCCGAACTCCGGCGCGCAAGATGCCCAGGTCACGCCGAGTCCGGCGCACGCCAGGAACGCGATTATCGTCTCGGCCAGATTCGGCAGGTATGCCCCGACGGCGTCGCCACGCTTGAGCCCCAGCTTGATGAGTCCCCGTTGGAACTCGGCGACCGCCTTGCGCAACTCATTGCGGTCGAGCGACCTGGCCCCCCAGAGTTGCGACTCCGCGATTATCGCCGGCAACGTGCCCTCGTCCAGGGACTTGTCGGGGTCGTCGGAGTCGTCGTAACCGCCGGAGCCATCATCGGTTGGGGTGCCGCCCAGGCCGATCGAGCGGAGCGCGTGACCTGCGTAATTGAGCGACAGTCCCGGGAACCATCGGGTCGACGAGATCTCGTCTCCAACCCGCACCACGGCCGGATCACCGTCGTAGTCGACCTTGAAGTAATCCAGCACCGAGGTCCAGAACCCGTCAATGTTGTCGACCGACCACTGCCACAGGGAACGGTAATCAGACAGGTCCAGCCCGGTTCGGGTGCTGCACTGCGAAGCGAACCGACCCATCGCCGTCGTCTGTGACGCATCGCTTGGCGGACTCCAGAGAACTCTTGGCGACATGGCCCCGAGATTACCCATGCTCCGGCCCTGGCCAACCCAGGCGCGCGCTACTCAGCGTGACCGTTTGGCCAGCAGCGCCGAGGCCGAACGGGACGGCAGCGGTCGACCGATCTTTCCGGCGAGCCAATCGTTGATCGACACGAGCGCGTCCAAGTCGACGCCGGTGTCGTTCTCGGTGCCTGCCAGCGCATAGACCAGGTCCTCGGTGGCCAGGTTTCCCTTGGCTCCAGGGCCGGCGAACGGGCAGCCGCCCAGCCCGCCAACCGAAGTGTCGACCGTTCTGATCCCCTCGCCAATCGCCGCGAGTGAGTTGGCGAGTCCCATCCCATAGGTGTCGTGGAAGTGGACGGCGATGCGACTCGGCTCCACCACCGCGCTGGCGGCGGCAATCAGGCCGACCACCGCGGAGGGTCGCCCCACTCCGATCGTGTCCCCGAGGCTGATCTCGTCGCAGCCCATCTTGTCCATCGCGTCCAGGACGTTCTGCACGTCGGCGAGCGGAACTTCTCCCTGGAACGGACAACCCAGAACTGTCGACACGTAGCCGCGCACCGTCATCCCCAGTTTGCGGCCCTCACCTGCGACCTCGGCGAACATGGCGAGGCTTTCGTCGGTTCCCCGGCCAAGGTTGGAACGATTGAAAGCGTCGCTCGCCGCAGCGAAGACAGCCATCTCGGTGACGCCCGCCTCGCGGGCAGATTCCAGTCCCCGCAGGTTGGGAACCAGTGCGATGTAACGGACTCCCGGCACCTTCTCGACCGCCGGGAAGACCTCGGCGCCGTCACTCAGTTGAGGGATGCGATCCGGGCGCACGAAGGACGTGACCTCTATTGCACTGATGCCCGCTTCAACCAGTCGATCGACCAGTTCAACCTTGTCGGAGGCCCCGAGTATCGACGGCTCGTTCTGGAGTCCGTCCCGAGGTCCGACCTCGACGATCTTCACCAAGTCTGCAACTGCCATCGGGCCTCGCTGTTGTGCGGAGAGTCTCACAGGAGCCAACGGCGCCGGCCCCGTGGTTCGATCGTACCTGTCACGGTCGGATCAGAATCTTTCCGGTGTTGGCTCCCGTGAACATCGCGTTCAGCGCATCGACCGAGGATTCGAGTCCATCGAAATAGTGGACCCGGTAGGTGAGGCGGCCCTCGTCGACCCATCTCCGCAGCTGTTCACCGATCTCGCCGAACCGAGGCACGTCGTCGATGGCCAAGAAGCCGGTCATGGTCGCCCGCTGTTGGAGCAGGTTCAGATAGTTGGACGGACCCGGGGTGCGCCCCGTCTCGTTGTAAACCGCGATCGCACCGCACAGAACCACCCGGGCGTGCAGGCCGATCCTCGCCAGTACCGAGTCCAGAATCTCGCCTCCGACGTTGTCGAAGAACACGTCGACCTTCTTGGGCGCCAACTCCTTGAGCCGTCCGGCGATGTTCTCGGTGCGGTAGTTGATGGCGCCGTCCAGGCCGAGTTCATCGATCAGATAGGCACATTTGTCATCCGATCCTGCGATGCCGATAACCCGGGCCCCGAGCAGTTTGGCTATCTGACAGGCGATGGTTCCGGTGGCTCCGGCCGCCGCGGAAACGACGACAGTGTCTCCGGCGACGACCTTCCCCACGTCGACGATGCCGATGTAGGCCGTGCATCCGGTCGAGCCGTACAGAGCGATGTGTCCCGCCAGGTCGTAGTCGGGGTCGGGTCCGCCCAGGCGGGTGGTGAAGTAGTCGTCCTTGACGATCGAGTACTGCTCCCACGCAGCCAGAGTCGTCACGACGTCTCCGACACCGTACGCATCGCAACGACTTGCGATGACCGTTCCGGCGCTGGCGCTGCGAACTGCCTCACCGATCTCGACCGGAGGTAGGTACCCCCTGGCCGGGCTCAACCACGAGCGCACCGTTGCGTCTATGCCGATCACGTCGTTACGGATGAGCGCCTCTCCGTCGGCTAGCTCGGGCAGAGGAACCTGCACCAACTCGACGTCTTCCCAGGTGAGCAGCCCGTCGGGCCGACTCCGGAGGACCACCCGGTCCATCACGTCGGGCACTGCTGGCTGCTCCACCGAATCTGGCATGGGTCACACCGTAGTCAGCCGGTTCGCATCGGTCCGCGGCGTCTACTCCGCCTAGAATCCCCGGCGGTTCCAAAACCAACGGAGCCATTCCCGCCTTCGTAGCTCAGGGGATAGAGCAACCGCCTCCTAAGCGGTAGGTCGCTGGTTCGAATCCAGCCGAGGGCACCAGACGCAGGACCGCGACTATGTCAGGGTCGGATGGACCGCCGATCACTTTGTTGACCCGTGATCGACGGTCCATCGGCTTCGAGGCTGGTCAGCTCTTCTTCGAGGCCTTCGCGAACGCTGCTCCGCCGGCGGCAAGACCAAGGGCCCCGAGCACGATTCCACCTATCGCCAAGCCGTTGCCGTTGGAGTCGTCATCTGAGTCACTCTTCGATGAGGTGGCTTCCGTTGATCCCTCAGTCGCAGACTCGCTCGCACTCGAGTCCGTCGAGTCGTTGGAAACGGAATCGCCAGCGCTGGAGCCATGATGATCATCCGTGGCCGCGGTGAGCGTGATGGTCGGCGCTGGGTGTTCCGGCTCGGCCTCGCCGGGCTTTGCGATCTCGATCCAGTCGGTCTCCCCGGCCTCGCACGTCTGCACCACGGGGAAGGACAGCACGTCGCCCGCCTTTCCATCCGGCAGCTTCATGGACAGCCAGAACATCTGGAGCTGATCGGCCGGCAGGTTGCCCCCTGCCCAGGTGACCGTTCCAACGGTCTCGGTGACCTTGGTGCCGTTTGAATCGATCGGCGGATCGAGGGTCTTTTTGGTAGTAGTCAACTCCCAGCCGTCGATCGGCTGGGGAGCAACGGACAGGACTCCGTCAGGGATCTTGATCTCTACCTTGGTGGTCGGCGAGCCCTCACAGCCGTGCCCAACCTTGAACGCCGTCGTCATGTAGCCACCGGCGGGGCCCTCGGGGTCTTGCGGCGTGATGTGTGCCGACGCGGCGCCGGACAACATCGCCAAGCCACCGACGGCAACAGTTGCACCAACAGCGACCCGGCGCCCGAGGCCCACGCGCTTGTGGGCGCGGGGAACTACAGGTGATTTTGCGTTGAAAAGCATCTTTCGTATCTCCAGATATCTCGGGGGGATACGGACTTAGTCGTTCCGTGCGCACAAATAGTTCCCAGACGATTTTTCTGGAATGGTCGTGCAAAGATCGGACTCCCCTTGACAACTGTGGGGCGGGTTGCGCCGGGCTGCGCCGCGCCTAGTCGCCGATCGAGACGTCGAAGGTCGCGGTCAGCTCGGTGAACTTCTCTACTTTCGCCGAAACTACGACCTTCCATTCACCCGAGAACGGGAACCGGGCATAGGTGGCCGAATGTCCCGGAACGATCTCCTGCATGACGGGTTTGAGCGGGCCTATGTCTTTGGTTTCCAGGCTCATTGACAGAGCCAGGTCCTCGATGCCTGCCATCAGACGACCGTCGGGGCCCAGAGTCGTCACGTGCATCTCGTTCATGCCTCGGGTTCCGGGGTCCACTGTCAACTCAACCTGGCCTTCGCCGAATGCCAGCTTCTGACTGAACGAGCCTCCGCCGACTCCGGCGGCATCACCGGGCGGTGAAATCTGGGCGAGGACGGAGCCGGCGATCAGAGCGGCCGCCAGTATCAGCATCTCGATATGGACGCTCGTGCGGAATCGGGTTGCGACCGCTTGGGCCCCCCGCTCGACGTCTCCATCTGATCCTGACCCTGTCTCTGCGACAGCCTCTGACTCTGCGACAGCTTGGGCTCGCGTGTGGGTGATCCCGACTTCGACCACGGCTCCGGCTTCATCGTCGCCCAATTCACTGCCTGTACCATCGCCGACGGTGCTCGGTCGCGCAATGAACATCGAGCGGTTCATCCAAGCCAGCGGAACCGCCATCGCCAACAGGATCAGCTTGACGCTTCCGAGGCGGCCGTATCCGGAGCTCAACAGATCTGCCACTGGCACCCGCTTGATCAGCAGCGCCACGCCAGAAGCCAGCAGAGCCAGAACCAGTCCCATGGCCCAGGGTGAGCGTCTCCGGACATCGTCCGCCAGCTCCTCGGGAGAGGCAATTCTGCTGCGCTGCTCTATCCAGATGAGACCGGCCAGCCATGCGATCGCAGCTGCGATGTGAATGACCGTGAGTGTCGCCGAAAATGGGATGGGGGAAAGTGCAAGGGCGTGCCCTTCAAGAGCCACAGCGATCAGGACCAGGGCTGCGCCCACCTGGATCGCCAGCCGCGTCGAACGTCGGCCAACTCCCGCGGCCACCACAAGAACCACCACGGACAGAATCAGCGCCACGAGCGACGACTTACCGCTGTTGGTACCAAGCGCTACATCGAGGCTTTCCCCCAGACCCGAGCCGATGGCCAGAAGCGAACCTCCGAAGGAAATCAGAGTGCCAAGGGTCAACACCCCGAGCCCCGCCAGTACACGGGTCCTGGCGAACGAGCCCTTCACGGCGAGGGCGCACATTCCCAGGACAAAGACGAGACCAGCCCAGCTCAGCAGTGCTCCGACGGCCTTCAGGACCCGCGGCATCACGGCAACCCCGGCATCACCGACCTCTAGGGGTGCCTTGAGAGTCGCCTCCTTCAGGTGGAACAGGTATGCGCCCGATACCACGTGACCGTCGTCGGACACGACCTTCCATGCGACCGTGTATGAACCGGTGACCTTCAGCGTCGGAAGCTTCGCGCTCAGAACCGAGTTCTCGACCGACGGCTTGACGCCCGAGACTTCGGCCCCGGTCGGGTCGAATACCCGGATCGCCGTGGCGGTGGCCGAAACCGGTTCGCTGAACGCCAGAACCACCTCGGGGGGCGGCTCTGCCAGAACCGCCTCGGGTTCCGGTGACATCGAAAGCAGGACAGCGTGCGCACCGGCGATTGAGGAGGTCCCGAACACGAAGCCGATCAAGAGGGCGAGACCAACGAGGATTCGTGAGGACTTTCTGGCGGACATCTGTCCGTCGACACTAGGCCGCCGGCAGGTAGATCACCCCGTTGCCTCTCAGGAACGCCAGTTTGCGCACTCTTCCCGGTAAAATTCCGAATTCGATTCAGCGCCGGTTCAGAGCTGGTGGGCAAGGCACTTCGGCGAGAGGCAGTTGAGGGTGGCAAGTAATTGGGACGACCGGTCGGGAGCACGGACCGCCCTGGTCCTGGGTGCTGGTGGAACCGTTGGAATCGCGTACCACGCGGGTGTCGTCAAGGCGCTCATGGACGCGGGTCTGGATCCGGCGGGATCAGACCTGGTGGTCGGAACCTCGGCTGGATCCATCGTCGGATCGATCCTCCGCAGTGGCAAGGATCTGGACGAGGTCTGGCGGCTGGCCCAGGCCGACGAGAACCCGTTCATGGCAGACGAGCCGTTCTTCCGTCCCGATGTCATCTTCAGCCAGGGATGGCGCACCCCTCTGGGATTCGCCCGACGTCTGGTGGGCTCAGGGTATGTGGCGCAGCGGACCGTGATGCACTGGCCGCCTATGACCCATCCGACAACCCTGCAGCGCTTCTACCGCGGCGGGCTCGGGTCGGTCACCGAACAGCGCAGCGAGTTCGTTCGTTGGACCGGCGAGGAGTGGCCCGACGAACAGCTACGCCTGTGCACATTCGACATCGTCACCGGTCGGCGCTTCATCCTGGGTAACTCCGGCGAGCCACGTATGGCACTTCCCGACGCGATGCGCTCGTCGGCATCTGTGCCGGTGCTGTACCCCCCGGTGCGTTGTGGCCGTCGACTGTTGATCGACGGCACCGCGCACTCGTCGACCAATCTCGATGTTGCAGTCGACGAGGGAGCCAAGCTGATCATCGTCGCCGCCCCCATGGCGCTTGACCGGGACGACCTTCCACCCGTCCATCTGCGTCTGCATCGCGAGTACTTCGATCGGAGGATGGAGTGCGAGATCAAGAAGGCCGAAAAAGCCGGTGCGAAGGTCCTGACGATCAGGCCATCGTGTCGCGAGTCCGAGGTTCACGGTCTGAATATGCTCCGCTCCGGTGGCAACGCCGAAGTCGCCGAACTCGCATACGCGACGACCAGAGCGGTCCTTGCAAGCTCAGAGGGAGTCGCATTCGCCCGACTCTGGAACGCAGCCGACGACGAACCTGATAGAGGCACGACCGCCGCACCCGCTGCCTGATCCGCCTTCGTCCAAAATCGGCCGAGTAGACCCGCTGCCGGCTTCGGGGCAGGTCAGAGCAGATCGGCTCCGGCAGGTCGGCTCGGGCAGGTCAGAGCAGGTCGGCGAAGAAGTCGTTACCCTTGTCGTCGGTGATGATGAACGCCGGGAAGTTCTCGACCTCGATCTTCCAGATCGCCTCCATGCCGAGTTCGGGATATTCGAGAACCTCGACGTGCTTGATCGCGTCCTGGGCAAGGATCGCCGCCGGACCACCGATCGACCCCAGATAGAAGCCGCCGTGTTCGGCGCAGGCCTTGCGCACATGGGCCGAGCGATTGCCCTTGGCCAGAGTCACGAAGCCGCCACCATTGGCCATCAGTAGGTCGACATAGCTGTCCATTCGCCCCGCCGTAGTCGGACCGAAACTGCCCGACGCCATTCCGTCGGGGGTCTTCGCCGGACCTGCGTAGTAGATCGGATGGTCCTTGACGTACTGGGGCAGCCCGAGGCCAGCATCGAGACGTTCCTTGAGCTTGGCGTGGGCGATGTCGCGGGCGACCACCAGGGTTCCGCTCAGAGAAAGGCGGGTCCGGATCGGATACTGCGACAGCAAGTTGCGGATCTGGTC
>JBATWQ010000068.1:0-1786 GCA_049672765.1 Microthrixaceae bacterium | reverse complement strand
AGTTGGGGTTCTTGACCTGCTGGGCCTCGTCCGCGACGACCATTCCCCACTCGCGCCCACCGAGCACGTCGATGTCGCGTCGCATGATCCCGTAGGTGGTGATCACCACTTCGTCGGAGCCGATGACTCCGAGCGTTCTGTCGCTGCCGTGGTAGCGGTGCACGACGACCCCCGGGGCGAACTTCTGGAACTCCCGCTGCCAGTTGCCGACCAGGCCGGCGGGGCAGATGACCAGCGTCGGAGCCGAGGAGTCCGCCTGGCGGTGCAGGTGTACGGCGATCAACTGGATGGTCTTGCCCAGGCCCATGTCATCGGCGAGGACCCCACCGAAACCAAGGTCGAGCATCTCGCTCAACCAGGCGATGCCGCTGCGCTGGTAGGGGCGCAATTCGGCGGTCAACCCCGGAGGCTCCATGAGTTCGTGGCGAGTTGATGCGCCGCGCATCAACTCGGCCAGCGACAGCAGCGGGGTCGCCACCGATACCGGCACCAGGTCGTGACCGCTGACGACGTCGCCGCTGAGCGCTGCCGCCAGGGCGTCGGTGCCAGAGATCTGTTCGGTCCGACCCAGGCGACGCACGACGTTGTCGTCGACGACCACCCACGAGCCCCGGAGTTCGAGGAACCTGCGCCCGCTCTGGGCGATCAGGGAAAGTTCCTCGTCGGTGAGTGGTTCACCGTCGATCGTCGCCGACCACGTCAGCTCACAGACGCTGCGCAGGTCGAACCCGGATGCCGTGTCGGTCGTTTGGGGTGGAGCGCTCACGTGTGCGCTGCTCGAAACCTTGGGCATAAGCGCGAGCGGCGCCATGACCTCTATTCCGACCCCGCGCAGGTCATTGGCCAGGTCTCCCAACAGGTCCATGGCGTCGTCGTCGGAGACTTCGATGCTGGTCGGCTCGGACTGTTCGAGCAGCGCTGCACAAGGTGCCCAGAGCGCGGTCGCCCTGCGTAGCACCAACAACATGTCGGCTTCGGCGCGTTCGTCGAACCCGAGTGCCGTTCCGGCCCAGATCTCGGACGCATCTGCGATCAGGTCCGGGTCCTTGGCCGAGCGGATCTGCAGGTCGACCTGGAAGGGTCCACCCGCGCTGGTCGGAAGCTGCAGCTTGAGCCGGACGATCGTCCGGTCCGATGCCTCGGCACCCTCCAGGTAGCTCCGGAGGTCCGCGACGTCGATCACGTCACGACCGGCCCACGCCGTCTGGCGTGAGACCGTCGGGGCCGCAGCGGTCCGGGGCATTGCGTCCGCGATGGAGTTGTAGATGCCCAGAACTGCGTCCTCGGCAGAGATGACCCTTGGGTCGATCGTTTCGGTGGTGTGGCAGTGCAGCGTCGGCGGCACCCACGCGGCCAGTTCTGCCACGTGTAACAGATCGGACTCATCGAGGGGCCCGATGACCCAGGTGTCGTTGCCCCCGGCAGATATCCGCGGTTGCAGGCGTCCCCGGCCGATCAGGGCCAGCGCGGAGCGGGCGACGACCGCCAACGCCCTGACCGATGGTGACGCCGAGGGGGAGTCGACCGGAATGCGGACCAGGTCGTCGAGAACCTCGGAAATCGCAAACGTCTCACACGGTTTGGAAACTGCGGACACGCCGTCGTCGCCGGGCAGGGCCAACAGAGCCGATTGCGTCAGATCCGGACCAGCCGGTGGGTGTCCGTTCCAAAATGCCAGCGATGTCGTCCGCCACGGATCACCGGGAATCAGGGTCACATGGTGGGACGGTTCGAACACAGCCGACCAGACTACGACGTGAACCCGTCAATCAGGTTCCGACCGGGG
>JBATWQ010000067.1:0-3433 GCA_049672765.1 Microthrixaceae bacterium | reverse complement strand
GATTGATGGTGTTACGACTCTTGTCGGCGGTAGCGGCAAATGAGTCTGCGTCGAAGTCACGCCGTATGCGCCGCAAGATGGACGAACTCGCTGCGGCCGGGGTACCGATGATGGGCGGTGGTAACCGTCCGTTTGGCTACAGCGACGACCGAGTAACTGTCCGACCCGACGAGGCAGTGATCGTGACCCAGATGGCCGAAAGATTCCTCGCCGGCGAGAGCCTGTTCTCACTTGCCCAGTGGCTGAACGACGAAGGCGTCGCAACGTCTGGTTCTGCTGCGGAGTGGGGGCCATCGACTCTGCGTCAGATGCTGCGCTCGGCTCGGATCTCTGGCCAGAGAGAACACCGAGGCGAGATCGTAGGCCAAGGCAAGTGGCCAGCAATCATAACCCCCGCTCAAACCGCACGTATTCGGGCGATTCTTGATGACCCATCGAGACGCACGAACCGCACCGCTCGCAGCTACCTGCTCTCAGGGATGCTGCGCTGCTCAGAATGTGGCACGACGTTGGTGTCTCACCCCTCGAAAACTCGGAGGTCCTATGTCTGTCGCACCATGCCCGGTGCAGGCGGGTGTGGCGGGATCCGTATCTCCGCTGACCGGGTCGAGGAACTCATTTACAAGGCTGTGCTGCACCGTCTCGACACCCCTGACCTCGCACGAGCCCTCACCGACGCCCAGGCGAAAGACGACACGAGTGCAGCGTTGTCCGAACAGATCGCCTCCGATGAAGCTCAACTCGAAGAACTCGCCGGGCTTTACGCAGCCAAAGCGGTTACTGCGCGGGAGTGGATGGCGGCACGAAACCCGATCGAGGAGCGGCTCAGAACCAACCGTCGCACGATCGCCCGTAACACCGGCACCGCTGACCTTGCCCGCTACATCGGTCAAGGGGAGCAGCTAGGCGCCCAATGGTCCGAACTCAACCTCGATCGCCAACGAGCCATCGTCCGTACAGTCCTCGATCATGCAGGAGTGAAGCGTTCCGGGGTGAACCGGTTCGATCCGTCCCGTGTCGTTCCCCAGTGGCGGCTGTGAGGGCGGCGGTCGCACCGGGCGCAGCTTCGCTTGCGCCCCGGTTGCGTCGCCCGTCCTCAACAGGACGCCCACTCGGCGTACTGCATCGGGATCAGTGACCTTGACCGGAACACCTTGAGCCGCACAAGACGCCTCAACCCAAGCAGTAATGTCAGCCTCGCTTAGCCCCGCCATTGCACCCACACCGCCGGTGGACCTTCCCACCCGTCAGCCTCAGCCGAAGTCCACACCGTCTCTGGTTGCCCGCCCATCCGCTCCGACGCCACCTCGAGTAGCCCCTCAAGAGTCCGTGCAGCGACCTGAACCGTTCCAGGCTGGAACCCCTGGGCGACTTCGTAGCGGTGCAATCCCGGGATCCGGTCATCATCAGCGAACGACTTGCCGACGTACTTCGACAGATACCCCGCAGCCTTCCGTGCCTGCGCAACCGCCCCCGACCCGACAGGCAGATCACCGAGCAGCTTGATGTGTACGAACCCGTGAGGCCACAAATCAACGATCACTGACCGGGCAACGAACCGTCCGACCGCGAAATGGACGTGCAGCCCGTGGCCGCTCTTGTGCCACTCCGGCACCCACACATACGGCAACTCGGAATCGACCGCTCGACGGAGCCGACGAAAGAACGCTGCTACATGCTCACGCAACAGAGCAGGGTCGTGGTTGCCGTCGCCTCGATAGGTGAGCGTGCCGAGCCGATTGAGCCGGTTCGCAGCGCAATACCGGCGAAGCTTCGATCGAGCACGCCGAGCAGCCTCAGCAGCCGCCCGTTCAGGATCAACGGCCGGTGCACCCGGTACGTACGCCCGCTGGGCCGGGTTCGAGTAGCGGAACGATCCGCCACCCTCACCAGCCGCCGGGCACAGCGTCAGCACCCAGCCAACAACGGACCCCTCGATACGGGCGACAGACGAATTAGATGAAACAGCCGACACAGGAAGGCTCCACGAACAGGGGAACTGGACGTAGACCGAACCGCCCGCAATTGGGCCTGCCTCGGGGATCCCCCGGTTCTTCCAGTCGCCCCGCACGTGGGGCCTAGCGATGGGCTTCTGCCGACTGTGTCAGGAGCGAAAGTAGCCCAGGGATCACCGAGTCCTAGGAACCCGCGCAGATAAAACGATGGACCTTCTCAGCTTTAACAGAACCAAGACCGATTCCTTCGTGACTGGTGTGTCGAGTTACGTTGCTATTTCAAGTTAAGAGCGCCCAGTCGGGCACAGCTACTACGGTCCGCATGACACGTGTGTGACGAGGGGAAACAACTGATGGATTGCTTTGTGATAGGACCGATTGGCGATCGCGATGCCGATCATGGCTCGGAAGAACGGGACACCTACGAGCGGGCACTCATTCGCTTCGAGGAAGTGATTAGGCCTGCATGCGACAAGCAAGAGGTGGAAATTCTTTTGGAGCGAGCCGACACGATCGTCTCTCCGGGAGAAATCACCGACCAGCTACTGCGGAGGCTCTTCACGGCGGATTTGGTAGTAGCAGACCTAACTGGCCAGAACCCGAACGTCATGTATGAGTTGGGATTACGCCATGCAACAGGTCTTCCGGTTGCACAAATCTCACTCAACCAAGCACTTAGCTTCGACGTGCGACAGATTCGGACGATCCTATTCCCGGACACGGAAGCTGGTCGGATTCGGGGACGAGAGGACCTCACCGAACAACTTCGTTCGATCATCAGTGGCCAGGAGTATGCGCTCCCCGCATACGTCTCATTCGCCCGATACTCCCCGAGTGCCGGTGAGGCACCTCCCAACGGAGTAACCCCAGCCTTAGACATCCCCAGTCGTGGTGCGATTGCGGCTCAAGAATCTGAGGAACCTGGTTTCTTGGAGCTTCTAGCTGAAATGGAGACGGCCATGCCGGAACTCGAAGAGCTTCTGAGTCAACTAGCGGCGAATTCGACGGAGATCAACAAGGACGTAGTTTCAGCTACTAGCCAACTGAATCGTGCGAATACCTCATCCCAGAAGCTGGCAATTACCAACAATCTCGCAGTCAGAATTAGCTCCAAATCGGCCGAGCTGGACGACCTGGTTGTGCGACTGGAGTCGCGCGTCGCATCGACCACGCCGGGATTGAACTACCTGCTCGATCGAGTCGAGACTGACTCAAATTCAGCCGATACAGATGGGGGCACCG
Organism: Microthrixaceae bacterium; assembly: GCA_049672765.1. Lineage (GTDB taxonomy): Bacteria > Actinomycetota > Acidimicrobiia > Acidimicrobiales > Microtrichaceae > JAGQSZ01. The sequence continues at coordinate 236 of JBATWQ010000067.1, read as the reverse complement.
CTCAACATCTACTCGACTCCTTAGTCGGGCTGGGTAACAGTGCAAGTACGACCATCACGTCAGCCCAAGGTTGGCGAGACGCCTTGTCGGAAGGCCTCGGTTCATCACGGAAGCTTGATCGTGTGTTCAGGGGACTTATGGCAACACTTGATCGAACGATCGAGGTTTTTCGGGTGACGGAGTCATGGGGCGAGCGAGCAGAGCACATCCGCAACGCCGCCTAGTCGTTTCCAGTG
>JBATWQ010000066.1:0-1787 GCA_049672765.1 Microthrixaceae bacterium | reverse complement strand
CGAGAGCCACTTGTAGGGTATTGGACATATGGACGCCATTTATTACGCCTTGATCGCCATCGGCCTCGTAGTCCTGGTTGGCGGATTCCTGCTGGTTCGAAGAACCGGCCGGGGAGAGGCGCTCGATCCACCGTCGAGACCTTCTTCAATCGCAACGGCCGAACCGGATACGTCGGCGAAACCGATCTCGAAGGCGCCGACCGGGTCCGTCGACACACCGATCGACACTTCACCTCCAGCCATTCCGGACCAGGTCCCAACCGATGAGGACGCGGCGGCCGTCGCCGAGGCTGAAGCTGCGACCCTCGACGAGGAACTCGCGGAGCTTCTCGCCGAAACCAAACCCAATTTCAGAGAACGGCTCGGTCGGGCCAGGAGTTCGTTCACCGGCTACTTCGGTTCAGTCCTCTCGCGCTCCGACATAACCGAAGATAGCTGGGAGGAACTGCAGGAAGCGCTGATACTCGCCGATGTCGGAATCGGGCCGACCACAGCGCTGTTGGACGCAGTGCGCGCAACGGTCAAGGAACGCGGAATCACGACCCCGGCCGAGCTGCTCGAAGCGGTCAAGGCCGAAATGAAATCCCGCCTGGCGGGACCGGTCGATCTGACCTACTCGGACTCGCCTCCGACCATCTGGCTGTTCGTGGGCGTCAACGGTGTCGGCAAGACCACGTCGATCGGCAAGGTCGCCAAGTTGCTCGCCGATGACGGCAAGAGCGTGGTCATGGCCGCAGGCGACACGTTCCGTGCGGCTGCCGCAGAGCAACTCGAACACTGGGCCGAACGAAGCGGTGCCGACCTGGTCAGAGGCGCCGAGGGCGGCGATCCGTCGTCTGTGATTTTCGACGCGATCGCGTCGGGCGCTGCCAGAGGCGCGGACGTTGTCCTCGCCGACACCGCCGGAAGGCTCCACACCAAGACCAACCTGATGGAGGAGCTTTCCAAGGTTCGCCGCGTCGCGGACAAGGGTGAAGGGTCAGTCACCGAAGTCCTGTTGGTCATCGACGCGACCACGGGACAGAACGGGCTCACCCAGGCCCGGCGCTTCACCGAGGCGACCGACGTGACCGGAGTTGTCCTCACCAAGATGGACGGTTCGGCCAAGGGCGGGATCGTCTTTGCGATCCGCTCCGAGTTGAACATCCCGGTCAAGCTCATGGGCCTGGGCGAGAGCGTGAACTCACTCGTCGAGTTCAATTCCGACGAGTTCGTGGACGCACTCTTCGACCAGAACTGATAGTTCCGGAAGCGCTCGTTCCAGCCGGCGCGCTGTTCCGTGGTAGTGCTGCGCACCCCGTTACCGGAGATGTCCGTCCTACCGGTAGCCTCTCCTCCCGATGTTCGACTCACTTAGCGATCGTTTCGACGGAATCTTCAGCCGACTGCGCGGGTCGGGCCGACTCTCGGACGCCGACGTCGATGAGGTGCTCCGCGAGATCCGCCTTGCGCTCCTCGAAGCCGACGTAAACCTCTCGGTCGTCAAGTCCCTTCTCGGCCGGATCCGCGAGCGTGCGGTGGGCGACGAGTTGTCCAAGTCGCTCAACCCTGCGCTGCAGGTCAAGAAGATCGTTCTCGAGGAACTGACGGCGACCCTCGGTGGCGAAACGCTACGCATCACCTACGCGGCCAAGCCGCCCACTGTGGTTCTCATGGCGGGCCTGCAGGGCTCGGGTAAGACCACAAACTCGGCCAAGCTTGCACGCTGGTTCAAGGCCCAGGGCCGCAATCCGTTGCTGGTGGGAGCAGACCTCCAGAGGCCCGCCGCTGTCGCCCAGCTGCGGACC
>JBATWQ010000065.1:0-2028 GCA_049672765.1 Microthrixaceae bacterium | reverse complement strand
CTCTGATCCAATCCGACACCCCCGGTGGCTGATCGAAGGGAGTGACCATGCTCTTCGCAGGTGCCTTCCCAAAGTGGACTCCGCACTTCGAGGTTTGGCTACTCGTTATTGGACTACTCGCACTCGGCTACTACGCGTCGCGAGTCATTCAACCCAAGGCGATTGCAGCGGGCGAACCACCCATCACAACGCGACAGAAGACCTGGTTCGGCCTTGCTGTCCTGGTGTTCTGGATTGCTGCGGACTACCCGATGCACGACATCGCGGAACAGCGCCTCTATTCGATGCACATGATCCAGCACTCGTTGCTGATGGTCGTGTTTCCTCCCATGATGCTCCTGGCGACGCCGACCTGGCTCGCGAGGCTCATCATCGGTAAGGGAGCGTTCAAGCGGTTCGTCTACTTCTGGTCGCGACCGGCACCCGCGCTGCTGGTCAACCTGGTGGTAACGGCCTCGATGCACTGGGCGTGGATGGTCAACAGTTCGGTGCAGTCGGCTTGGCTGCACTACAGCGTCCACATGGTTGCGGTATTTACATCGCTGCTGGTGTGGATGTGCATCTGCGGCCCGATACCCGAGTTGCAGGTGGGACCGCCGCTGAAGATCGTCGTGATCTTCATGCTGTCCGTCATCCCGACGATTCCGGCTGCGTTCCTTACCGTCGGAGAGAGTGTTCTCTACAAGAGTTATGACCACGGACCGCGTCTGTGGAACCTGAGCGCCATGTACGACCAGCAGTTGGCGGGCGTGATGATGAAGGTCGTCACCGGGTTCTATCTGTGGGGAATCATTGCGGTGATCTTCTTCAAATGGTCCATGGGTGGTCGAAAATCTCAGCCGAAGTACCGCGGCAAGCTGGTTCGGCCCGAGGACGCCGTTTCCAACGATCCGAAGGGCGTTCCAGCAGGAGACCAACCTGCGAGTGGTCCGGTTTCGGGCGCCGCCGAGCAGTCGACTCCCACGGTTTCGGCCTAACTCGTCGATTTCGGCCCAATCGATCGGCGGCGGCAACAACACCACCTTCGCTCGCCTAGATCTTTTGTTCGGCCAGATGGTCGCTGTGGCAGCCACCTCGCCGAACAAAGCCTGGATCGCGTGTCCTTTACAACTTCATGGGAACACCCTGTGGCGCAACTGACAGGCTGTTGACGCTGCGCCTTACTCCCAGCGGAAGGCGGCGACAGCGGCGAGCGGCGCGGCGACGGCCCAGATCGTCAAGGAGACCCAGGCCCACGTGGCTGGGCTCCGTCCTTGGATCAGCGAACCGGTTATGACGTTCGCGAGCGGCGCAGCCGGGAGAACTTTCGCAACTCGCTCCACAGGCCCGGGGAGCTCACCGAGAGGCAGAATCATCCCGCCCGTGAGGAGAAGGACCAGATACAGACCGTTGGCCGCAGCAAGGGTGGTCAGTCCCGGCAGGGTTCCCGCCAGCAGAAGCCCCAGCCCTCCGAACGCAGCGGTTCCAAGAAGGGCCCCGAGTATGGCTGTTGCCCAGCCGGGGTCGGGTGACCAGCCGAGCAGTAGACCGACTGCGATCAGCAGCGCCCATTGGAACACCTCGATAATCAAAACGGTGAGAATCTTCGCCGTCACCCAGCGCCCCCGCCCCAACGGCGAGGCTCCGAGGCGCTTCAGAACCCCGTAACCGCGCTCAAAGCCGGTGCTGATGCCCAGCGAAACAAGTGCAGTGGACATGACTGCGAGGGCCAGAACTCCCGGCGCGATGAAGCCGACAGGATGTTTGGTGCCGGTTGGCAGAACGTCCACCGAAGAGAAGAACACCAGAATCAGAACAGGGATGCCGATCGACACGAGCAGCTGCTCGCCCTGTCGCGCCGACAGCGTGAGCTCAATCCGCAACTGGGACACGAGCGATTTCACCGTCGCCTCCGACTGCTGGTCGCTCTGCCGGTCTCTCGGCCGGTCCCTCTGCTCGCTGTGCCGGTCGCTCCGCTGGTCGCTTCGTCCTGTCCGGCCGTCAATCTGCGAAACACGTCGTCCAGTCGTTGTCTATCTGCCCGTATAT
>JBATWQ010000064.1:0-8678 GCA_049672765.1 Microthrixaceae bacterium | reverse complement strand
CAGTAGGCCCGCATAGAGCAGAGCAAGACGCGAGTCGCGCCCGAGGCGGCCAAGTACCAGGACGACCGCGAAAACCGAGAGGACGATCAGCAGGTACGGAGCGGCCAGGTAGAAGACCGGGGCTCTGACCTGTCGCCAGACGATCTCGGCACCCGTCAGGTACGCCATCACGCAAAGCAGCGAGGCCAGGTCTCTTCGTATCACCGAATAGAGGCCAAACAGGGCGAGACCAGCTGCCTGCGCCAGGCCCAGGATCCGCAGTTCCTGAATAGCGAGGGTCAGGATGATCTGTCCCAATAGCACCGCGAGCAGAAAGACCCACCGGGGAATTGCATCTTTGCCGGTGGTCAACCCGCGCGGGCGCCGTTCACCTACCGCGAACCTGGAAGCTACTTCGATAGTGGACAGTGTTCACCCCCTGGGTCCGCAGCGAATTGGCCCTGTGACTCTACCGACCCAGCTCTGATGTGCCTCGTCGTAGCGGGTCATCCGGGTAGATTTCCCGGCTGGTCCCCGCGGCCCAGAATCCGCTTCGCACGGCGCTTCTGACGTCGAACCAGACGCACCACTGGACCGAACCAGTGTCGAACCCTCCAGTGTGCGCGGAAGATGGCCCACCATGCCCGACCCAGCTTGAATCCGAACTCGCGCAGAGCGATCCGGAGCGAGTGGTAGCAGCGGTTGATTCCGGAGCGGATCGCCCAGCCGAAGGTGACAATGTGTCCCCACGCCGAACGGGAAGTCATCCCGGTTCGGATCCCGAGCCGTTCCAGTACCGGACCGAGCACGTCGATGGTCCAGGAAGCCAACTCGACGAACATGGTCAACTGGTCCAGCAGCTGCTTCTCGACCGCCGACCAGAAGACCACGACCAGCGCTCCCAGGAGCCAGGCCCACCTGAGGTCTTCGACGACCAGGACTGCGCAAAGGCCAATCGCGGGCCATACCTCGTAGAACTCGGCGAGTGGCATCCACTGCCCGTGCCGCGTGGGGACGGTGTCTATCGGCTGTCGCTCCCAGCGGCGGTGATTGAGCCAGAGCGACAGGTGAACCGCGAAGTAGATCGCAGCTCCCCACGCGACCCAGACAGTTACGAAGGCCAGCAGCCCAAGTCCCAGCAATTCCAGGCTGAAGGCATCTCGGGCAGTTCGGGCGGAGCGGTGCCGTCCCCGCTGGACGACGAAGGTTTCCACCGAGGCGCGATCGTCACTGTCCATGTCGAGAATCTGGTGGACGACGATGCTGCGGATTCCGAAACCGAACGCCCAGATGGTCGCCCCGACCGTTGCCACCCACCAAGCCGTGGTCCGGGTGCCCGCGGAACCCATGAGCATGAACGCGAAGACAGTCGGTAGAACATGGGCCACAGCCGCGTCGGCAACTGCTCCCAACAGGCCCCTGCGCTTCAGTCGGACTGGGGGCACCGAGTATGCGATCGACGTCAGAACAAGGGCTCCGAGCACCACTGCCGCCGGAATGCCGATCGATACGAAAATCCAAGGGGTGATAGCAAGAACTCCGCAGGCGCCCATCAGCGCCCACGGCATCCAGCCCGGCGCGTTGGACAGTGCGTTCCTCTTGCCGGCGATCCGGTCGACTTCGCGGTCGGTCAGGTCATTGACGACATGGGCGAAGGCCGCGACTCCAATGGCGGAAACCACCATCGCAATCAAGCGGGGCAACCCGTCGCCTGCGGAGACATTTGCGGCAATCGCAGCCAGAGCCGCGGCTGCAATTACGGGCAGCACCTTTGGGGTCCACCAGATGGGTGCCCTGACCAGCGACCACACCCGCCGACCTGAACCACGGGTTGAACTCATCCGCTGACCGGCTCAGGTCGACTACCCGGTCGTTGAGTTGGTCGCGGGTCGGGTCGGATCAGGTCTCCTAGTTGCGCAATCTGGTGATGGAGATCCAGGTGGGCAAGGTCCGACTTGAGGGCGCTGCCCGCGCCATCCAGCGCCTCGGGGTCACCGAGCAGAGCCACCAGCTCGCCGGTAAGTTCCTCGACGGCGAAGGCTGTTGCCTGCGGTGCGCTAGGTGGCAGGTCCCGGGTGCACATTCCGCGAACCGGGATCGCTCCGATCGCAGCGGCCAGAACGATGTCCGGGTGTGTCGGCTGGTAGCCGGTCCGCACCACGAGAGAGACGTCGTGCAGCAAGGTCGGGTCGTCGCTGCGCCGAACCTCGACCACCGAATCAAGACCGGCGTGCTCCAGATCGTGGTGGGTGAGCCATGTGTCGTTCTCACTGTCGGCCACCCAGCGAAGTGACCGGTCGGGAAGCTGACGGTGCAACTGCGAGGCCACCTCGATTGCGTGGTCGATCGAGTCCCACAGGCCGATGCTCGGCAGCAGAACCACGGCCCCCGACGGATCGGTCGAGCGTCGTACTTCGAGAAGGTCATCCGGGTCGACAAAGCTGGCGCCGGTTGCGGCGTTGTCCAGTTCCACGACCGGGACCTCGAAGAGCTCGCTGATCAGGGCGCTCTGGGCAGCACTGGAAGTAAGCCATCCATCCGACTCGGCCAGGGTCTCGCGGTCCTCGGCCCTGAGGGAATCCAACGAACTGGTGCTGTCGGGAAAGGCGGCGATTACCCGGCTGAAGGGACCCGGCGCGTAGCGAACGAGACTGGCGGCGAGCGGATCGTGCACGAGCAGCGTTGCTCCTGCTCGCCTGGCCAGGAATCTGCGCAACTTCCAGACCTTGGCGCCTTGGCTCAGCCGAGTTATGCCGAGCAGATAGGGGAGTGCCGCTACTCCCCGTCGGCGGAATCTGTCGACAACCGTCGTCGGGGCCACCGATCTGAAGCGCTCCAGCTCGGGTCTGGTGCCTTCGCCCAACGCAACGATCTCCACCGTGAGCCCTCGGCGCTTGAGCCAGCGGGCGATCTGGAGCAGCCGTTCGCCACCGTTCTCCAAGGTTGGCAACCCGGTCGCTATGAGGACATCGGGCTTCATCGGATCTCCATCGCCCGTTCGATGCTGGCTAGCAGGGCCGGTCCGGCGACCGAGAGAACGAGGTTCTCCCGTGCGAACTCGGCACCTGCCTCGCCGAGCTTGTTCCGACGTTCCTTGTCTGTGGCCAATTCGGCCAACGCATTGCACGCCGCGTCGACATCCGGAAAGGGAATCACCGCTCCGCAATCTGCCGACCGGATCAACTCGGCTGCTCCACCGCTTTCGAATGAGACGATCGGGCGCGCGAGGGCCGCCGCCTCGACCACCACCAGTGGAAAGGCGTCTTCTCGTGCGGACAGGAAGAAGGCGTCTGCAGCGGCGACCCACCTGAGCGGTTCGACCTGATGAGGAATGAACCGGACGGTCTGGTCGAGCCCGGCGTCGATGACCTGCTGCTCAAGACCCGAGTTGTCGCTTCCACCGATCCACTGGAACTGCCAGTCGATCTGGGGGTGCAGCTCGCGGGCCCGCAGAGCGACGCGGACGAAAAGCTCAGGCGCCTTGCGCCAATGACGGACGCCGGAGCCGATGACCACCATCGTCGTCGAGGCTGCCTCGCGTACAGACCCCCTTTCGGGCGAGTGGCCGACAGTGACAGGAAGTTTGGCTTCGTCTACGAATCCCCACTGGCGTTCCACGAGTTCGGGCGCAATGTCGAACCGGGCGAGCAGCTCCTTCCGTACTGAGTCCGAAACGGCGATGTAGCGGTCGGCATTGGGAAGCTCGCGGCGGGCCGCTTCACCCAGGTGGAAATCCTGACCCACCGACAATTCGTGCACATGGCAAAGAACAGAAGAGCGCGGGATCATCGGTATGGCGCGCATCGACCCCGCGCAGTGGACGTGAGCCAGGTCCAGGTGTCCGAGTCCGGTGAGCGTGCGCTGGATGCGCCTCTCCCTGATCCCCTTGGCCAACCAGGGGTGCCGCTCGTCCGCTGCATCGGGAGACGATGCGTTCACCACCGTCGGGCCGAGTCGCTCGAAGTCCTCAACCAGGGGTCCGCCGGCATCCAGAAACAGGGTGCTGAGCTGCCATGAGGGGCGTTGTTCTTTCAGCCAGCGGAGGAATTGAAGCGCGAGAAGTGGAGGTCCGGTCCGCTCGGCCGCGTGGATCACACTCAAGAGGTGTCGGGATGATTGGTGTTGATCGGTCATGGGTTCTCGGAACGCGGCTGCCTCAGCCGTGGCTGTGAGGTTTCCAGCCTGCAATCACGCTATCTGGAGTTACGCCGATGCCGATCGAGGGCCTGGGTCGCCCATGCGGTGGTCAGCGCCTCGGAAGCCCACCCGAAAACCTCGCTCGGGCCGCCGTAGTAGAAGATGGACCGTTGCCATGAGCCGTCGTCGGCCTGGCTCGCTACCAGACCGTTGGCCAGCGCCGCCCTGGCTTCTTCATCGCCGTTGAAGCCCTGCAGCGCCAATAGCGCCAAGGCCGAGTCGAGCGGTGACCCGACGGTCCCGTCGTCGTTGAGCCTTTCCCTGATTCTTTCGGCGATCGGCTCAGCGACCTTCTGAAATCCTTTGATCCCGCGCAGGTGCGCATCTGCGATCGCCGCGTAGAGGGTGAATCGATTGCGGTGCCAAGCATCGCAATCGTCTTCCAGGTTCGCCTCGATGATCGAGGCAACCCATTCGACGGCCGCAGCGGGCGCCCTCCTGGGTCCCAGGTATCGGATCACGTTCGTGTTGACCACTGCGTCTACGTCATCCCGATGGGCCTCGGTGGTGGTCCAGAGTTCATCTCGACGGCGCTTCACAATGGATCTGTATTCGTCCCTCATCGCCCAGGCGCGCCGGGGATCCGGACTGGGACGGTGGGGAACCAGCCACGTATAGAAGCGGCCTGCTCCGTCTCGGTTGCCCAACAGGACCGGGACGTTGCTCCCTGTCCGAAATCCTCGGGTAGCGACGGCCAATGAGCAGCATGCGGTGTCGTCCGCGTCCGGTGGAGTGAAGTCGAACTGCTGGTTGCTCTGGGCCCAGTAACGCCATTGAGCCATGGTCTCCTGCTCGCGGCGCAGGAACTCTACGGCCCGATCTACGACTCGTCGGGCACGCTGGTCGTCAACTTCGTCGAGGGCCACAGCCCCCAGAGCGGTTATGAACTTGAGGGGATCGGGGACCCATTGCGGAGGCCCGCTGTCCAGCGCGCTCGCGTGGGCCTCGAGTTCTCCGGTTGGCGTCTGGGTCTCGGCGAGCCAAGTGAGGCTTCGGTCGATGCTGTGCGACAACGCCGAGGTGGAGGTCCCGGTCGAACTCACGGGCCAACTTTCCCGGACGATGGGTTCTCGGTGTCGTCCTCGGCTGCGACACGTGAACTGATGGTGACCGGCTGCGATCGCGAGGCGGGGGAGGATTCGGCCCAGTCGACCAACTGCACGTCGCGGAACCGTTCGAACACCGCCCTGTTCTTGGCGTGAAGCCACGCCAGCGGACCTATCGGCTCGGGTAGATCGGCCTTCAGGAGGGTCTCACGGATCCGGCGCAACTCGTCACCGGGCAGAGGATGAAGGGCCACCGACTCGGGGTAGCGGATCGTGTTGAACCACAGGTGGACGTCGCGGTCGTTGCACCACCGAACGTACTCGGGGAGCTCTTCCCAGTTGGACCGCATCGGATTGACCATCACGCACAGAATGCGGTCGCTGTTGCGTGTGTATTCGATGAATTGCTCGACGTTGCGCATCAAAACGTCGAATCGGGCATGCACCCGAATCTCTTCATATCGTTGTGCAATCAATGAATCGATCGACACGTTCAGGTGGATGTTGCAAGTTTCGAGAATCCGTCTGACCTTGCTGTTGAGAACGGTCCCGTTGGTGGCGATCGTCACCTTGAGGTCGGGACGCAGTTCAGCCACCCTTTCCAACAGCGAGTAGACGAGCGGTTGGAGCAATGGTTCTCCGCCGTTGATGCGAAGCTCCCGGAGGTGCGGGAGGAACTCGACCACCTGTTCGATGAACGAGTCGTCGTAGGGAGACTCGAGGGGCGGAAGATGTTCACGGTTAGCCCGGATCCGTGACGAGAGCATCCCCGAGCACATGACACACTCAAGATTGCAGTGGTTCGACAATTCGAGTTCGAACATCGATGGCCATCCGTCGATGACCGGTATTTCGTCATAGGCGGCAGCCAGTGGACGGTTACCCACCTCGATCTCGTGGGAACAGGTGGTGCAGGGCCCTTGAAACTGCCGGTTCTTTAGTCGTCCACGCAGCGATTCCAACTGGCTTCCGTTCCAGATTTCCCGGATGGTCGGGCCATCGGGTGACCAGTGGGGCGATCGGCTGTGGAACTGCAACCAGCACGGAGCCACGGCACCGTCGGCCCGGAAGTAGAGATTGTTGAACGGAGCATTGCAGACGCTGCGGCGATCCGAGGCGAGGCGTGACTTCTCGTAGCGGCTGAGTGCCTGGTCAAAACCTGTTGATTGGCGTGAGCGGCCGGTCAAACGCATGTGCTCGCCACCTCCGAGTGGCAATGCTACCGAGAAATCTGAAGATTGAACCTGTCCTGCCGACTGGGCCTATCACCTCTGACAATTAGGTCGGAAGGACCCGTCCATGCACGAAGGTTTGGAGCTTTTGACCATGGCGACTTTACTGATAGCCCATCCAACACCGGCATGCCCCGGAGAAGATGGCAGGCGAAACTCCGGGAAGGGGGCGTATGCGCCGCATCCGGACCTTTTCGAATGGTCTCTATGAAACTGCCGGCACGGACCCCGCCCGGGTCATCCTGTGGATCTCCTCTGCGGCGATAGCAACGGCGGGTTTGATTGCCGTTATCGGCTCGTACCGCTCCGGTTGGTTCCCTATAGGTGACTCAGCGGTTGTAGCCGGAAGAGCTGAGATGTTGGGTCGGGGAGACATTCCACTTCTGGGCATGCCCACCTCGTTCTGGAGCTTTACGGGCGTCATGTCCTATCACCCCGGTCCGCTGCTGTTCTTCTGGATGGCACCGTGGGTTTTCGTGTTCGGGATGAGCTTCGGGTCGATGCTCGGGGCAGGCGCGTTGAACGTCCTTGCGATTCTGGTTAGTGGCTGGGCTGTGCGCCGGGTTGCCGACGCCAGGCGCGCGCTCGTATTTGTCCTTGCTGGAGCATTTCTGCTCACCCTTGTGGCGCCGCGTGGCCTCATGAGGCCTCTCAATTCGATTCTCTCGGCCATGCCACTGTTTGCCGTGCTGGTACTGGCGTGGGCAGTTCTCTGTGGGTCCCGCGCTGCTCTGCCAGTACTAGTAGCAATGGCGTCATTCGTCGCCCAGGCGCACGTCGCATACACGCTGGTCGCTATCGGGGTGGCCGTCCCCGTCGCGATCTTCGGTACCTGGACCAACAGGGGCGACAGGGGCAATGGTGGACGTAGGCGATGGTTCTCGATCGCAGGTCCCATCGGGCTGCTGGTGTTGCTCTGGATAGGTCCGATCATCGACGCGGTTGCCAACGGTGGCGGCAATCTGGCTGAGCTCTGGAGAGCGGCAATCTCGGGTGATATTCCTTCACGCGGACCTGCGGCGGCCGGCCGGTTCCTAATGGGCCTGCTCTGGCTCCTTCCCGGCAAGCGAACCGAGCAACTCGTCTTCGACGGACCGATCCAGTGGTGGGGGCTGCTGCTGGTCCTGCCGGTGGGGGCGGTTCTTGTCGCCTCGTTCCGCAGCGGCTCGAAGGTAGAACGGATGTCCGTTCTGGTCCTCGGACTTGGGATTGCTGTCGGGTGCGTAACAGCCGCCTTGCTTCCTGTCACGCAGATCAACCCTCTTCAGGGGTACTGGTACCAGGTGCTGGCGGTGTACTTCTGGTGCGTGGTCGCTGCGTGCGGATTGGAGCTTCTGCAACGCTTCACCCTGGCGAGGTGGCTGGGCTATCCGGCGTTTGTGGTCTATCTGGTCCTTTTGGTGAACGTGATCGGAATTGTGGCCAGACCGCCGGGGATGACCTCTGAACATTCGGAGACGTTCTTCAGGCATTTCATCGACGACGTGGGTGAAAAGGTGGCCTTAGCTGTCCCCACGCGCGACCGCTACCTGATCGAAGCGAACAGGTCCGTAGACGCAGACCGTGTACTGCAGAACTTCATCGCCGACCGGATCACCCGGTCGTTACCGGTAGCTATAGAAGCCACGTCCTACTGGGGTGACGACTACGGCCTATGGGTGGGTCCGCAGATTGATGGCATAGTTCTGATCACCGACCGAGCGATCTCTAACTTGGCAAGCTACGGAACAGACGCGCCTGCCCAGGAGATCGGCTCAGAGAAGGGGCCCCTTGGCGATCAGCGCTCCCGGACCGCGGAGTCGCTCGAGGAGTTCGTCTCCGAGAACGGGCCGCTAGAACTGACCGAGGTCGGCAGGCTCCGGCTGGCAGAAGCCCTCGATGGGAGACTTCCGGGGGAGTGTGAGGACCTTGACGACTACCGAGAGAGACCCAACCTGATTGTCCAGAGGGCACCCGAGGCTTTGCTGCAGTTGTACAAGGAAGGTTGGGTCGATTCACCGAACCTCTCCCCAGAGCTTCAGGAACAGATTTTCAGTGCCCACCGACCTGGGCTCTGGGTGTATTCACTTGACATCGACCACGTCGACCTGGTCGGCCGAAACCCCGAGAAGCTTGTGCTCAATCGACTGGGCTGCGCCCGGTGAACCGGCCGGTCCGTTCCTGGCGTCGGACCGGGTCGCTGACTCCGCGGTTGGCCTTTGAGCGACCCCACGTGGAGTTATTG
>JBATWQ010000063.1:0-9772 GCA_049672765.1 Microthrixaceae bacterium | reverse complement strand
GGCAGTGTTGCTTCTGGGTCTGGCCCTGTTCAACCGTTTGGATGCGCTGGCGCTCGCAGTTCCGATGGTGGCCGTGGCGGCGATAGTGGACCCCAGGGCTGCCCGACGCGTCGCCCTTGTGGCTACCGGGACACTCTTACCGTGGATCATTTTTGCCACCGTGTACTTCGGCTCGCCGATTCCCTACAGCGGGACGCAGAAGCTGGAGGGAAGGGCAGGGTCATCGCCGTTCGATCCAACTTGGGTGCTGAGGGCGGTCACCGGTCGTGAGGGCATCGTCGTCTTTCTGGTTGCCTTGGGGCTACCCACACTGGTCGTGGCGAAGCGGCTTGGAACCAGATTCCACGGACTGGCGGAGCTCAGAGTTTGGAGTAGCCGGATCCTGCCCCCGGCACCGGCCTGGACCGATGCTGCTGTCCTGGTCGCCTTCGCCTGGATCGCCATCCACGGTGCCTTCTATTCCCTAGTAGACCTTGGTGCCCCATATCCCTGGTACACGACAGTCATCTTCCCCGTCGTGGCACTGGGCTGCGGTGTCACGGTCGCGTTGCTCATACGCCGGGTTCGCCAGGTCGACCTCCGGGTGGGGAAGGCCCTCTCTCGGGAGCGGACGTCTGCTATCGCAGCGGGATTGGTAGTCCTCGGCCTTGTTTCGGTGGCACTTTTCTCCCGTTCAGAGGCGATCTCGTTCACAGCCCGGAGCGTGGTCGGGGGCTTTGAGAACAGAGCCAGTCGCGATCTGGACGGAACTCGGTGGGCGGCAGGCAGATACTTGCGAGCAGAGGCCGACAAGGACGACGTCGTCCGTACATGCTTCGGATGGGTGGCCTACGGAGCAATCGACCATGCAATCGATGAGTCGTGTCCACTAAGCACGCGCAGACCGGTAGGGAAGCCGGACTGGATCGTGGAGTCGCCGGGTCCTGGCGAGTCTCTAGACGTGCCGAAGGACTTCCGACTGGCCGCAAAGTTCGAAGCCGAATTGAGACAGTCGGATCAGAACGAGGAGTTCACAGGTGCGACCTTCGTCTACAAGTTCGACCAGGACTGAGAGTCCGGCCTGTACGGATGGCGGATGTCCGCTACAGGTCCTGGAGTTCTGGCTTGAGTCTTTCGTACATAGCCTTCCCCACGATGGATGCACCGAGTTCGTTCGTGTGGCTTCCGTCCATGTAGATCCGGGATCTTGTCCCGTCGAAGACCCGGCTCAGGTCTATCGGGTCGACTTCCGAGTCGGTACGAATTCTGTCGTACAGCATGCTCGAATAGGAGAGTGAACCGACGTCTAAACCCAGGCGCTCATAAAGCTCGGGGTCCGCATCCTCTGCTTGCCGTTTGAATGGTTGTGGCTGCCAGAAATGGACCACAGGGATTGCCCGGCTCTTGGCCAGGGCTCGCGCCGTGAGCACCCCTCGGCGGTACTGGGCAGCTGAGAGTTCGGCAGCAAGATTGGCCCTGGCGGCCGGATCTAGCTTGGGCTGCAACATCAACTGCTCAGCCCTGGCCGTCCGCTCGGCGTCCGACAAAGAAAGCCGGGACGAGTGGTTGATGTCGCGGTCCCCGCCGTCAACGCGTTCCCACCCGAGCCCGAATTCATTTGCTCCGCCGTAGAACACGATCAGGTCAGGATTCTTACGATCTGAGGCGAGTGCTTCGGCCAGTCGGATGGTCTCCACCCAGTTGACGTCAGCACTGACGCCGAAGTTGAAGCTGCGAATTTTGATGCCGTCTCGGGCAGCGAGTTTGGCCACCACCGACGGAATCGTGTGGTCGTCACGCTGGCCGATGCCATACATCGTTGATCCGCCGAAGTACCACACCGTCAGCTCGGGCCCATGAGGTGTCCAGGTGTCTCTGATGCCGTCGCGGATGTTGAGGTAGGTGCCTCGAACTTCGCCGTTCCTGGCTCCTAGGACGGGGTCGAGGTGTTGGCGGGCACTGTTGAGCTCGTGGAACAACTCGCGTGCCCAGTCCTTGCCTCCGAAAGCGAAGCCGATATCTGCCCCATCCCAGGTAATGGATCCCGTCTGGCCTGCGTCGAACGGCACCGGGTCATCGAGGGGTCGAGTGGCAGGTGCCGCTCCGGAGGACTTCGGAGGGCCCTCGGTCGATGACGCGGACATGTCAGAACGGAGGGTCCCGCTCTGGGTCTGCCAAGCGGTCAGACCCAACGCAACTGCGATAAGTACCGCAGCTCTCCTCAGATTGGTTCTTCGGCGCGCCAGGGGCGACGTCGGCGGATCCAGGGCACTCGGTCGTCGGTAGCCATCAGGTTGGAACTCGGAGTTCAGGCGTATGCCGGACGGCGTCCAGGCCGATGATGCACCCGCCCAGCCGGAACTGAGTGGTCGGAACCTAACGATCTGATTGATCAGCCAGAGTGGCACGAGAGCGAGCAGCCAGATCGCCAGCGAAATGATGGTGCCAACCATCTCAGCCGCTGCGGCTCCCAGGCGATGGACGGCTCTGTCGAACATCGCCAAGTGCCGCGGCGCGAGCAATCCCAAACCGAGCAGCACCAGCGCTGCTATGAGGAAACCGACAGCAAGGCGAGCGTTCAGGCTCATGGCAATAATTGCTGCTGCAATGAGCAAGGCGGGCCTAATCAACGTGCGACTCGTTGTAGCCCGCCGAATCTTGCCGGCCGTCGTCCCAAAACCGCGCGGGTTGTGGTGGTCTTTCACTTCGAGCGGATTCTGACCATTGATGCAACACGCCGATATACGTCCATCCGACTCGAACCGTAGAGATGTGTATGGGGCGGCGCAGAGCCCCTTGGACTACCTGGATGGCCCGACGGCGTCATGTTGGTCCGCTCCTCTTCCAACGGCGAATGACTCCCGCAAACTCTAACTGCCATTGAATGTCTCGGTTCTGGCGAGACGAACTGTCCTACCCGAGACGCACCGTAATCCCGCAGGAACCGGAGTTGTGGGTCAATTCGGGCCCAGAACTTCAGTCGGTACTGAACAACAGGTCACGGAAGACCTTGTCCTCGCCAAGGGCCCAAATTCGCTCGTCGCCCAGCAGGTCACAGAAATGGCGGGAGCTGTCTCCTCGACCGAAGTGGAGGCTCTTCTCACCGGGCGGCATTGACTTGGCTTCAGCGATTCCCGCGCGAATCGAATCCGAGGAGTCGCCGGTATGGATGATCGTCGGATGGTCGTGGCGGCCACGCTGACGAGTGCCGATATTTACACTCGGTATCCCGTAAATGGGGGCTTCACGGATCCCAGCGCTCGAGTTGCCGATGAGCATCTTCGAATGATGGAGCAGCGTGAGGAACGCCTCGAAGCGCAGCGACGGGAATATGCGAAAGCGTTCGTCGCCACCAAGTCGCTCGTAGGCTCTGAGGATGGTGTCGCTTCCCGGATCGTTGTTGGGGAAGACGACGACAGCCGGAAGGTCACCTTCGAGGAGCACATCTACCAAGGCATCCGCGGTCCTGCCCACGGTGTCGACATCTTCGGTTGTGATCCCGTGGAATATGACCACCGAGTATTCGTCGAATGGGATCTCATAGTCGGCGAGAACCTGATCCAGTGGGGGAAGTGAATCCGAGAGCATCACGTCGATGTCTGGTGAGCCGACCGCAAATACCGTCTCCGGGTCCTCGCCGAGTTGGACCACACGACGGGCCGCCTCGTCGTTGGCCACCAGGTGCAGATGCGACAGCTTCGAGATTGCGTGACGAAGGATTCCGTCGATCGTCCCGGACAGCTCGCCGCCTTCGACGTGGGCGACCGCGACGTTGCGGAGTGCGCCGGCGGACGCACCCGCCAGGGCCTCCACACGGTCACCGTGAACCACGAGCAGATCCGGGCGGTCGTTGTCGAAGACGGTGGCGAGACCGTCGATCGTGCGCGACAGCACCCGATCCATGGTGTCGCCGTCGCACTGGTTGGCGAACTCGACCACCCGAACGTCGGGCTCGAGTCGTCGAACTTCGATGACGGTTGATCCGTACTTCTCGAGCAGATGCATGCCGGTGGCGACAACCGTGACGCGAACCCCGGGTAGCTCTGCCGCACCCAGGATCAGCGCCTTCAGCTTGCCGAAGTCGGCACGAGTGCCGGTCAGGAAGCAGACGTGTCTCTCTGTGGGAGCGGCAGAGGCGGGCAGGTCAACTCTGGACATCGCTCCACCGAAGTTGATGGTCTCCGGGCAGGTCGATGGTCGCGCTGGAACCGACCACCCGATCGAACTCCGGAGCCAGGATTTCACCGGTCCCGGGACGCTTGACCCACACGTTCGACTTGTCGAACTTCTCGCCGGCGCGGATCGGCCGCAGTGTCACCACCGATGAATACGCAAAGTCGATCGTCGGTTGTTCGGCGGCGAGGATGCCCTTTGTCCCACCCATTGCCTCGTGGATGTACCGGCTGCCCTGGACGAGGTCGGCCAGTTCGTCCGGTGTCATCGAGATCTCTATGTCTGGACCGGGCCACGACGCGTCGCTGGTGAAGTGTCGTTCCAGGATGGAAGCCCCCAGCGCCACCGCTCCCAGTGCCACGTGGTTGCTGAGGGTGTGGTCTGACAGTCCGATTACGGCGTCCGGGAACGCCTCCCTGAGTTCTGCGATCGCGCCCAGACGGACCTGGTCCCGGGGAGTCGGGTAGAGGCTGGTGCAGTGCAGGAGCGCGTAAGGCGTGTGGTGATCTCTGAGCACTTTCACGGACGCGGCGATGGAAGCCATGTCGTTCATTCCGGTCGACAGGATGACGGGCTTCCCGAACGATGCGATGTGGTCGATGAGGGGGATGTTGTTGCATTCACCGGAACCGATCTTGTAGGCAGCCACGTCCATCGAATGGAGGTGGTCTGCCGCCTCGCGGGAGAAGGGGGTCGAGAGGTACTCGAGGCCCGCGGCTTCGGTGTAGGCCTGCAGTTCCTTCTCCTGGTCCCAGGTCAAGGTGCAACGGCTGATGATGTCCCAGATGGAAATGTCGGCGTTGGCCGGAACGACATCGTTGGGAATCATCTCGTCGGAAGGTGAATGGGACTGGAACTTGACCGTCTCCGCGCCGGCCGCCGCGGCATCGTCGATCATGCGACGTGCCTTGTCCATGTCGCCCTCGTGGTTGATGCCGATCTCGGGTACGACGTACGGCGCGTGCTCGACGCCGATGCGCCTGTTGCCGATGACGATCTCGGGTGGAGCTGCACTACTCATTTGGGGTCCCTTCGACATATCCAGAATCGGTCGTCCGAGCCCGCCAGTGCATGCACGGCAATTTGGCCGGTCGTGAAAAGGTCGGTCCAGATCTGTTCCTCGACAGCCAAACCGGCGCTCCGCAGTCTCTCGGAAAAGTCCCGTCCGTACATCCGCACATGGTCGCGTTGTCCGTAGAGCCGCTCGAAGTCTGCAGGATCAGCGTCCGGGTCCTCGAAAGTCTGTTGGAGGTCGGTGTTCCACGGTACGGAGAGGATCGCCAAACCTTCGTCGGAGAGCACACGTTCGATCTCGGCCATGGCGGTGTGGTCCTCGGGCACATGCTCCAGGACATGGAAGCAGACGAGCAGATCGACGGCTCGGTCCCGTAGGGGAGCTAGGCACAGGTCGCCGCAGATTTCTGCCGCGCCGGGCCGGAGATCAAGGCTTGCATAATGGTCGCCGCGTTGAGTGCAGCGCTGTTTGAGCAGTCCGATTGGAGCCACCTCGATTTCAACCCTGCCGGGCTCAGGACCGAAGCTGTCAAGCCAGAGCATGAGTGCCCTGCCGCGCTCGGTCGACAGACACTGTGGGCAGATCCTGTTGGCCCGTCGAGGCTTTGCCGACGGCGCGAACCGAGTCCCTCTCCAGCCACACGAGGGGCAGACGACACCGTCCTTGTACCAAGGCGTTCGTGCGTAGGCAGCGCGTTCTGCCAGCCGGAATCGGTACCCCACTGCCTCGCGGGTCCGCGAGGTCGACATGGTCACCATGCAGTCCATCCGCCGTCGACCACGAGGTTGTGGCCGGTCACATAGCGCGACATGTCGCTTGCCAGGAACACCGCGGCACCCTTGTAATCCTCCTCGGAGGCCATACGCCCGAGCGGAGTACGGGCTTCGTAGGCGTCCTTGAAGCTTTCGGGGTGGCCCCTGAACACGCCTCCCGGACTGAGTGTGTTGACTCGGATATCGGGGGCGAGCGTCGTCGCCAGCCAACGTGTCAGCTGGATCACTCCGCCCTTGCTTGCTGCGTATCCTGCGGCGTTGCCCATGTCGGTGCCCTTGTAAATACTCCAATCCGGTCCGACGATGCCGTAGGTCGAACCGAAAGTGACCACCGATCCGTTGCCAGAGGCGCGCAGCGCAGGTGTGCACGCCTGGGTCAGGGCGAACACGGCGGTGAGGTTGACCTCCAGGGCTCGTCGCCAGACCTCGGTGCTCTGCTCCTCGAACGGTGTTGTCCAGTTCAGCAACGGCTCTGCACTTACGAGGGCCGCGACGTGAATCAGAACGTCGATTCCTCCGGCGGTATCGACGACCCTGTCGGCGATGGCCCGTGTGGCAGCTTCGTCAGCCAGGTCGACCGACAGGGCCAACGTCTTCGTTGAGCGCTTCTGCTCGATGTCCCGGGCAACAGTCTCGCAACGTCCTTGGTCCAGGTCGACCACGGCGACGGTGGCACCTTGTTCTGCGAGAGCGTCGGCCACAGCACTGCCGATGTGTCCGGCGCCGCCGGTGACTATTGCGACCCGGCCATCGAGTCTCGAGAGCGACGCGATGTCGCGATGTCCATTCTGGGTGTTCGTCATTTGGTCTCCCCGGATCTGCGGTCGATCAGCAGTTCAGCGAACGCCAGGTCGACCTCGGTGTCGATGTCCAGATTGCGTTCGGCCGGAACTTCGACCGCCATCACCACACCATCGTAAAGAGAGGTTGCCGATTTCACATACGACGGCTTGGCCACAAATGCGACGGTACCGACATCGTGAACCTTCGGAGCGTCTTGGCGGCGATGGATGCGCTCAGGTGGCTCGATCACCAGTCTGGCTCGACCGTCGTGGTCGAGTGCAACCATGTTGAACCACGGATTGCGATGGGATTCGGTAACCGTCAACACGATGTCGACATCGGGATCGGACGCAGCGTCGAGACACCGTTCCAGGTCCTCGACCAGACGCAGCGGAGCGGTGCACGGCACAACCAGCAAGCGATCCGGGGTCTCGCCGCGGCTCTCCAACCAGGCCAGCATGTGTTGCCATGCATCCCACTCCCTGGCCGTGTCGCTGGACAGTTCGGGCGGACGGAGCCACGGCACTTCGGCCCCCGATTCACGGGCGACCCGGGCGATTTCCTCACTGTCGGTGGACACGATGACCCGCTCGATCCCGGAGCATGACTGGGCCTGTTCGATGGCGTGGGCAACGAGGGACTTGCCCGCCAGGTGACGGAGGTTCTTGTCGGGTACCCCTTTGGAGCCGCCGCGGGCGAAGACTGCAGCAATGACGTTCACGCCAGAGAAGTCCTCTCCTGCTCACTCGCCAGTGCGGCCTCGATCACATCGAGCACGGCGATTCCGTCAGCCCCGGTGCAGAGCGGCTCGCCGCGACCCTCGGCGACCTCGATGAAATTGTCGATGAGGTTTGCTTCTGCCAGGTCACGTTCGCCGGGGGCGCTTCGATGCAGTACTTCACCCACACCCGCATTCGGGGAGCCGAGTCGGGTGATCGTGCCATCGAGCAGGTCTGCGGTCAGGCTGCCCTCGGACCCCGTAACGGTCCAGGTCCTGAACGGAACCTCGCTCACCATGTCCAGATGAACCTGTCCCCGGATTCCGGACGCCAGTTCGATCTCCAGGTCTGCGACGGTGTCGACCAGACCGTCGGTCGGCGCGCCGTCGCGACGCAACCGGGCGGAACAGGATGAGATATCACCGAGCATGAATCGCAGACCATCCAACTCGTGACTCAGTTCCAGTAGGACGCCACCGCCGAGTTCCTGACGTGCTGTCACGGACCGCCGGGGGTCGGCGCCCGGACGCCACTGGGACAAGTGCTGTCCCACCCTCAGCGAGAAGGATGACGGAATGCCGATCGCCCCATTTCTGACCAGCGCGGCGAGCGCCGGGACGGTCGAGGAATATCGCAGGTGGTAGCCGACGACCAACCGACTTCCGCCGAAGTTTGCCGAGGCCACCAGCCTTCGGCCTTCGTCTGAGGTCGTGGCCAACGGCTTCTCGACCAGTAGATGTGTTCCGACCGAGGCGAGTGCTTCGGCGTCGTGTCGGTGGGTCGACGCCGGACCGGCAATCACGGCAACGACCGGTTCGAGCGCAACAGCCTCGTCGATCGACGAGACCAACTCGACTTCCAGCGCAAGCATCCGTTCCAGGGGCTGCGTGCTCGTGGGGCGCCTGACCACGATGATCTCCATGCGTGGATCGCGCCGGCGAAGTGAGGACGCGTGCAGGGACCCGGCGCTGCCGGACCCAACGACTGCGGCGCGTTTTACTGCCACTCTGCGTCCTTCTGCCACGGCGCATCCTCGTGCCGGTGAGCGAATCGCCCTTGCGGTCGTTTCACAGCTCTGGGCGGGTGGACCCGCGCTGGGAAGTATCTGGTCCGGAGCCGCCGGTTGCCCGGGGAGCGCCCCAACCGGCACCGAAGCCGACCTGCGCGATGTGTTCCGGGCCGGTGTGTTCGGGAGGGCCATAGCCTGCGCCGAAGCCGATCGTCCGTTTACGGCCGGGAGGATCTTCGGACCAATCCGTGGTCGGCACGTGCATCGGGTTTCCGTCGGTCCACAATTCCTCGTCTGGCGAATCCGGATCTCTCTCACTGACGTCGCCTTCATCGGACAGCCTCAGAAACGCCAGTCCGAACGCGAATGGGACCGCGACTATTCGAAGGTTCGCATAGAACATCTGCGAAATCGCCCACAGCATCCAGGTGAACGCCAAGGCGCGGCCTTCTCCGCGGCGTCGGAAGGAGTTCACCGCTAGCAGACCCATGATCACGATGGCCATGGCACCAGGGACGCCGTGTTCACCGAGCATGCGGGTGAACTCGGTGTGTGACGAGGCCTCGTCCTTGCATTTGTCCGACCGCAGTTGGCAGACCTCGTAGGTCAGCCGCTGGTACTTGGTCATTCCGGGGCCGACTCCGAAGAGGAAATTGTCCTCGAAAATCTTGATGTCGTTGCCCGCGAGCGTCGTCCGGGCGGACTGGGTGTCCGAGAAGCGCTCATTGAACGCTCCGCCGGTGAAGGTTTCCAGCCACGGGAAGACAAGGAGGTACCCGACGGTGAAAGCCACGGCCGCGATGACGAGAATCCTGTTGCGGATCCTCGGGCTCTTTGCGTTCACCAACGCCAGTCCCGTCACCGCGATGGCCAGAGAGGTTGATCCTCCACGGGAGAACGTAAGAAGGGTCTGAACAACGAGCGCGGTGGCGATAACCGCTGCGAGGATCCGGACGAACCGGTCCGACTCGGAGAGGATGAGCAGAACCGCAGCCATGGCTCCCAGCGAGAGCATTGATGACACCTGGACAGGACCGAAACCACCGGACGTGACGAAGTTGGACGCACTTTTGAAATGGATCGAACCCGCCGAAGCAAGCTGCGACCTGGTGGACTGCACGGCAACGGTCAGCGGGCCTGCAGCGGTTATCAGGGTCGTCCAGAGAATCCGCCGGTAGAGCCAGCGCTCGACCTTCACCTGTGAAGTGAAGGCTACGAAAGCGGCAAGCGCCAGGGGTCCGCTTAGCGCAAACGCAATTAGCTCTCGTGATCCGGCACCCGTGGTACGGATCGTTGAAATGACTGCCGGAACCAGTAGGCC
>JBATWQ010000062.1:0-15874 GCA_049672765.1 Microthrixaceae bacterium | reverse complement strand
GAAGTGACCTGTCGGCGCATCGCGTTCACCAGGAGTCGTGGTGGACGATCCGGGACATGTCCCGGCGGGCACCGGGCTTGAAGTCCAGGCCGATCGTGTGGGCTACCGGCACAAGTCCGCCCTGCATGATGTTGTTCGGTATGCCCAGAAGCTCGGCCGCTTCGGCTTCGTGGAGTAGGTGCAGGGTCGTCAGGCACGTGCCCAACCCACGTGAGCGGGCAGCGAGCATGAAGCTCCAGAGCGCCGGGTACAGCGAACCCCAGATGCTCGCCTGGATAGCGGTGTTCATGTTGTCGGTCCGAACATCGATGCACGGAATGACCATGACCGGAACCCGTGCCATGTTCTGGGCCAGGTACTCGGCGGAGTCGATGACCCTGCGGGTCGCCGAGGCATAGGTGGGGTCGTCTTTCGGGAGGTTTGCCTCGACCGCGTCACGATTGCCGTAGAAGAGTTCGAAGCCCTTGCGATACATCTCGCCGAGGGCAGCCTTCTTCTCGGAATCACGCACGATCACGAAATGCCAACCCTGGGCGTTCGATCCGGTCGGGGCCTGGGTGGCGAGTTCGAGGCATTCGTCGATGAGCTCAGATTCGACTTCGCGCTCGAAGTCCAGGCGTTTGCGCACCGCTCGGGTCGTCGAGAGCAACTCGTCGGGCGTCATCGCCAGCAGGTCCTGGTGGGTGAGCCTGTCCGCTGTCATCGCGCTCCTCGAATGAGCTTGCCGGGTCGGGCGCCGGTGTCCTGACCGTTGGTGAAGGTGACCTCGCCGGCCTTGATGGTGGCGACGTATCCGGTGGCGTTCTGCAGTAGGCGCTTGCCGCCGGCAGGAAGGTCGGCACTGACGTAGGGAGTGCCCAGCTGCAGATTCTCGTAGTCGATGATGTTGATATCGGCGAGCATCCCAGCCTCCAGAGTGCCGCGGTCGCCGAGCCCGTAGAGACGAGCCGTGTCGTGGGTCTGCTTCTTGATCACCCATTCGAGCGGGAGGGTCTCGCCCCGGCTTCGGTCCCTGGTCCAGTGGGTCAACATGAAGGTCGGCATCGAGGCGTCGCAGATCACCCCGCAATGGGCTCCGCCGTCGGCCAGGCCCGCTGCCGAGCGAGGATGAAGGAACATCTCGCGAACGGGGTCGAGGCTTCCTTCGGCATAATTCAGGATCGGGACATACAACAGCCCGTGCCCGTCGTCTGCGAGGAGGGCGTCGTAGGCGACCTCAAGGGGAGTGCAGTTGTTGGCGGCGGCCAGTCCGGACAGCGACCGATCAGGGCCGGGTTCGTAGTCCGGAGGGTCCCCGAGCAGGAAGGTACGGTCATAGGCGCGATCGAGGTTCTCGGCCGTTGCTTCATCCGGTTCCCAGCCCAGGATGGACTCGCGCACCGCCGGGTCGCGCAGCGCAGCGACCAGTTCCTCCTGGGACAGGTTGCGTGCCTTCAGCTCCTGATAGGCGGGAAACGCGTCAAACATTCCGTAGGTCGTCTGGAGGCCCGACAGCAGTCCCGTGGCGCGCCCTGCGACCTGGGGCCAGATGTCGGCGCCCTCCTCTGCCGCCTGGAGCGACGCCTCCATCAGCTCCCTCCAGAGGTCCGGCGCAGCGTCCACCTGGATCATCGCGAACGTGACCGGTCGCTTGATCTTCGCCGACAGCCGACGCATCCAGTCGACCTCTTTCGCCGGACCGACGATGTCCTCTCCGGCCGCTCCGACGGGTGCGAGTTCGAAGATACCCGTGCCGAGATCGCCGAGAGCTGAGCCGATTCCGAACAATTCGTCTTCGGCGGCGAAAGTCCCGGGAACCGGCTCGCCGTCGATAGCGGTGTGGGCGATGGTCCGTGAGGTCGAGAACCCGAGGGCCCCGGCCTTGATGGCGTCATGGACTATCGAGCGCATCGCGTCGATGTCGTCCGGGGTTGCGGGCTCGTTGCGGGCTCCGCGGTCACCCATCACATAGGCGCGCACCGCTCCGTGTGCGACCTGCGTGCCGACGTCCATAGTCCAGCGGCGTGGCTCGAGTGCATCGAGATACTCGGGGAAGGTCTCCCAGTCCCAGGCGATGCCCTCGGCGAGCGCCGTGCCGGGAATGTCCTCGACGCCCTCCATCAGGCCGATCAGCCAGTCCCGGCGCTCCGGTACCACCGGGGCGAACCCGACTCCACAGTTGCCCATTACCAGGGTGGTGACCCCGTGCCAGGCGGTCGGGGCAAGTACGTCATCCCATGTGACCTGACCGTCGTAGTGGGTGTGGATGTCGACCCAGCCGGGAGTGACGAGCATGCCTGCCGCGTCGATCTCGTGTTCGGCGGGCCCGCACTGCAGTGCGCCGTTTGGGCCTACCTCGACGATGCGGCCGTCGTCGATGGCGATGTCGCCGTCGAATGCAGGTCGGCCGGTACCGTCGATCAGGCGGCCGTTCCGGATGATTAGGTCAACCATTGGTTCCCCCTGTCCTACGACGACCCCCCGGTCGACGCCGCTACATCGTCCCACACCGATCCGCTGTCGGGTGACCCGTCTGGTGCGGATGGTGTGGATGGTGTGGCACGACGCTGGACGTGATTTTCGTCCCGGCCCGGCTGCAACGACCGGGATACCACCGACAGGAGCGTGGCCGCTCGGACAAGGACAAAGATCCAGAGAACGTCGAGCACGACCTGGTCGTCCCAGAGTCCGTGGAATCGACCGAAGACGATGACGAAGATGCCAAAGTCCGCCGCGCAATATGCAACCCAGATGCGCCTCGGTAGGGGCAGGAGAACGAAGAAGGGCACCATCCAGAGGTCGTAGGTGGGGGAGTAGATCTTGTTGGACAACAAGAAGACGGCGGTGACCGAGGCGCACACCGCCACCACCCCGAGTTTGCGGCGTACCGCCAGGACGGTGACGAACAGCAGCCCTAGCCCGAGTGCCACGATCGAAACCTTGTTGGCGAGCGCCGCTGGCCCGGATGCAGTGATCGACCTGACGCCCGGGACCGACTCCAGCCAGTACCAGAGGGTTCCCCAACTGGCGTCGCGACGCCCTTGGAAACGCACGGGATACAGCCATCCTGATGGACTCACGAGTGCGATCGGGCCGTTGAGGACGATGGTTGTAATACAGCCCCACCCAAGCAGACGTGTGGCGCCGCGGCGGTCGCCCGAGCACCAGCGCATGACGATCAGCGGTGCCAGGAACAGGCCGGGAAACAGCTTTGTCGAGGCGCCGATGGCCAGGGCGGTTCCGGCGATCCGATCGTTGTGTCGTCGGTACGCAAGTATCCCGATGACGGCCGGAACCATCGCCCACAGGTCCCAGTTGTGGAACGCGAAGAACAGCAGCGGAGTGCCCAGAACCCAGCGCCAGATCTGCTTTTGTCCGTGGACCCTCAACAGCACGGTCATTGTCATCGCAAGTACGACATTGAATGTGCAATTGGCGAGGAAGGTCCACCCGTGGCTGGGCGTGAGGACCGACAGTAGGAAGGCGACGTAGCCCACGACCACCGGGTATTCGATGTGAGCGTCTATGTAGGGCAGGTGGTGGGGCGAGAGGTTCCAGACACTGAGCCTGCCCGGGATGTCGCTCAGGGCCTCTGCCCCGCCGTGGCGGTAGAGGGCGATCTGCAACACGGCGCTGGCAGTCAGGGTGGCCAAGGTCCAGATCAGGACCCTTCGGAGCGGCTCAACTGCCGAGCCTCCGACACTTGTGGACCCGGTACCGGTGCTTCTGGAAGCGGAATCTCCGACTGGATCATCCGACACGAGTAGCTGACCTCACCCGCTCTATCTACCCGGATAGGCCCCATTACTTCGGGCGGCCGGCCGAACCCAGCCGGATTCTCAGAAACGCCGGAGAAAGTGTCATTGGAGTGGTCGTATTTCGACCATTCCAATAACACTTCGGTCAGGCTCGCCCCGTTCAGAAGATGGCGCCCAACCCCCGTTTGCTGGGGATGTGCAGCGATCACCTGCTCGCCGCGGCCCCCGAGCTCGGCTGGCAGATCTGGAGGAGTGGACCTCAGCGAGCGGGGGCGTTGGTACCGAGCCAGCCGCGGACCGCGGATTCGAGTTCCACGATCCGGGTTCCCAGCTGATCAAGGCTGGTGGGACCAGACAGGTAGGTGCCCTGGGCGAAGTCGCATCCGAATTCGGCCAGTTGTGCCAGGGTCGCTGCGTCGCTGACGCCCTCGGCCCCCACGCTGAGTCCGAGCTCGTGGGACAGATCGATGGTGGATCGGACGATTGCGGCATCCGAAGCTGCAGTCGAAATGGTCGAGACGTAGCTGCTGTCGATCTTGAGTCCGGCGACCGGTAGATGCTGCATCGTCGAGAGCGAGGTGTAGCCCGTGCCGAACTCGTCGACGATGAACCTCACGCCCAAGCCCGAGAGGTGGCTGAGGATCTCGAGTGACCCTGCGGGGTCATCCATCAGCCCGGTCTCGCTCACCTCGAGTTCCACCAGGTCTGGCTGCAACTCGCCGGAGCGGATGAGTAGTTCGATGAACGTCGAGAGGTCAGGGTCGAAAAGGTTGTGCGACGATACGTTCAACGAGATGACGAGCGGCTCGGTAGGACCGAAGGGGTTCACGTTCCGCTGACGGGCGAGCGTTTCGGCAGCTCGTGCTGCCTCGGTCAGCGCCCAGCGCGTCAGCGGCTGGATCAGCCCGGACTGCTCGGCGAGTTCAAGCAGTTCGACCGACATCCGGGACGGATCGTCATCGTTGAGCCAGCGGGGGACAGCTTCGACCTTGGTGACCTTTCCGGTCCGCAGGTCGATCTGTGGCTGGAAGCGAAGCTCGAGTTCGTTGTTGGCCAAGCTCTGTCGAAGCTCGCTCAGAACGGCCAGGCGACGGATCGAACTCGAATCATCGCTGCGGCGGAAGACCGTGAACGCCTGACGTTCGGCAAGTGGGGCCTCGGCGCCGCTGGACTGGGCGACAGACTTGTCGTTGCCCAACGCAATAGTTGCGTTGCGAAGCAGGGTGCGCCAATCGTCGCCGTGCTCCGGTGCCAGGGCGACCCCGATGCTGAACACAGGTTCGAGCAGATGGCCGGCGACGTCAAAGGGTCGGGACAGCTCCGAACGGATCGCCGACGCGTACGACACGGCCTCGGCGTGGCTCGCGCACGGGCGGGTGAGAACCGCGAATTCGTCCTCGCCGAGTCGGGAGACGATCGAAATGCCCCGCACGCCCTGCACAAGTCGACGACCGACCTGGACGAGAAGTTCGTCGCCGGCGTGGATGCCGTAGTCCTCGTTGACGTTGCGCAGTCCATCGATGTCGATCAGGGCCAGCGCGATGGGTGCGCCTGGCTCGACGCGATCGACCGCCACCGACAGGCGCTCCTCGAGAAGGCTCCGGTTGGGGAGCCCGGTGAGAGCGTCGTGGGATGCCTGGCGGCGAAGTCTGGTCTCGATTGCGACCGTCGAGGTGACGTCCTCGATGGACATCCCCAGTGCGCCGTCGCTGAGTCTGTCTACCCGAAGGTCCAGGTAGGTGCCTGGGATCTCGTTGAAGGACAGACGCTCGGCTGTCATCGATTCGCCCGTGTGATAGACGTCGAACAGCGCCGACCGAACCAGCTGGGCCGAGGAACCCGCGAGCAGACCGTCGAGAGAGATGTCGACAGCGCTTTCGCGGTCCAGGTTGAGCATTCGTCGGGCCGAGGTGTTCATTGCCCGCACTACGAGCGAGTTCGGGTCGGAGGAATCCCGGAACTCCAGAATCATGCAGCCGGCGGGATCGTGCTCGACCAGTTCGGCGAAGCGGGTGATCGTCGCGTCGCGGGACTCGTAGTCGGTCAGGTCGACCAGCGACCCCGAAACCAACGCCCCGCTCGAGTCGGCAACCGGGCGAACGAGGATCTTTCGCCACCGGTCGGACGAGGTGCGGAATCGCAGCGTCACCTCGGACCCGCCGGGCGAAGGCACTGACCTGTTGCCAGCGGCTTCCAGCAGCGGTGACGCGGCACCTGATGTCAGGTCGATGACGGACATCTCGTCGAGCAGAAGTTCGTCCCGCTCGTCGCCGACGCCCACGGCGAGTGCGCGGTCGAGCGCTGCCAGGTCATCTGGATGGACCATTCCTCGCAGGATTCCCTCGTTGAGGAATGCCGCCGGCTCCCAGCCCAGAACCTGGCTGACCGAGCTTGAGACGTGGAAGGAATCAGCGCCGCTCGAAGTCTGTTGGAACAGGACCACGCCTGCGTCGCCGAGAGCTTGGTCATAGGCCAGCCTCAGACTGTCCAGAGCCTCGACGTGTCTTGCCCGCTCGGCTTCCAGCCGGGCCTTCTCGGCGACCGCTGTCTCGGCAAGAATCGCCTCGCGCTGCTCGGATGCGAGGGCGTATGCCGAAGCTGCACTCTTCTCGAGTTCTTCTATGCGGCGGCGTAAGCGTCGACTCACGCCGCAATCCTAGGACCGGGGCCCCGTTGATTAGCGGACCCGAAACACGGCCGAGCCAGTTGACGATCGGCTGGAGGCGAGCACGGCCCGCCCCGGTGGGCGCTCGGTCCACACCGGTGGGCGCTCGGTCCACGGCCGGGTCAGGCGCTGTCGGTACCATCAGCGGATGGCCGACCCGGTGACCTACTGCACAGACCGAGGATGGGCGTGTGAACCCGTGCTGGACGCCACCGGCAACCGCGGGCTTGCCAATGCGCTCGGCTGGCTGTCGGAAAAGCCTCTGACAATCCTTGCGATCATCGTCGTCGCGTGGTTCTTGAACCGGGTGCTCCGGAGGTTGATCAAGAAGCTCGGCGAGCGCATGATGACCGACGCCGACAGGGTGGGAGAGTTCGTCCCCTCCAGGTTCCGCCGTGCCGATGACGGAGGCCGATCGACGGCCAGGGGCGAAGCGGTTTCGACCATCGCCCGTAGCATCGCTACAACTGTCGTGATCATCGTGGCGCTCACCGCGATATTGAGCGAGCTCGGCGTGAGTCTGGCGGCGCTTTTCGCCAGCGCCGGTGTGGCAGGTGTCGCGCTGGGCTTCGGTGCGCAAAATCTGGTGCGCGATGTGCTGGCCGGGTGGTTCATCGTCGTCGAGGATCGTTACGGCGTGGGCGACACGATCGACGCCGGCTCACCGGCGGTTGGGGTGGTCGAGAGAGTGACGCTGCGTTCAACGCGGGTCCGTGACATCAACGGGACGGTCTGGCACGTCGCCAACGGTGAGATAGTGAGGGTGGGAAACAAGAGCCAGAACTGGTCGCGGGCCGTTGTCGACGTAGTTATCTCTCCGGCTGCAGACGTCGACCAGGCCTGTGGGATCCTGGAATCGGTGGGCCGGAGCATCCACGACGACCCCGAATGGGCGCCACGACTCAAGGGTCGGGCCGAGGTGCTGGGTGTTCACCTGATGGACCCGACCGGGATCACCCTGCGGGTCATCCAGAGCACCGCTCCGGCAGGTCAGTTTCCCGTCGAGCGTGAGTTCCGACGGCAGGTGATCCGGGCGTTCGAGGAGAACGGAATTCCGCTGGCAGCGGTGCCCCCTGTGGCACCCCGGGGGGCGACAACTTGAGGGTCCACCAGCAGCGTCAGCGCCGCTGGTACGTTCATCGCCGCGGACGGAACGCTCGTCGCTTGACGCGTTCGAATCCGGGTCGACCTCTGCAGTGTCAGCTTGTTTGTACAACTGGATGAAGGGTGGAGGACGCGATGGACAAGAAGCTTCAACTCGTACTCGTGTTCGTCGGCGGATTCATGGTCCTTGCCATCTGGAGGAATCCAGCTACGGCCGCGAGTGACTTCGGGGCGGTTCTCGCCAACATGGGAACGTTCATGCAAGAGGTGCTCGGAAAGTTCGCCGACTTCCTGGGCAATCTCGGCTGAGGTCTGATGTGAAGCGCGAGGACACGAGTCAGCGATGACGACCGCGCGGCGTCCCGATAGGAACCCGGAGCCGTGGCAGGGGCGGGAGCGGCAGGGGCGCCAGCGCTCGAATCCCCCGAGCCACAGCCCGCGTCGCGGTGCAGGTCAGTCCCGTCGCCGTGCATCCCGAGGCTGGCATCCGGCGACGATCGCGGACGCCTATCTGCTCTACGACGAGGATGTGAAGCTGGAGGAGACCCGGTCGGTGCGCGGGTTTCTCCTGTCGCAGTTGCCTTCGACGCTCGCCGTGCTGACAGCGGTCGTACTGGTGGCGTTGCTCAAGGTCGGTGTCCTGACACTGGCCGCATTTGTCGGTCTGGCCATTTTCTCGGTGCTGGTCGCAATCCGGGCACTGCAGGCGTCATTCACCCGCTACGTGGTCACCGACCTTCGGGTCCTGCGGGTGAGCGGGGTGCTCAACCGCCAGGCCGAGTTCATCCCCTGGGGGAAGGGTACGGACATAACCCGCCGCGAATCGCTGGGTCAGTGGATTGCGCACACGGCGACGATCTGCATCGAATCTGCGAACGAGCGCTCCGGGTTCCGGTCGATCGATGATGTCGACGATCCGGATGAGTTCTACCGAACCGTGGTGCGCATGGTCGACCTGAAACAAGGCCGTCTGCCCGAGCCCGGGTAGAAGTGCGTGCGCATGTAGAAGGGCGCTGCGCAGGCGGCGACCTGAGGCTCCGCCTGCGCATCCTGTCGGGGCCGGCTCAGTCGGGCGGGTCGATGGTTGTGTCGACCGAATAGGACTCTGCGTTCTCGGTCGACATCGAGGTGACCTTGCCTGCGAGAGCCACGTCGGATGAGACGGTGGCGAACAGTTCCAGCCGTTCGGGCGTGTCTCGGATGATCGCCGAGCGGATGTCCGATCCCATCCGAACCTTGGCAGCAGACTTGGCGCCGCGCAGCGAGGACAGAACCTCGGCTGCCAGGTCGAGCGCCGCCGGGTCGCCCTTCGACGCGAGGGCACCGAACTCGTCAACGGTTGGCCAGGTTGTCCGGTGCACCGACCCGTCCATCCACCATGACCAGGCCTCTTCGGCCGTGAAGGGAAGGAAGGGAGCGAAGAGTCGGTGCAGCGTTGAGAGGGCGATAGCGAGCGCCGATCGGGCCGACGCCGTCGCCTCCGCCGAAGGTCCCATGGCATCCGCAGAGTCTGTACCGGCCGCCGATCTCGACACATCGGGTGCTGACCCCGACGCATTTGAGACCCCGGGGTCGATCCGGACCCCGTAGGCGCGGGTCTTGACCAACT
Organism: Microthrixaceae bacterium; assembly: GCA_049672765.1. Lineage (GTDB taxonomy): Bacteria > Actinomycetota > Acidimicrobiia > Acidimicrobiales > Microtrichaceae > JAGQSZ01. The sequence continues at coordinate 6,759 of JBATWQ010000062.1, read as the reverse complement.
CCAGGTAGTCGTCGCAGAAGCTCCAGAAGAACGCCTCGGTGTGTTCGAGCGCCCGTGCGTAGTCGAAGGCCTCAAACGCTGTAGTTGCACCGGCAACGAGATCGGCGAGTTTGGTGATCATCGCCAGATCGATCGGTTCGGTGATCTTGTCGAGCGCGACCTCGTCGCCCACGGCACCCAGTTCGTCGACCCCGAAGGACAGGACGAACTTGGACGCGTTCAACAACTTGATTGCCAGACGACGTCCGACCTTCATTTGCGACTCGTCGAACGTCGTGTCGGTCCCGGGCCTGGCCGAGGCGGCCCAGTAGCGCACACCATCGGAGCCGTGTGCCTCCAATAAATGGGTTGGGACGACGACGTTGCCCTTCGACTTCGACATCTTCTTGCGGTCGGGGTCGAGGATCCAGCCCGACAGCGCGGCGTGGCGCCAAGGTGCGCTCTGGTGCTCGTAGTTGCTGCGGACCATCGTCGAGAACAGCCACGTGCGGATGATGTCGTGACCCTGGGGTCGCATGTCCATCGGGAAGGTGCGGGAGAACAGGTCCCCGTCGTCGCCCCAGCGGGTCGCGACCTGCGGGGTGAGCGACGACGTCGCCCAGGTGTCCATGACGTCGGGGTCGCCGACGAATCCGCCGGGAGCGCCGCGCTGGTCCTCGGTGAAACCCTCGGGGCACTGCGACTGCGGGTCGATCGGCAGGATCGACTCGTCCGGGGTGATGGGGGCGTCGTAGTCGGGGTTGCCGTCGCCGTCCAGGCGGTACCACAGCGGAAACGGAACCCCGAAGTAGCGCTGGCGCGAGACGAGCCAGTCGCCGTTGAGGCCGCCGACCCAGTTGTCGTAGCGGTGCTGCATGTAGCCGGGATGCCACTCGAGCTGCCCGCCACGCTCGATGAGGGTGTTGCGCAGTTCCTCTGACCGTCCGCCGTTGCGGATGTACCACTGACGCGAGGTGATGATCTCCAGGGGCTTGTCGCCCTTTTCGAAGAACTTGACCTGATGCTGGATCTTGCGGATCTCGCCGTGCAGGTCGCCAGACTCCTGGAGCAGCTCGACCATCTGGTCGCGGGCGCCCCCGGCCGCCTTGCGGGCGATCCGGGCGTAGGCCTTCTGACCGGATTCGCTGTCGATCCAGTGCGGTGTCTCCTCGGCGAAACGCCCGTCCCGTCCAATAACAGCTCGTGACGGCAGGTCGAGTTCGCGCCACCATGTGACGTCGGTCGTGTCACCGAAGGTGCAGATCATGGCGATGCCGGTTCCCTTGTCGGGCTCGGCCAGTTCGTGGGCCAGGACAGGAACTTCGACTCCGAAAATGGGAGTGGTCACCGTCGAACCGAACATTGGCTGGTAGCGCTCGTCGCTTGGATGCGCGACCAGGGCGACACAGCTGACGAGTAGCTCGGGTCGGGTCGTGTCGATGATGACGTCGGTTCCGTCCGGCGCCTTGAAGGCAATCTTGTGGAACGCGCCGGGGCGCTCGCGGTCCTCGAGCTCGGCCTGCGCGACAGCTGTCTGGAACGTCACGTCCCACAGCGACGGTGCCTCGCTCGAATAGGCCTCACCGCGAGCCAGGTTGTGCAGGAAGGCCCGCTGTGAAACTCGACGGGTGGACTCGCTGATGGTGGTGTACTGCAGGCTCCAGTCGATGGATAACCCGAGCCGCTTGAAGAGTTCCTCGAAGGCCAACTCGTCGTCGACGAGAAGCTCCTGACAGAGTTCGATGAAGTTGAGTCGCGAGATCGGAACGAAGTCCCTGCGCTCCTTGGCAGGCTCTGCCGGTGGTCGAAAACCTTCGACGTAGGGCAGCGTCGGCTCGCAGAGGACGCCGTAGTAGTTCTCGACGCGGCGCTCGGTGGGCAGGCCGTTGTCGTCCCAACCGATCGGGTAGAAGACTTCCATGCCCATCATCCGTTGGAACCTGGCGATGGTGTCGGTGTGGGTGTAGCTGAAGACGTGGCCGACGTGCAGCGAGCCCGACGCGGTCGGCGGGGGAGTGTCGATCGAGAAGACACCGGGACGCTCGGCGCTGCGGTCGAATCGGTAGGTGTCCTCGGCCGACCATGTCTCGGTCCAACGGGCCTCCAGGCCGTCCACGGTCGGCTTGTTCGGAACGGAGCGAACGGGACGGGGGGAGGGGGGATTGGCAGACATACGGCCCCAACGCTATCCGCAGTGCCCACTAGCGTTCGAAGCCGTTACGGCGAGCGACGGGAGTTCCAATGAAGCTGAACGGATCGGTAGCGATCGTGACCGGTGCAGGCGGAGGGATCGGTTCGGCAATCGCCCGTCGACTGGCCACCGAGGACGTCGCCCTGGTGCTGGCCGATCGCGACGCAGCAGCGTTGGCGAGGGCCGTCGAGGAGCTTCCTGTCGGCACGACTGTCGAGGTCGTAGTCGGCGAAGTCGAGCGGGAGTCCCACCATCGCGAACTGATCGACGCCGCATCGGATCTGGGGGAGCTTCGACTCAGCGTGCTCAACGCCGGGGTTTACCTGCCCGGCATGGTCTGGGAGATTCCGCTCGAACAGTGGAAGCTGCAGATGGACGTCAATTTCTGGGGGGTACTACACGGAGTTCGGGCCGCCGTGCCCGGAATGATCGAACGCAATTCGGGTCACGTCATCGCGGTCGCCTCCGGTGCCGGGCTTGTGGCGACACCGGCGCTCGGGCCCTACGTCGCGTCCAAACACGCCGTCGTGGGCCTGATGGAATCCCTGCGACACGAGTTGAACAGGATTGCTCCCCACGTTCACGCTTCGGTTGTGTGTCCCGGAAACATCCGCTCACCGATGGCCGCCAACTCGTTGGCCGCGGCCGGGATCGCACACGAACATCTGACACCCGAAGTTGCGGAACTGGCGGCGCAGATCCGTGCTGGGAACGACGCCGGAGCCGAGGCGTCTACCGTCGCGGACGCGGTGGTTGAGGCTGTCGCAGAGAACCGCTTCTGGGTACTTCCCCAGCCCGAGGTGGCCTGGGGTGCGGTGGACAGGATGGAGCGCGTCCGAGACGGGCGCGAGCCGATCGACTTCCTCAACTGAAGGCCCTGTTTCTCTCGACTGTTCGGCCCGGCCCCTGTTCGGCCCGGCCCCTGTTCGGCCCGGCCCCTGAGGGAACAGGGCCTGCTGCCGACTGTTCGGCTCAGCGTTCGAAGGACTGGTTGACCCTGTTTCCGCCGGCCGCCTCTGCTTCTGCGCAGGCATCGACCGACAGCTCGATCAGTGATTCGAGCGAGGTTGCCCGGTGTGATTCGACGAGTCCCGCTGAGCAGGTGAACGGCCTCTGACCCTCGGCCGCGAGCATCAGTGCCAACGACTCGCGGAAGCGCTCCATCGCAGCGGTGGCCTGGCGTGCGGTGCAGTCGGCGAACACGACTGCAAATCGTGGACCGTCGATGCGACAGACAAGGTCGTCCGGTCGCACCGTCGAACACAGTGCGTCGGCGACAAGGCCCAGGGACTGATCGGCCGCGTCCTCACCGGAGCGGTAGCGAATTTCGTCGAAGGAGTCGATCGAGACGATGGCCACACAGAACGGCGAGAGGGTTCTGACCAGGTCACGCAGTTGATGTCGCAGAGCAGACGGACCGGGGAGGCCGGTGAGGGGATCGGGTCGACCGGCAACCGACGGACCGCGCTGCAGCCGCTGTTCCGCGACCCGCACGGCGGCGCGTTCGATTACCCATTCGACCCGTTCGATCAACTCGAGCGGGGGAACCTCGCCGGGGGCGCTCGTGGCCGAGACCGCCCCGAGCGTCCTCTCACCGAGTGAGAGCGGGATACACACCGACGAGACGTCGTGTCCTTCGTTACTCAGGTGGCCACAGGCGTCGAGTGTCGTCGAACTCGACGAAACGGCTGTGCTCAGCGTCCCGAGCCCGACACAGGTGGGTGCGTTGGGAACCGGAACCGCTGGCTTGAGTCGACCCTCGACCAGACTGACCCGCCAACCGATGACCGGCTCGTTGGGCAGGTTGAGCAGCAGCGACACCTGGGACTCGGGGAGGATCTCGTTGACGGCGCGGAGGCAGATTCCGATCGTCGCCGGCTCGCTCTGGGAAGACCGCAGCGCACGATCGAGTCGGTCGCGGAAGTGCTGTACCGAGCGCTCGTCGGCCAGAGTCTGCTCGACGTCGCTCCGGTCGATCACGGCGGTGACCGTCATCTCGGTCAAGGGTCGGATTACGCCGAACGTCGTGATGACACCGGCGACCAGCGATCCAGCCGCGACCAGGGCGATCGTCACCGCGCCGGGAAGTCCGACGAGTACAGCGACCACAGCGACGACGACCGGTGCTGCGACGCTGGCGATCGTCGCTGGAACTGCCCCGGGAAGCCGAGGTTCGACGACGCTTGCGCCATGTCGGGCACGGCGCGAACCGCTGCCATTCGACGTCCGCTGCCCCCGGGTGATCGAAGTCCTTTCGTGGTCAGTTCCGGCCAGGCCTGCGTGGAATCCCTTGGCTGTTGCCTCCGCGGATTTGGTTGGGGGAGTTCCGTCGGAGTTTCCACCGGCCGACGAGTCCGGATCGGGACGAGAAGTGGAGAGCACACCACTGAGGGTACGGAGCAACCGCCCGAATGCGGCGCGTCAGGGAGAATTGAACGGGCTATTTCACTGAATTGGTCGCCCGCGTCGACCGGTAGACTTGGACCTCATGATCCGACTCTTCGACACCGCTACTGGGCGGGTGGCTCCGCTCAGTACCCGCAAGGCGGGCGAGGTCTCCATGTACGTCTGCGGGCCGACCGTCTACGGTCCGCCGCACTTGGGGCACGGACGGTTTTCGCTGGTATTCGACGTTCTGCGCCGGTACCTGATCTGGTCGGGTCAGAGGGTGACCTACGTGTCGAACATCACCGATATCGACGACAAGATCATCGCGAGGGCAGTGTCCGAAAGTCGCGACGCCAGCGACATCGCCAAGGAGTTCGAGGACGTCTGGTACCGGGCGATGGACGCGATCGGGGTCATGCGCCCGGACCATGACCCCCACGCAACCGACTATGTGGACGACATGGTTTCGCTGATCGGAGCGCTGGTCGATCGCGACGCCGCCTATCTGACGGCCGACGGTGTCTATCTGTCGGTGGAGAAGGTCGATGGGTACGGGCTGCTGTCGCACCAGTCTCTTGACGACCTGCTCGTCGGTGGGGGAGAACGTTCACTGGTCGGCGGGTCGACCAAGCGTCACCCGTCCGACTTCGCGTTGTGGAAGTTGGCCAAGGCGGGGGAACCGTCGTGGCCCTCACCGTGGGGAGATGGACGCCCCGGCTGGCACACCGAGTGTGTGGTGATGAGCCTGGACCTGTTGGGAGACGGTTTCGACCTGCACGGCGGCGGTCGCGACCTGGCGTTCCCCCACCACGAGAACGAGCGGGCCCAGGCGGTCGCGCTCGGTCGTGAGTTTGCCGGTCACTGGGTCCACAACGGGTTCGTCGAGGTCGGCGGTGAGAAGATGTCCAAGTCGCTGAACAACTTCACGACCCTGGTCGATCTGATCGCCACGCACGATCCCCGGGCCTATCGGCTGCTGGTGCTCGGATCGCACTATCGCTCGCCGGTCGAGGTAACAGAAGCGACCATCACCGCGGCCGAGCACGCGCTCGACCGACTCGATGCGCTGGCGCGACGGGTCGTGACCCTCGACACGGTTGAACCCGACCGGGCGGCGATCGACACGTTCCGCACCGCGATGGATGACGATCTGGATACGCCCGCGGTGTCGGCACAGATCTTCGGTCTGGTGACTGATATAAACCGTCGACTCGACGATGGCGATAACGCCGGGGCCGCTCCGCTATCGGCAGCGCTGAGCGAGATTCTGGGGGCGGTAGGGCTGTCGTTGCACGGCGAGGACGAGGCGGTTCCCGCAGATATCGAAGCACTCGCACGTCGGCGCGACGAAGCTCGTGCGGCCAAGGACTGGGCCGCCGCCGATGACCTGCGCGACCAGATCCATGCGGCGGGCTGGGTAGCCGAGGACTCCGCCGACGGCACCCGGGTGCGCCCGGCCTGAGCCACCCGGGGTTCAGCGGATCGCGTAGCTGTCGTCGGCCACCTTCATCGGCGTCGGGTCGATGACCTCGAAGTCGGATGCGGTCAGCTTGGAGAGCGTCGCCAGATCGGCGTCGTCCCAGCGGTCGTCGTTCTCGCCACCGATGGCGAAGCCACTCTGGTTCGAGTCCGACAGGATCGCGCCGTGTGTCTGCATCGCCTTGGCGATCAGTCGGGCGGTCGGACCCATCGAGCTGAGGTCGGTATCGGCTCGTAGTCTGAACATCATCCCCATCCGAGGCGCATTCGGAGTGTCGGATTTCCCGTCGGTTCCGGTCGCCGGCCAGACGGGCGGAAGGTTGGAAATGATGGGAAGTGAGAATCCGACGGCGTGATCGATTCTGCCTGCGGCGACCTCGTCGTAGCGGACCAGACCTGCGAGCATCGAGAAGCCTGATGCCGCTGCGGATCCCTTGTTGGCCTTGTTGGAGCGCATGTCCAGGCGATAGCCACTGTCGGCCCACCAGAAGTTGGTTAGCGCGTTGGGAGACCTGACGAGGAAGAACTCGTGTGAGTTGCAGGTTGCCGTGTCGAACAGAAGCATGTGCTGATCCCAGGCGACGCCGGGGTAGCCCTCGATGCGGGGGTTCGCCGGAATCGGATGCTCCCCTAGGTCGACGGGACCGTGGAGCAGGCTGAGCACCTTCGACTGCTTCATCGTTGATGAGTCGACGATGTTGATGGGAAGGCCACCTCTGGAC
>JBATWQ010000061.1:0-8217 GCA_049672765.1 Microthrixaceae bacterium | reverse complement strand
CGGCTGAGGAAGGTCGGGACTCCACAGGGCAGGGTGCTGGCGAGAGCCAGGTTGGAGCGATCTGACGGTCAGGGCAACAGAAAGTAAACCGCCTGGGCCTTCGGGCCCGGGTAAGGGTGAAACGGTGCGGTAAGAGCGCACCAGCGTCGGAAGCGATTTCGGCGGCTCGGTAACCCCCACCCGGAGCAAGGCCAAGCAGTGGGATGGATTGCCCGTCCGTCGATCACGCCTCCTCGGAGGTGGGATCGACACCCACGGGTAGGCCGCAAAGATGGATGGTCACACACCGGGTCCGCAGGGACCTGGGGACAGAATCCCGCCTACAGACTGACTCACCGACACCACATCCAATCCACCCGGACGGTCCGACTTTCGATGAGGGAATCGCTGGGGCACCCGGGAGTCCCAGGAATATGAGTCCCGGGACAGATTTCCCGGGTACCCGGGACACCGGGCCGATGTCGACGGGACCAACGTTCACTGATGATGACAGGACGCAATACGTCATCGAAGGAGAACATGATGAGCCGTTCGTCTAGGACAGTCCCGATCCACCGAAGGACCAGAGCCACCGGGCTGCGCTGGGCAGCCATCGCGGCGAGTGCCTTCCTGATCATGGGTGCCGCGTCGTGCAGCTCCGATGGCGGGGCGGCAGAGTCGAGTTCGACCACCGCCAAAAAGTCCACGACGACTGCCCAGGTCGAGAACGTTGGTGACGCTCCGATCGACAATGCCATAACGATCACCGCACCCGGGATGTCCTTCGAGGTATCGGGTGAGCTCCGCCCGGGAATCGGTGCCATAACCTTCAAGAACACCGATGACGTCTCACACATGCTGGCCGTCACGCGTGTCAAGGATGGAGTCACCCTTGACCAGATCCGCAGTGCCGCAGGATCCTCCGAAGAGGCCGCAACCGCGCTGATGGCTGACGGGCCCGACGCAGAGTACGGGACGCCTGCCCCGGTCGGTCCAGGTCAGCAGTCAACTGTGATTGCCAAGGACCTCAAGGCAGGCACCTACGCAATTCTCTGCTTCTTCGTCGGCGAGGACGGCACGCCCCACTTCCAGATGGGCATGGTCAACGAGTTCACGGTCGCCGGGGATCCTGCGACCGACGCCCCCAAGAGCGATGGAACGATCACTGTCGACGACAAGGCCTTCACGATGCCCGAGGGCTTCAACGGCAAGGGCACCTTCGAAGTGACAAACAATGGCACCAAGCCCCACGACCTCCAGCTGGTGAAGCTCGACCCCGGCACAACTCTCGAGAGCTACTTCGGCGCTGTCGGCGAAGCCATGAACACCAACAAGTCCGTGGACAACGCAAAGGGCGGAGTGATGATGGGCGGGGTCGACGGGCTATCCGCCGGACAGTCGGCCTGGTTGGTCCTAGACCTCCCCGCCGGGCACTACGGCTATCTGTCGATCGGTGACGCCCAGACAGGACCACCGGCCCAGATCGGCGAGTTCACGCTCAGCTGACCGCCTAAGGGCGCAGTTGGGGGCGACGGAAGCCCGAATCGTGGTTCCGTAGCCCCCAACTGTGCGCGACACTCGCCTAGGACGGACAGGTTCGGCCGGTCGGGTCCAAGAGGGTCAGTCTCGCGAAGGTCGGAGTAGAGGTCGAAGGGGTCCGAGGAGAGTCCTATGGATGTGGTCAGCGAGTCTGTGGGAGTTCCGCACGATCGGTTCCCGTGGGACATGGTTGTCAGCGGGGTGGTCGGTCTCTGTGTCGTGTCGATGACTGCCATGCACCTAGCGACGGCGACCACCAGCGTCGAGACCGGCTGGTCCTCGAACGTGGTCATGGCACTCGGGCTGGGAGGCGTCGGATCGGTACTGGCGCACAAGGTGCCAAGTAACCCGATCGGCTGGCTGATGGTCGCCGCCGGGATGGCAAACGGGGTCATGGGTGTGGGCCGCGAGTGGGCTGTGTTCGTGGCCCTGGATCATCCCTCGCTCCCCGGTGCGACTGTCGCAGCGTGGTTTGGAAGCTGGCCGAACATCATTGCGCTCGCAACACTCCCGGTGACTCTGATGCTGTTCCCCAATGGATCGCTTCCGAGTCGCAGATGGCGCCCGGTCGTCTGGGCACTCTTCGCATGCATGTTGATGGGTATCGCAGAAGGTATGTTCACCTGGGGTGTCTTCACCGAGGACCTCCCCACGATCACCAACCCCGTTGGCATCCGTTGGAGCGGTCTGGCGGTCCTGGGACTGATAGGTCGCTTCGGCTTTGTCCTCACCATCGCAGTTGCACTGGTTTCCCTGGCCGTCAGGACCCGAAGGGCCGACTCCGAGACCCGCCAGCAGCTCCGATGGGTGTTCTTCGGTGCATCGGTCCTCGCAGTGGAAACGGTGGTCGAGGTGATGCCCTGGCGGGGCAACGGCATGTTCTTCGTGTGGACCCAACCCCTGGCTCTTGCGGTGTTCCTGATCTCCATCGCCGTGGCGGTACTGCGGTACCGGCTCTGGGAGCTCGATCTGCTGATCCGCATGTCGTTGATCTATGGGGTCCTGATCGTCCTGGTCACGGCTGTCTACGTCGCTGTGGTCGGTGCGTTCGGCCAGATTGCCGATGAGGAACTTCGGCTCGGACCGTCGCTCGTAGCTGCTGCGCTCGGAGCTGCGGTGTTCGCCCTTCTGAGAGACCGGGTCCAGCGCGGCGTGGAACGGATCTTCTACGGAGATCGGGGCGACCCGTACAGAGCGCTATCGAAGCTCGGGGAGCGCTTGGACCAGCCTGTGCCGGCGGACTCGGTCCTGGACGAGGTCGTCGACGCCGTGGCCCAGTCGCTGCGCCTAGGAAGAGTTTCGCTCGTGGTTCCCGGCACCGGCGAGGTCGCCCGCGTCGGCGAGTCGGACGGTGCAACGATCTCGATTGCGCTCATGTTCAGAGACACCCAGGTTGGAGAACTCGTGGTGGCGCCACGCCCCGGTTCCAGAATCCGGGCGTCCGAAATGCGGATCCTCTCCGATCTGGCCCGCCCGGTCGCCGCGGTTGTCCACGCCGTGTCCGTCACGGATGAACTCCAACGTTCCCGTCGCGACCTGGTCACTGCACGTGAGGCGGAGCGCCGGAAGGTACGACGCAACCTCCACGACGGGCTCGGACCTGCTCTGGCGGCCGTGCGAATGAAACTCGACAGCGCGGCGATGCTTCTCGACAGCAACCCCGATGCCGCAAGGTCTGTGATCGATCAACTCGGCGCCGACATCCGTTCGACGATTGCGGACATACGTCGCCTGGTCTATGACCTGCAACCGCCCGAACTCGACGAGATCGGGCTGTTGGAGTCCATTTCGGAGCAGGCCCGCTCATTCTCGGGCCCGCTCGAGGACGGGCAGGTGCTCATTGTCGAGGTTCATGCTCCCGGTGCGTTGGGTGAACTTCCGGCAGCAGTCGAGGTGGCCGCCTACCGAATCGTGTGCGAGGCGCTCGCAAACGTCGCCAGGCACAGTTGCGCTACACAGTGTCGGGTGGGCGTGACGCTCGACGAGAGCCTGACGATCACAATCGACGACGATGGTGTCGGCATGCCTAAGAACCTGAGCCGAGGAGTTGGCACCCTTTCAATGATGGAACGGGCATCCGAGCTCGGAGGCACCCTGTTGATCGGGCACTCTCCGCTTGGTGGCACACAGGTGACCGCCCGTCTTCCCTTGGTCCGCGCCCCGTCGGTGCTGGCCACCGAGGACGAACTGGCCACCGAGGACGAGCTGGCCACGAGCGTTCTCCCAGGAGCTTTCAGTGAGTGACGAGCCGATCCGTGTTCTGATTGCCGATGACCACCCGATGTTCCGCGACGGAATGCGCACCGTGTTGTCAACGGAGGCGTCGCTCGAACTCGTGGGGGAAGCGGCCGAGGGTCCGGATGTCGTGACGATGGCAGCCGATCTCCAGCCGGACGTGGTTGTCATGGACCTGAACATGCCCATCCTCAACGGCATCGACGCGACGCGTCAGGTCGTCGCAGCCAGTCCCCACATCGGGGTTCTGGTATTGACGATGTTCGACGACGAGGACAGCGTGTTCTCGGCCATGCGGGCTGGCGCCCGCGGCTATCTACTCAAAGGCGCCGGAGCCAACGAAGTGGTCAGCGCCATCCATGCGGTCGTCAACGGCGCCGTCATCTTCGGCCCGGCGATAGCCCGGAGAATGCAGCGATTCTTCGCCGCTCCTCCGACGGTGACCACCTTCCCGGAGCTCACGCCGCGTGAACACGAAGTTCTGGAACTGGTCGCCCAGGGCCGCAACAACCCCGAGATTGCCCGTCTCCTCGACGTCTCTCCGAAGACGGTTCGCAACCACGTATCCAACCTGTTCACGAAGCTTCAGGTTGCTGACCGGGCACAGGCGATAGTCAGAGCGCGTTCTGCCGGTCTCGGCGGACAAGCCCCTGGGTAGGAATCACGCTCCCCGTTCCCGTTGGGCGCTAATCCACAAGGGTTCGGGAGTCGTCGAAGACAATCACCCTTCCCCCGTAGCAGGCGACCCACACGCGCTTCAGGGTCGGTTCATAGGTGATACCGATCGGATGCGCGTCGGTCTTGACGGTCTGCATCGCCGACATGTCCGAGGTCCTCACCTTGGTCATCGACGCCGATTCGTAGTTGACGACGTACAGCGCTTCGCCGTCGGCCGAGATGGCCATCGAACGAGGCTGCGCTCCGGTCGAGACCGAGCCCGTGACCTTCCCCGAGGAGGTGTCGACGCGCACGACGTTGCCATCACGATTGTTGGTCACATAGAGGCTCTCGTTGTCGGGGGAAATGACGATGTGTCGAGGACTGTCGCCGGGCGAGCCCATCTGCGTAACTTCAAAGGTGTCGAGGTCGACCCGAACCAGGCGATCGGATCCCATCAGCGTGACGTACGCGCTCTTGCTGTCGTCGGCGACGACGATGCCACGGGGGTACTTGCCGCCCAGCTTGACCCGCTTGACCTCGCTGTTGGTGGCGGTGTCGATCACCGACAGATCCCAGGTGCACCAGTTGCTCACCAGGACCTTCGTGCCGTCCGGGGTGGCGGCGACGTACTTGGGAACCGCGCCGACCTTGATGACGTTGTGGATCTGGTGGGTTGCCACATCGATCCGGTACAGGAAGCTCTCGTCGGTGCCGTCACCGGGAACGCAGCTGTCGCTTCCTTCGGGCCCGAACGAGGTTCCGTACATTGAGTAGTTGGAAACCCACGCGGTCTTTGCGTCGGGGCTGAAGGCCATCTCTACCGGAGCGCCCTTCGAAGTACCGGGATGCCCGTCTACCCCGAACTTCGCCAGATCGACCGAGTCGTCGATCGTCTTCACCAGCGCGCCGTCGGCGCTGAACACGCTGATCGAGTGTCGATACATCATGTTCTGGGCAAAGACTGCTCCGGCCGATGAGGCCACCACCGACTTGGGAGACATCGACGACCCTCCCAACGCCTGAATTCTGGCCAGCCCGGTCGCACCAGAGGACGCTTCGACACCTTGGGACCGGTCCGGCTCTACCGCAGGCGCCGGAATCTCGACCGGCGTTGTGGTTGTGGTGGTCGTCGTTGTGGTTGTGTCATTCGTATCGCCAGAAGCCCCAGTCGGTACGCCGGGGCCGGAAACGACGTCCTCACCCGTTCCACCAGCGCCGAGCGCGCCCACCAACTTGACCGCGCCGAACACGAGAACGCCAAGCACGATGACCGCGAGCGAACCGGCGGCAAGTCGACGCCATAGATATGTTCTCGGTGTGACCGGTCGAACTGGCGGCCTGGACATGTGGGCAGAAGCTAGGCGCGTGGGGCGGTGCCCGCGAACTGATTCACGCAGTCTGCTTCAGAGGCGTCGAGCCGGGGCGGTACTCGACGAGCTTCGTCGAGTCCTTCCAGACCCGCTTGTAGTACGCCTGCACAGCGGAGCCCAGGTCGTAGGGCTCTGTGATGACCGTTGTACCCAAACCATCGGACTGCACAAGCCCCGCGATCTGTAGAACGCGGTCGCGGTCGATGACGTGACGGTCGTGGATAGCCGCGGACGGGGCGACGCGGACCCTCAACTTGTTCCGACGTCCGACGATCATCGACACAAAGCTGACGATGTCGTCCAGTTCGGAACCGTTAAGGCGGTCACTGACCAACAGACGGGTGACGTTCGTGTGATGTGCCAGGTACTCGACCTGGGCGCGACGGCAGTACGGGTCGACGATCATCGGACGATCGAGTGACGCGATCCGGCTGACGACCCGGGCAAATACGAGCGGATCACTCGAGCGCAGGTCGGCATCGAGAATTTCGAACAACGGGACGTCCTCGGGGTGGATGCCCAGGGCGTTGACCACGGCTCGACCCAGGTCGGTTGGCCCGATCAGGCCGTCGCCGAAGTCCTCGACCAGCCCCCGCCTAATCAGCGACTCGATGCTTCCTTCGCTGAAATCAACGGTCCGGCCAACAAGCGCGGAGGTGATTTCAGCGGCGATCGGGCGACGGGGCTCGGCCAGTCGGGTGAGCTCGGCGCCAGTGGGAGTCACTCCAACTTCGAAGAGTCGAACAGCCCATAGAAGGAGTCGATGCGACTCCTCATCCAGTAGATCCATGCTCTCAAGGCTAGAGGTGCCCAATGACAATCCGGTGAATCTCGAAGCGGATTTCCGTCACTGCGTCGGCCTCAACAGCCTCGTTCCGTCTCGCCCATGATCTGCCGGTCAAGCTGCCCGGTTCTGAGGAAAACTCGACGCCGCTCCGGGTCGTCGAGCCCGAATCGACCGTAGGCCCACATGCCCACACCCAGTCCCAGCAACTCCAGGGCCACCGTCACCCAGCCGCGGCTCAGTTCCGGCGCCCGGCCCTCCGAGAAGCCAAACCCCAGGAACGGCCACCAGAAACTCTGGGAACGGGTGAACGCGGCGTCCAGCACCAGGTGCAGGTACATGCCGATCGAGACGCCGAGCCAACGACGCCTGACGAGGCGGCGCTTCTGGGTCGCGAGCATCGTGAGGGCCAGTACCGCAGTGGGCGCGGTGAGCGAGTGCAGCGGGCCGGCTCCGAATGGGACCTCGATGATCGGAATGACCGAGCCGAGGGCCACTAGGCGGTAGTCGAGTGCCGGACTCTGGAAGACGGCCCAGGTCAACACCACCGACATAGTTGCAAACCAGATCAGCACGGCACTCCCCAGATCAGCACGGCATTGCGCTGTGACAAAGCGGTCAGCCTACGAGCAGGCATCCGCATTCGGGACAGGTGGCCGACGTCGGGTCCGTCGCGTGACGTATCGCTTCGAGCTCACCTGAGGGGATCTCGAGATGACATCCACCGCACCGGGCCCCCACGAGTTCGGCGACGGCGATGCCCCCGGGAAGATGGCGCAACTTTGCGTACACAACTAGTAGCGCCTCGTCGACTGCATCTACGGCGGCCACACGCCTCGCCGCAATGTCGGCGATGTGGGCGTCGATCTCGGCCTCGGCCACAACAATCCGTTCGCCAAGATCTGTGATGGAGCTTTCGATCCCGGAGATCACCGCCTGCTGGGCCGCAATCTGCTCGGTCACGGGCTCGGCCTGTTCCATGCAGGCGAGTGCCCGCTCCTCGAAGTCGTTCTGGTTCGTCTTCAGCTGTGCCAGCTCGGACTGGAGCGCCTCAAGTTCCTTGTGCGAGGTCACGGAGCCGTCGTAGAGGGCGGCGTTGACCGCGGTCGCTTTGTCCTCGAGGAGTGACGCGTGGTCTTCGGCCTCTTTCTGGGCGGATGTGATCGTCTTGAGTTCGCCCTGCAATCCGTCGAGCAGGGCGTTGGCTTCCGCGAGTTGGGCCTCGGCCGCGGTTTTGAGGTTTCGCTCCTCGAGCGTCAGTCGCTTGTGGGTGAGCTGGTCCACCTCGGTATCCAGCTTCTGGACTTCCAGCAGATCGGCGAGTGCGGTCACCTGAGCACCCTACCGCCGGTCCGGGGTCCCACTCAGCCGACCCACTCAACCGACCCACTCAGTCCGGCGGTGTGGTGGTCGGTGATGGCGACGACTCGCTCAGTCCGGCGGTGTGGTGGTCGGTGATGGCGACGGCCCCGAGCCAGAGGAGCCAGGTGTTGTGTCCGCCGTACCGCCACCGCCGCCGGTGCTACCACTACCGGTGTCACCGTTCCCCGGCGCGCTGGGAACCGTAGTGCTGGTTCTGGAACTGTTCGACGTCGTCCTGGATCGGGACGACCTGGATCTGGAGCTGGTCGAGCCGTAGCTCTTCCAAGG
>JBATWQ010000060.1:0-2150 GCA_049672765.1 Microthrixaceae bacterium | reverse complement strand
GGGCACCCTTCAACATCGCCCACGTCGCAGTGGTCAGCGATGCTTCGAGCCGACTCGCGACGTCCGATGGGGCCGGAGAGGGCAAATTCTCGACGTCCACCGCCGCGCCCTTTCCTGCGGTCGACCCGGACCTTGCCAGCGCGTGCAGTGGGTGTAACGGGGCCAGATGTGCGTCGGAACGAGCCGTTAGCTCCCCCAGGAACCGCTTCCGGCTGGTCCCGATCAACACAGGAAACCCCTCCGACACGATCTCATCGAGCCGACTCAGCAACTCCAGGTTGTGGTCGATCGTCTTGCCGAAACCGATTCCCGGGTCGATCCAGATTTCCCCGACTCCCAGCCGGGCCGCCTCGCTGGCGCGCTCGACCAGGAACTTCTTGACGTCGTGGACCACATCGTCATAGCGCGGCGAGGCCTGCATCGTTCGTGGGTCCCCGAGCATGTGCATGGCGACCCAGCCGACACCGAGTTCGGCAGCCGTCACTGCCAGCGTTGCGCTGACGTCGTTGATCAACGTCGCTCCGGCAGCAACGGCCCGTCGCGCCGTGTCCACATTTCGTGTGTCTATCGACAGCCGCACGGCGTTCGATTGCGTCGAGCGCAGCATTTCGACGATTCCTTCGATGACGGGAATGACCCGTCGTTGCTCGTCGAGGGGATCGACCGGCTCTGCCCCCGGCCGGGTCGACTCACCACCGACGTCGATCACATCGGCACCCTGTTCGACCATCTCGCGGGCCCGCAGAATCGCGGAGGTCGTATCGAAATGCTGGCCGCCGTCAGAGAAGGAGTCCGGGGTGACGTTGAGCACGCCCATCACCCGGGCCGCCGCGGCCGGGGCGCAGGTAACGGCGGCCGACCCCGTGGACATCGGCGCCTCGTTGGGCAATGTCGGAAACCCCGAGGACATCGTCGCCCAGTTGGATTCTGGTCCTGTCTCCGACACGATTCTCAGCGCGAGGGTGTGATCAGCCGCATCGCCTCGGAGCGAGCAGCACTGTCGTCTCGGAAAACTCCACGAACTGCGGAGGTGACCGTCGAGGCACCCGCCTTCTTAACCCCGCGCATTGCCATACACATGTGCTCGGCCTCGATGACTACCAAAACTCCACGCGGTTCGAGGGTCTCTTCGATGGCGTTGGCTATCTGGGCCGTCAGCCTTTCCTGAACCTGGGGTCGGTGTGCGTAACCGTCGACCAGGCGGGCGATCTTCGACAAGCCGGTAACGCGGCCATCGGTGTTGGGGATGTACGCGACGTGTGCCATTCCGTGGAACGGGACCAGGTGGTGCTCGCATATCGAATACAGCGAGATGTCCCTGACCATGATCATCTCATCGTGGTTGACGTCGAAAGTCACCTTCAGGTGACGCTCGGGGTCCTGATGCAGTCCGGCGCAGGTTTCTGCATACATCCTGGCGACCCTCGCAGGGGTGTCGACCAGTCCCTCCCGGTCGGCGTCCTCGCCAATGGCG
Source organism: Microthrixaceae bacterium (assembly GCA_049672765.1). Lineage (GTDB taxonomy): Bacteria > Actinomycetota > Acidimicrobiia > Acidimicrobiales > Microtrichaceae > JAGQSZ01. Next base: position 676 of record JBATWQ010000060.1, on the reverse strand, counting down.
ATCAGGATCTCCCGAACGGCCTTCTCAATCCGGCCAAGATCGACTTCCGCTGCCAGAGCGGGGTGCTCCGGATTTGGATCGATGGTCAAAAGGTCGTCGGCGAAAACTCGTCCATTGGAGCTGTTCACCTCTGCGGGCTGTTCACCGGTTTCTGCCATCAATCGTTCCTTCAGGAATCTGCGGGCGCCGCATCGTCATAGACCGCGAGGTATCGGAGGTTGCGATACTTCTCTCCAACATCGAGCCCGTAACCGATGACGAAGTCTCCAGGGATTGTGAACCCGACGTACTTCACTCCTAATCCCTCGAGATCTGCGGCTTCTCGGGCGAGAAGCGTGCAGACCTCCAAGGATGCCGGTCCCCTGGCTTCGAGGCTGCGGCGGAGGTAGCGCAGAGTAAGGCCGGTGTCGACGATGTCCTCTACCAGGATGACATCTCTGTCGGTCAGGTCGACGTCAAGGTCCTTGACCAGTCGCACGACCCCCGAGGTCCTGGTTGCGGAGCCATAGGACGAGACGGCGATGAAGTCGATCTCGACAGGCAGGTCGATCGCAAACGCTAGATCGGTGGTGAATGCGTAGGCCCCACGCAACACGCAGACCATCAGCGGCCTGCGTCCCTCGTATTCCGTGGTGATCTGCGCTCCGATCTCCCTGATACGGCGGGTCAGTTGCTC
>JBATWQ010000059.1:0-1775 GCA_049672765.1 Microthrixaceae bacterium | reverse complement strand
GCGCCGGGTGCATGTCCTGCCACACGTCCTCGGCAGCGCAGAGCTGATCGAGCGACACGTAGCCGACGTTGAGCAGGCCGGTCTGTTCGAGGTTCGGCTGGGTGACCCGCCAGCCACGCTCCAGGTCTTGGTAGACGAGGTACGACAACACGTCGCGCAGGGTGCGGTCGACCTCGTCGCGAGCTGCGAAGCGGACGTCGGGGTTGAGTGCGTACACCTCGACCGGCAGGTTCAGTGCATCGAACACTGCTAACGGCAGCTGGTCGTGTCGCAGTCCGCCGAGACCGGCGTGTTCGAGGGCACGTACCAGCGCCGCGCGCACCATCGTGACCATCACGAAATCGTTGAAGTGCCCCGCCTGGAGCGACGCGTCCTGACGGTTGTCGCTGAACGCCAGCAGCTTCTTCGCTCGATCGGGAAGATCGGACCCACGCAGCCAGCGCACCGACGACAATGACAGCTCTGTAAGAGCGGAGGAACGACCACCGGAACCCAGCGTTGCCAGCTTGGTGAGGTCGCTGCGCACCCGACCGCCGTGGGCGATGCCGCAGGAAAGACAGAATCGGAACGGCGCGGGGATCCACCAGGCCTTGGTGCCGGTGCCGCCCAGCTCACCCCGCGTCGACACGTACACCTGCGCTGGAACCTGGTCACGACGATCCCGCTTGATGCGGGGCGGATCGGTGTTCGGGTCTATCCAGTCGACTGGCAACCGCTGCTGCACCTCGGTCGCGTCGGTGGGCCATGCCTCACCGACCAGGTCAGGGTCGTCCGGCGGGATGTAGAGGAAGCCCGGCGTCTGGCCTGCCTCACCAGCGCGCTGACCGAGCTGGCGGGGGATGACGACCTCTCTTTCTTCAACGGTCTCTTCTTCGTCGATGACCAGCGGCACGTTGCCGTACTCGTCACGAAAGACGCTGTAGTACTCCTGGCCACATGCCCGGCAGAATGCCAGCGGCAGTAGCGCCTTGTCGGCTGCGCCCGGCACCGTTCGCTGCTCGCGAAGGTTGAGATGCCGGACCGTCGGCGCCTCGATCGACGCATGCACCGTGTCGCCGCGAGAGATGAACTGGTGCAGCCGGAACGCGAACACCGGGAAGCCGGTGGCCGGGTTCGTGATCTGCGACCCAGCGAGCAGATGCGCTTTGATAGCCCGTTCGTACGGCGCCAAATCGCCCACCTGGAGCTGGTCGGCAAGCTGCGCTGCTGCGCCGCCTCGATCGAGTGACTCGCCGATCTGGCGAGGGATCACCCGTTCCCAGCGGCCGTCGACCTGCTCGACGCCGAAGGTGGACTCGATCCACGAAGTGAGCGGATCGGCCAGGAACTCGTGCGCGTCGGTCGAGGCGGCAGCGCCGCTGCGGACCCGGCCGACGAGGAGACTTCGGATTGCAGGGTCGGTGACGTCGACTTCGGGTGTCGAGCGCTGGAGCGTCTCACCGATGACGTCATCGACGTCGACCGGTGCGCCGAACAGCTCGGTTGCGACCGCTGCGACGACACTGCGCCGCTCGTCATAGGTGCCGGTCGCCATGGTGGCAGACGTTCCGACGCATCGCAGCTGGGCAGACCCGCTGGCCTCACGCAGGCGACGAACGAGGAACGACACGTCGGCACCCTGCCGACCGCGATAAGTGTGCAACTCGTCGAGCACCAGGTAGCGCAGGTCGGTGGCCGCCTCGATCAGCTTCCGGTCACCAATGCGGGTCAGGATCAGCTCGAGCATCACGTAGTTGGTAAGGATGATGTCGGGCGGATTCCGGAGGATCGCGTCC
>JBATWQ010000058.1:0-2279 GCA_049672765.1 Microthrixaceae bacterium | reverse complement strand
GCCCCGGCTCCGAACGGCCACCGGGTCGACGGCCATTCGGGTAGACCGACGGTGGGGTCAGCGGCCCACCGGAGTGGGACGAACTATCCGGACGGGCTAGCGGCGGCTGATCCGCTTGGTGTCCAGGAGGAGTTCCTCGATGGACAACTCCAACTGCTGGCCGAAGATCATCCGTGCGGCATCGCCCGCAACTGGGCGCAGTGCGTGGACGAGGCTGGCGGAGTCGGCCCCGTTGCCGAATCCCTCGCTCAGGGCCTTGACGAACAGTTCGATCAATTGGTCGGCCGCCTTGCGCAGGTTCGTCTGGAGGATCGCCCCGGCCTCGACTACCAGGTCCGGCCGCACCCCGTCCTTGACCAGCCCGACCGTCAGGTCCAACAGAGACGGGTTTGGAACGAGCCACGAGTTGCCCTGTCGGACGATCAGCTGGGAGTCCTCGAGCAGTCCCTGGGTCCCTGGCGGAGCGTTGGAAAGCAGCTTTGCCAGTTCGCCCCGGTCGAAGATCCGTGCCAGGTCCGGGTCCCAGGAACCGCGGAGGGATTCGTCCAGACCGAGCCAATCGGCGACCCTCGTGCTGGCGTCACCGGACTCCAGCAGGTCGCGGATGGCCGGAAGCTTCAAGCCCCGGTCGTGCAGCTCGCCGATCAGACGGAGTCGCTCGACGTGGTCGTTGCCATAGCGGGCGAGTCGGGCGTCCTTTCCGTCCTTGGTAGGCGGCTGGAGCAGCTTCTTGGTCTGGTAGTAGCGGATGGTGCGGGGCGCAACGCCAGTTGCTTCCGAAAGCTCCTCCAGGGTCATCGCCGGGGCTTCGACTTGGTCGTCCCCGCCTCCCGCTGCATCTGTCACGTCCGCGTCCGCGTCCACCCCAGCACCGTCAACGCCCGCGCCGTCTGCGCCGTGGTTTTCGTCGGAGCGGGGTGACGCCGTCTTCTTGCTGGCTTGAGATCGAGTGGCCATTTCTCAATCTTCTCACAGGTAATGACAGTTTTCACTGTAACAATGTGTTGACACTGGCAACTGTCAGTAACAGTATCTACTGTCATGATCACTGTTCTCGAACGGCTTGCCTCACCGCTCAACGTCGACAGTTTCCTCTCCACGTTCAACCCTCTCTGGGGAGGAAGGCTACAGGGCGTCATCGAGAGCATCGTGGCCGTAACGTCCGACTCAGCATCGGTAAGGATTCGCCCCGGGCGAAGCTGGCACGGGCATGTAGCCGGTCAGTTCGTGACCGTCGGGGTGGACATCGCCGGCGTCCGACATCACCGCTGCTTTTCTCTCACATCGGTTCCGGGAGCCCCCGGAGGTCTGATCGAAATTACGGTTCACTGCGCAGGTAACGGTTTCGTCTCGCGGCACCTCGTCCACGACGCCCGACCCGGCGATGTCGTCCAACTCACCCAGGCCGAGGGTGAGTTCACGCTTCGGAGTGCGTCACAAAATTCAGCTACCGGAGACAGGCGTTCCGCCCTCGGGTGGCTGGCTCTGCCCAAGCTGTTGTTCATCACCGGTGGCAGCGGCGTAACACCCGCTATGGGGATGATCCGGACTGTTGCCGCCACAACCGACCAGACACCTGACGTCGTGCTGCTGCATCACGCACCGACCAGCGGGCAGATGATGTTCCATTCGGAACTGGAGGACCTCGCGGGTCGGTCTGATTGGCTGGATTTCAAGCCGACCTTCACCGCATCGGGTGGACGGCATCTCGATGTCGAGCGCCTCGAACTTGAGTGTCCGGATTGGGCCGAGCGCGAGGTCTTCGTCTGCGGTCCCGCACCCCTACTGGATTTCGTGCAGGACCACTGGGATTCGGTGGGTCTGGGTGAACGTGTCCACGTCGAACGGTTCGTGATCGGCTTGGCCGGTCTGCCCGCATCGAAGCGCGCCACGGTCGCCAACGGCAGCGGGGCGGACCAGGGCGAGGCGGACGCAGCCGGTGCTCGAACTGATGGAATCACGACGTTCGGCCGCTCCGGAGTCGAGGTTCCTTCTGAACCCGGCCGACCGCTACTCGAAGTCGCCGAATCCTCCGGGCTTGCACCCGCCTACGGCTGTCGGATGGGGATCTGCCACACGTGCACAACGCGTCTCGACGAGGGCAGCGTCACCGACCTGCGAGACGGCCGAATCAGCGAGGCGGGAAGTCAGGTCCAGATCTGCGTATCTGCCGCCGTCGATGACGTCTCTCTCGAACTCTGACCCCGGGCGACCCCGCCCGACCCGACCGACCGACCGACCGACCCGACCGACCGACCCGACCGACCGACCCGACCGAC
>JBATWQ010000057.1:0-5362 GCA_049672765.1 Microthrixaceae bacterium | reverse complement strand
CGGTCAATGATCGGCTCTTTCGAGCGGCTCACGGACGTGTCGCAGGGGATTCGACGAAGAAGACCGTCACCGACCTGGCCAGATTGTCGCTGGAACCCACCTGAGGCTCGTCAACGACTCGTTCGTGCTTGCCCGCGCCTTGGCCCTGACCGGCGGAGGCTGTTCCTGGAAGCAGTTCCGAGAGACCGGGAATCATCGAGAGTGTCGGTATGCTCTGACAGTGATTTCTACACATCAGCTGTCCCGACTCCCTTCACGGAGATCCGAGCGATGACCAGCGGGTCAACAACTGATGTTCAGCAGGGCCTGCCACTCGGCATGCTCATGGCGTGTCGACCCAAACAGTGGGCCAAGAACGTTCTGGTGTTCGTGGCGCCCGCCGCCGCCGGGGTAATCACCGAGCCGTACCACCTTCGCCTTACGATCGTCGGATTCATCGCGTTCTGCATGGTTTCATCGTCCACCTACTTGCTGAACGACATCCTCGATGTCGAATCGGACCGAAAGCATCCGACGAAGCACCGGAGGCCGATCGCGTCAGGCGTCGTCCCCGTCGGGCTGGCAGCGACGATGTCAGCGGTCCTGTTTGTTTCCGGTGTCCTGGTCGCCCTGACCGCCAACTGGGAGTTGGCTCTGGTGGTGGCGTTGTACGCGGTTCTCACCACCACGTATTCGCTCTTCCTGAAGACAATTCCCGTGCTGGACCTGGTGATCCTGTCGTCGGGGTTCATCCTCAGACTGCTCGGCGGCGCCTACGCGGCCGAGGTTGAGGTTTCGGACTGGTTTCTTATCATCTCGCTGTTCGGATCGATGTTCATCGCAGCTGCAAAGCGGTTCGCCGAAAAGAGGGAACTGGGTGAGCAGGCCGCAGAACTCCGGCCGACGCTGGGGGAGTACAGCCTGGAGTATCTGGGCTTTCTGAGGGCTGTATCGGTTGCGGCGCTGGTCATCAGCTACTGCATGTGGGCGGTCGAAAGAGCGCACTTGAACAGTGCGTCACCGTGGGCCCAGATCTCGATAATCCCGTTCCTGATAGCTGTTCTCCGCTATGCCCTTCTGGTAGATCAGGGTAAGGGTTCCGCACCCGAGGACGTGATCCTCCATGACCGGCAGATGCAATTGATGGGAGTTGTGTGGATCGTCCTGTTGATGGCGGGGGTGTACGCATGAGCAACCTTTCCGGCCAGGCCACCGGCAGCGTCTCCGAGACCGGCGCCAACACCGGATCCGGTTCCGAAGTCAGTTCCAAGTCGGTGCTTCTGAGCGGCTGGGGCCGGACAACCCCGGCGCTTTGCGACCTCGTCTCGACACGTTCGACCGAAGGCGTGGCCCGCGCAGTCATGGACGTGGGTGAACGGGGAATCATCGCCAGAGGGCTCGGTCGAGCCTACGGGGACTGCGCCCAGAACGCCGGTGGATCGGTTCTTGACGGCCCCAGATTGCGTGGAGTGATCGACGTAGACCTGCCCAACGGCATTGTCCGGGCACACGCAGGAACCAGCCTGGATGACCTGATGAAGTGGTTCGTCCCCCTTGGATTGTTCGTTCCAGTCACCCCAGGAACCCGATCGGTCACCGTCGGCGGGGCGATAGCCGCCGATATCCACGGCAAGAACCACCACGCCAAGGGCTCGTGGGGAAACCACGTCATCTCGTTCCGTCTTCTCGACGGCCACGGGGCAATCCGCGACGTTTCGCCAAGCACCGACCCGGACCTGTTCTGGGCGACCATGGGAGGGATGGGGCTGACCGGAATTGTTGTTGACGCAACGATTCGGATGAGTCCCATCGAGTCGGCATTCCTGATGGTAGACACCGACCGGACCAACAACCTTGAAGAAGTGATGACCCTCATGGTCGAGGGTGACGAGTTCTATGAGTACTCGGTCGCTTGGATCGATCTCATCGCCAAGGGCCGCAATATGGGCCGGTCGATCCTCGAACGAGGTCATTTCGCGACCGAGGCGGAAGTCGCTTCGCGTGGAAAACATGATCCGCACAAGTATTCAACCCACCAGCTCATTTCGCCGCCGGACGTCCTTCCATCAGGGCTGTTGAACCATCTGACCATCCGGGCGTTCAACGAGGTCTGGTACCGGAAGTCACCCAAGAAGCGCAGGGATCATCTTGCGAGCATCGAGGGATTCTTCCATCCGCTCGACATGATCGACGACTGGAACAGGATGTACGGCCCTCGCGGGTTCCTGCAGTGGCAGACCGTGCTTCCGGATTCGGCAACCGACGTGTTGCGGGTGGCTGTTGAGCGACTGTCCAACTCGGGTGCCTCGTCGTTCCTTGCGGTTCTGAAACGATTCGGGCCCGGCAATCAAGGGCATTTGTCGTTCCCCGAAAAGGGCTGGACGCTGGCGCTCGACATTCCGGTCGGTCCCGAACTGCACGGACTCCTCGACGAACTTGACGAGATGATCGTTGAGGCCGGCGGCCGTATCTACCTGGCCAAGGACAGCCGCGTGCGTCCCGAGTTGATCCCGGTCATGTACCCGCGACTGGACGAATGGCGCGAGATCCGGGACAAGGTGGACCCGGACCGCAAGTTCCGTAGCGACATGAGTCGCCGGCTCAATCTGATCTGAGCCGACGACTACTGCCGGGCGGTTCAGCCGCCGACGTCTGCCTTGTACCGGTCGAGTGACTGCTGGAATGCGTCGTTCGACGATGTGATCGTCGAAGCGACATCCTTGCCGCCGCGGGTGACGTTCTCGAGAGCATCACGGTAGGTCTTGCGGTATTCGTTGTAAGGGCCGATGACAGGACCGGGGTGCGCCGGGTCGAGGCTGTCGAGCCCCGCAGCCGCTGTGGCCAGCCAGCCGCCCCGACGGGTTGTGGTGAAGTCCTTCTGGATCGCCGGATCATCGAGCGCCGACTTGCGAATCGGAAGATATGAGCCTTCGAGCGTCCAGCGGACCTGCTGGGGAACCTCGTTGGAGTACTTGACGAAGTCCCACGCCGCGGCGACCGACTCCGGATGGTCCCTGTTCACCAGATACCAGGCGGCGCCCCCGATCTGGCCCTTGCCTGCGTCCGTCAAGCCGGGATTCAGCCCGACGCCGACGGAGAGGGTGTCGAACTTGATGCCCGACAGGTCGATTCCCAGGTCCTCGGCACCAATATCGGAGTTGCTCAGCGTTCCCTGGATCGCAGCGTCGACAGTTGTGATGGCGGTCGAGGTGTCGATCAGCATCGACGAGGTCTGCGTCGCCATCGCGAACAACTGGTCGAAGGCCTTCGCATATGGGACCGGCTTCAGCAGCCCGCTGTCGGTCATCGATTTGAACCAGTCGAAGATGGTGGTTACCTCGGGGGATGTCATGAGGGACTTGGTCGCCAGGGCAGACCTGCCATTGTCGTTGTTGACGATGGGCACGGCCTCGCCGGTGAGCCAGTGCTCCAGGTACCAGGAATCCAGGCGCAGCACCATCGGCTGAGTCACGGACTGCAGACCGGGCACTCCTGCGGCCTTGGCGTCCATGATTTTCTGCGAAGCGGCCTGGAGTTCTTCGAGATTCTTGGGGAGTTCCGTGGTGCTCAGACCTGCCGCTTCGAAGTGGTTCTTGTTTATGTACAGGACCGGCTCGGAAACGCTGAAAGCTCCCGGCCAGAGAACATCCTGGACGGTGTAGGCCGAGGTGACCGCCGGAATTATGTCGTCGTAGACCTTCTTCGAGTCCGGGTCTGCCTTGATGCATGCGGCCGCTGGAACGGCCGTACCCGAATCAATCATGAACTGGAGCGACGTGTCGACGTTCATGATGAGGTCCGGAAGCGTCTCCGGGTCCGACATGGCGTCGGTGTACTTCTTGAGCATTTCGTCGTAGTTGCCCTGTGACTCGACGTGGACCTTCACCTTGTCCTGCGACGCGTTGTAGTCCGCAGCGGTTGCCTCGAGAGTGGCCGCCGTCTTGCCGACCCACGCGTGCCAGATGGTGATGTCGACAGGTCCATCGGAATCATCGAGCGCCTTGACCGGGCACAGTGATGCGTCGACCTTGTCGTCCGGTTTGGCGCCGGAGTCGCCCTTGGCGGTGTCGTCGCTTCCTCCGCACGAGGCCACGACCAGGGCCATCGCCGCAAGTCCCGCGAGAGTGCGCCAGGCCCGGCGACGCAACGGCGAGGTCTGGGCTGCAGCCCTCGGAGTTGATGAAGTTGTTGGCATCTAGCTACTCCCGGTGGATTTCTCGTGTCGACAGGTGGATCACTGTCCTAGATCGGCCTTGTAGGCGTCGAGGGACTTCTGTAGTTCGCTGTTGATGGTGGCGATCGTGGCCTTGGGATCCTCACCCTTGTTGATCATGTCCTCGACGCCATTCTTCACGCTCTGGCGGAACTCCTTGTACGGGCCGATGACAGGGCCCGGGAAATCGACGTTCAACGACGAGAAGCCCTTATAGGTGATGGCCATCCACTGCCCCAGGCGCGTCGACTGCCATTCTTTCTGCAGCTCGGGGTTCTCCGTAGCCTTCTTGCTCACGGGAAGCGACGAACCCTCGAGTGCCCAGATGACCTGCTGGTCGGGCTGGTTGAAGAACTTCATGAAGTCCCAGGCCGCCGCGATCTTGGCCGGATCCTCGTCATCGATCAGGTACCACGCGGTTCCGCCCATCTGACCACGACCCGGACCGGTGAGGCCGGGAAGTTCGCCGACGGTGATCCGAAGGTCGGGAAAAACAAACCCGGACAGGTCCAGGCCTTCCTCCAGTCCGACATCTTCGGGCTTGATGGTTCCAGAAATGGCGGCGTCGACCGTGCTCAATGCCGAGGAGCTGTCGATCAGCATCGAAGACGTCTCGCTGGCCATCGCCAGGAACGGCGCAATTTGGTCGTTGTAGTCGGTGTACTTGAGCAGGCCATCGGCGTGCATGTCCCGAACCCATTCGAAGACCTTCAGGGTCACCGGGTTGTCGTACTCCGCCTTGGTTGCCAGGCCTGAGCGGCCGTTGTCCTCGTTCACGACCGGCTGGTCGGCGCCACTGATCAGATATTCGAGTGGCCAGGAATCAACGCGCATGACGAGCGGCGCATCGATTTCGGAACCCTTGGCGTCCTTGACCTTTGCCGCCTTGAGCTTCTCGGCGGTGTCACGAAGTTCATCGAGGGTCTTGGGGAGGTCCTTGGGGTCGAGCCCGGCGTCCTCGAATTGGCGCTCGTTGACGAACAAGGACGCTCCCGCGGCGTTGAATGCGCCGGGCCAGAGCACGTTGTCGATGCTGAAGGCTTCTTTGACGATCGGGAGCATGTCGTCGTAGATCGCCTGAGAATCAGGGTCTGCCTCGATGCAGTCCGATACCGGTATCGCGACGCCGGAGTCGGCCATGAATCGGGTGACGGTGTCGTCGGGCTGGAC
>JBATWQ010000056.1:0-4906 GCA_049672765.1 Microthrixaceae bacterium | reverse complement strand
CCCTTGGCCAGTTCGGCCGCCAGTGCGAGCGAGTCGCCCTGCCGTCTTTTGGGTTCTGTTCGGCTAGGTGGCTGCTATAGCAGCCACCTAGCCGAACAGAACAAATGAGTGATCGTGAACGTCACGTCCGCAGCAGCTCCGCCGGGGATCGGCTCGCCGGGCTTGCTCGCTGTTGCGGAGACATGTCCACAATTGCCCGCCAGATAGTGGGACTCGGACCCTGGCACCGGTGGATTTGGGATCCTACCGGTGCCGCTGTCGCATCCCCTCCGGGGAGAGAGCAACTGGGTCCGAGCTCCTGACCGCGATGTGGGAAGGAGTGGGGGACTCCGAACGGTCAGGCCTGTTGATCCGCCATCAATGTCAATAGCGAATCGAGTTCGAGCTGTGCGCCCACAGAGACAGGTACATCAAGGCTCTGCCGCAGCAATTCCTTCGCATACCGGAGCGCACGTGGTGGTTGGGAAGCGATTGCCTGGGCCATTTCTGAGGTAGCAGCGCGTAGCTCATCCCCGGGCACGGCCCGGTTGATCAAGCCCCACTGCTCCGCCTGGGCGGCCGTGACCCGAAGGCCGAGGTACAGCATCTCTGCAGCTCGTGGGGAGCCCACGAGTCTGGGTAGTCGTTGGGTTCCGCCGCCGCCCGGCACGAGGCCGTGCACGAGTTCGGTCAGACCCATCTGAGCGGTATCGGCGGCGATCCGAATGTCGCAGGCGAGCGCCATCTCAAGACCGCCGCCCATGGCGTAACCGTTGATTGCGGCGATGGTCGGCTGTGGCAACGCCGCCAACTGTTCGATGTCACGACTCGCGCGTAGGCGATCACGCCGCTGGGCCGGAGTCTCGGGTTGTCCGGCCTCCTTCAGGTCCATTCCGGCGCAGAAGAAGCGGTCGCCCTCGGCGCCGAGGACGACAACTGAAATGTCCTCCGAGGCGGCCAGACCGTTCCAGATCCCCTTCAGCTCTTCACGCATCTGCTGGTTTCGTGCGTTCGCAGCATCTGGTCGGGACAGGGTCACCCGGGCAACAGCGCCATCGAAGTCCACCTTCGTGGCAGCAAGCCCCTCGGCCCACGGACGAGAGGTCATTTGGTTGCCTCGTCAACGACCTTCTTGCCGTCGGCTCCGTAGCGGTAGATGCCTTGGCCGGTCTTGCGGCCGAGCCGTCCGGCAGCGACCAGGTTCTTCAGCGTCGTGGTCGGCTTGAACCGATCCCCGAATGAGGTCTCAAGGCCCTGCAGCGCGTGGAGGTACGTGTCCAGCCCATTGAAGTCACCGAGTTCAAGGGGTCCCATCGGGAAGTTCAGGCCCAGGGTGAGCGCCTTGTCGATGTCCGCTGCGCTGGCGACCTCCTCCTCCAGCATCCTCAGGCACTCCAGGCGGACGATCGCCGAGATACGGGAAGTGAGGAAGCCCGGGCTGTCCTTGCGACACACAACGGTCTCTTTGCCGAGTCCACGGGCGAACGCCTCTGCGGCCTCGAGGGTTGTGTCGGTCGTCTCAAGACCGCGGACGAGTTCCACAAGGCGCATGAGCACCGGTGGGTTGAAGAAATGCGTACCGACCAGCCGGCCGGCCGCGTCGCCGAGCGCACTGCCCACCGAGGTGATGGACAGCTGCGAGGTGTTGGTTCCCAGAATGGCGTGCTCCGGTGCGCTCGCGAGCACTTCGAGAAACACCGCGTGCTTTACCGGCAACTGTTCGAGAACGGCTTCGATCACGATGTCGGCATCGGAGACTGCATCGGCGATGGTGGTGGCGGCCGACATGCGCGCCAGCGCCGAATCGGCGTCGCCGCGCGTTACCTTTTCCTTAGCAACGAACTTGTCCAAGCTGTCGGCCGACGCCTTGAAGGCCTGGCTGATGCGTTCGCCGTCGGTGTCGAACACCTTGACGTCATGTCCGGCGGTCGCGCTGATCTGCGCGATACCCGCACCCATTGTTCCGGCGCCGATTACTGCTACTCGCATGCTCGCTCCGAGCTGTTCGGGCCGCGCGTGGCGGCGAAGGGTGGCTAATTCGCGTCGACTCAGGACTCCTTGCGGAGCCCCACGGACATCTCGCCGATCATGGCTCTGTGCAGGTCGTTACTGCCTTCGACTATCTGAAGCACCTTGGCGTCCCTCAGGTATCTTCCGATCGGGTACTCCGGCGACACGCCGTAGGCACCGTGGATCTGGAACGCATCCGCCGCGCTACGGAATGCGACATCACTCGCGTACATCTTCGCCATGCTGGTGAGCTTGCGGGCACGTTCACCGCGGTCGAGTGCCTCGGCCGCCTTGCGAACGAGTAAACGGGCTGTTTCGACCCCGACCTCCATGTCGGTGATCTTCGACTGCACGATTTGGAACTCAGAGATTGGGTGGCCAAACGCTGTCCGTTCGATCGCGTAGGCCCGTGCCTCGTCGAGACACGCCTGGGCCACTCCGACCGCTCGGGTGGCAACGCCAAGTCGACCTCGCTCAACCGCGGTCATGGCGACGGCGAAGCCCTTTCCCTCCTCACCCAGCAGGGCATCCCGGGGTACGCGGACCTCGTCCAGGATGACCTCCCCGGTGCAGATCGGACGGAACCCGACCTTTTCCTTATACGGAAACAGTCCGAGCCCGGGCGTGTCGGTCGGGATGATGAATGCCGAGATTCCCTTGTGGCGAAGACTGCGGTCAGAAGTAGCGAAGGTCACCAGAAATGAAGCGATGTCCAGGTTGGATATCCATGCCTTTGCGCCCGTGATGACGAACTCGTCGCCGTCACGTCGGTAGGTGGTCTGCATTCCGGCGACGTCGCTGCCGGATCCCGGCTCTGTTACGCCGGCGGCACCGAACATGGTGCCCTGAGCGAGGGGGCGCAGCCAGCGGTCCTTCTGTTCGGCGGTACCGAAGTCCGCGATGCTCGCTCCCACAAGACCGGAGGGCATGGACAGCAGACATCCCATGATGTTGCAGGTGCGGCTGATCTCTTCGATGAAGGCCGCGAAGGTAACGAAGTCCAGCCCTGCACCGCCGGCCTCGACCGGGACAGTGCCACCGAAGAACCCGAGTTCGGCCATCTTCGCCAGCAGGTCGTCGGGCAGCTTCTCGGCAAGGTCGTACGCGGCCACCCGGGGGGCGATCTCTCGGCGCGCGAACTCTCCGACCAGGTCGACTAGTTGTTGTGCTGATTCAGTATCGATGGCCACGAACATCCCCTCTCAAATCTCTTACAAACATTATCATAGATTACTGGAAGGTAAGGGACCAGCTCTCCTACCAGGTGCTTCGTCAGTTGAAGACGCCCCGCAGAGAGCGTCCTGGTCACTTCGAGACGAAGTGGGTATTGAGGTCCTCGGCCTTGGGGTGCATGACACCCTTGTTCCGCAGGCGCTCGGCCGACTTGTAGAGAAGGTCGAGGTCGCTCGTCTCGGCTCGAAGAGCCTTAACCGTGGAGTCCTCCTTGCGACGGTGCTTGAAGGGATCCCACCTGAACAGACGCAGCGCGTTCTGGTAGGTGATCTTGTCGATCTCCTCGCTTGTCAGGTATTCGAGCGACGGAGCGAAACTCTCCGGCGCGGCGGGCCAGCTGCTGTCGGAGTGTGGGTAGTCCATCTCCCAGCAGATCATGTCGACGCCGATCTCGTCCTTCAGCCGCAGACCCGGACGGTCCTCGATGAAGCACGAAATCACGTGTTCCTTGAAGACGTCGCTCGGCAGCTTGTCGCCGAAGTTCGTGCCGGTCCAGTGACGGTGGTGCCGGTAGACGTAGTCGACCCGCTCCAGGAAGTAGGGGATCCAACCGATGCCGCCCTCGGAGAGGGCGATCTTGAGATCCGGGAAGTCACGGAGGAACGGGCTCCACACGATCTCGGTCGCGGTGGTCAGCAGGCTCAGCGGAGCAAGCGTCTGTGACGTCTCGATAACCGAACCCGGCGACGTAACGGGCAGACTCGATGACGATCCGAGGTGCAGACACACAACGGTGCCGAGGTCCTCACACGCCGCCCAGAACGGGTACCAGTGACGGTCGTGCAGCGGCGGCAGACCGAGCTTGTAGGGGTCTTCGGAGAAGGTGACGGCGTGGCATCCCTTGGAGTCCAACCGCCTGACCTCGGCGGCCATGAGCTCAGGGTCCCAGAGGGGCACGATCCCGAGCGGAATCATGCGGTCGGGATATTCCCCACACCATTCATCGACGTGCCAATCGTTGTACGCCTGGAGTACGGCCAGGCCGAGCCCCTTGTCCTTGGTCCGGAAGAACCGCTGACCACAGAACTGTGCGTAGCTGGGGAAGCTCATCGATCCCAGAACCCCAGCGACGTTCATGTCGTTGACGCGGGCGTGGACGTTCCAGCAGCCCTTGCGCATGTCTTCTAGACGGTCCGGCTCCAGTCCCCACTCCTCCGGTGGGCGGCCTACGACTGCGTTCAGACCCATCGAGTAGACCTCATCGCCGTCGTAGACCCAGGCCTGGGCCCCGTCATCACGGGTGATGACCTTGGGAGCAAGGTCCTGGTACTTAGCGGGAAGACGCCCCTCGAACATGTGCGGCGGTTCGATGATGTGATCGTCCACACTGACGAAGATCAGATCGTCGAGAACTCCGGACGTGTCCAGTAGGTCGGCGAAACTCCGCTCGTCAGGATGCTCGTTATCGCTCATTGGTTCCCCCTTGAGGCCTTGTCGGACGCCCACCCCGATCGGGCGGCGGAAGATTACTAGTAATCATTATACTTAATTATCGAAAGTGCAAGGGCTCCATGTCGGGTCACAGACATCTCTATGTGACATATGCCGGGCACGGATCTCGCCAAAACCTACGGTCCTGGCCATCCTGAGACCCGCCCTCTTCAGTAGTGGGCGTCCAGGCGCAGCACGCGCTCTTCGATGACCCAATCACCGTCCTGTAGAGCGAAACGGTCACGGTAGACAC
>JBATWQ010000055.1:0-10296 GCA_049672765.1 Microthrixaceae bacterium | reverse complement strand
TGTGGGTGGTCACTGCTAACGACTCTCTCACCACCTATTCGATCGCACCTGGAACCGACGACCAACTGAGCATCTGGCGCAACACCTGCCAGGCACCCGGTGGTGTCGTCGGCGAGATGGCAGAACTCCTGACCGACCTTGACGCGAACGCGACCGGTGTCGTCTGTGACACGGCACGCGGCAAGGACAGCGAGGACCAGGAAGATTCCTGCCCACGGGTGACCATGCGCCTCGGCACCAATACCTCCCGTCGGGCGACGATCAGCGCAATGATCCGCTCTGACTGGGTCACGGAACAACGCGGGATCGACAACCCCGACGACCGGACTCCACTCGTCAGCCTGTCGGCTACCCCTACCAAGGGTGAACGCGGCCTGACCGTCCAGTTCAGCTCCGAGGGATCGTCGGATCCACAGGGCGAGAATCTGACCTACCAGTGGGAGTTCGGCGACTCGCGGTACTCGGATGCACCAAACCCGACCCACACCTTTGACACGCTCGGCACCTACAGCGCCGTCCTTACCGTTACCAACGCAAGCGGCCTGGCGGGCAGCAGCTTCGTGGTGATCGGGGTCGTCAACCGGGCTCCCGTGGCAACGATCTCGTCGCCGCCAACGGACACATCCAGGTTCCGCGGCGAGAGCATCTCGTTCTCGAGCGCCGGAAGCAATGACTCTGCCGACCCCGCCCACAGCGGAACCATCGTCGCCTACTCCTGGGACTTCGGGGACGGAACGTCCTCGAACGAGGCCAACCCGTCGAAGTCATACTCCTCGGTCAGCCCCAGTGGCGGGTTCCGGGTGGCGCTGACCGTTACCGACGAGGACGGCGGACAGGCCCGGACCGAGACCCGGGTCAACATCGCAAACCGTCAGCCGAGCGTTGCGATCACGGCCACTCCCAGCAGTGGTTCCGCTCCACTAGCCACCACCTTGGCGGCTGTCGTCACCGACGAAACCTCGATGTCGGTCAACCCGGCACTCAACTACCTCTGGGACTTCGGCAACTCGACCACCTCGACCCTGGCCGCACCCGGGCCGGTGACCTACTCCTCGGCCGGAACCTACATGGTGACCGTGATCGTGGTCGACGATATGGGCGCGAGTGCGACGGCCTCCAAGACCATCACGGTGACGTCATCCACACCGCTGACCTACCCCCGTAATCTGCGGGTCCTCAGTTTGAATCCCCAGCCCCGCCTGACCATGTCGTTCCAGTGGGACGCGGTCGTCGGCGCCGACGGCTACTGGCTCGAAGTCACGTGCGTCCAGTGCCCGGGTCCGATCGACTGGGTCGTGAGCGGCACCACCGCGACGGTCAACATCCCGAACGCGAATACGCAGTACACAACGCGGATCAGGGCCCGAACTGCGGGGACCACGCAGTGGGGTGATTGGTCCCCGACCATAAAGGCCAAGTCAGATAAATGACGTCCCGACTTAGATCCCACATCAAGTCAAGGTTGGCCCGACGCGGGCAGGCGGGCTTTGCCCTCATCGCCGGGCTCATGGTCTGGTTCGCGCTGTGCGGCGCGGTCCTGATTGCGCTGATGACCATGACGCTCAACGCATTGACCCTCGCCGAACAGAGTTCGACCTCGGCTGAGCAATTGCGGGCGGCGGACTCCTCGATGGAGGCGGCCGTACAGCAGATAAGGATGGACCCGACCGGACTGATCGGTTCCGGCGACGGCAAATGTGAACCGGGGATCGGCCTCCAAGGCGCGGAAGGACTGGACTACCAGGACACGCTCGGCAATTCAGTTCTTGTAACCGCCGCCTGCGAGACATCGAGTCTGTTGACCCTTGCCAACGACGCTTCGTTGAACCCGGCAGATCTCCACGTCGTCGGTGACCGGTACAACTCTCCGATCGAGTTGCCAGACACGGTCCGCTATGACGTCGACTGTGCAACCACTCCCGTCTCGACGTGCTTCCCGTGGGGCGAGGCTCTCGGAGCGGCGAGCGGAGCCCACGCAGCGGACATCGCTGCGCTGCGCCCGACGCTTCTTCACACCTCGGACCCGGCGACGGACCCGCGTCATGCGACCCTGTCACTGAGCGGCAACGTGCGCCTCGCCGGATCGGCGTTGGGCATGCTGAAGCCGCCCGCGTCGTCTTCGACCGCTGCCATCTCGGTGGCAGGAACGTTCAACCAGCAGGCACTCGGACCGCTCGGCACCGTCGGCAACGCGGATGATTCGTGCGGGATTCTGTCTGCGGTCTCGCCCCTGTCGCTCGGGTCCACCGTGGTATCGGTCTCCGAGGGCTCGACCGCCAGTCCTTCATGCGGTTCCGCCGTCGCGACTAACGCGGCCGGACTTCGAGCCCCGACGCTGTGGACCATGTTGTTGCCACGACCGCAGACCCCCGCCTGTGCGGGAGCCGGAGCGGTCACCAAATTGAGTCCTGGCGTCTACACCAAGGCCGCCACCGAAGCGCTGAACAATTTGATGGGCGGATCGTGTGCCAATTCAGTTCTGTGGTTCAGTCCGGGTGACTACTCATTTGATGTCGATGACCCCTCCAACTCGGCCCTTGAGCGCCACTCGCTGATCGTCGACGATCCGACGGTACGGGTCATTTTCGGTGAACCGGCAGATGGCGACACCGCCGACGCCGCACTCGCAGCAACCTTCCCGAATGCCTGCAATCCCGACGAGCCGGGGGTATCGCTGACGCTGTCGGCACGCACCAGCCTGCGTCACAAGCAGGGTCGCGTCGCGATCTGTGACCGGAGCGTCTCGGGTTCACGCAGTTCACTTCCCCCAGCCCTCTGGCAGACAGCCGGCGCCGGCGGCGCTGACGGCGGTTTCTCGGGAACGGCGGACGTCGCGTCCAGCAGCGCTTCGGTGTGCAGGATCGAGGGATCAACTCCCGGATGCTGGAGCACCGCAACCCTGCGCGGCATCGACATGGACGGCTCCGATCCTGACGACACGACTCCGGTCCGGTCACTCGAACTGCTGATCCACGGGACCGTCTCGACGCTGGCAGCATCCGGTACCCGGGCAGATCCCACCGGGACCGCCGGCGAACGCGCAACCGTCTCGCTGTTCCGATCGGGAGCGGGTTCCCCTCTTTGTACGGTCAAGATTCCGGCCGACGCCGGTTTGGCACCAGGGATGTCCTTCGACCGTGCGGTTGATCTTTTCTCCCCCGCACTTGGTGGGGACGGCGGCGCCCCTCGATGTGTCGATGTGCGCGACCAGTTGACCGTGGGTGACCTGGTCGACTCGCGGGTTGATGCACACATTCCCTCGGTCGATGTCGGGGTCCAGGGCTTCGCGCTGCGTTCCGGTTGGCAGGCGCTGACTGGTACGGCGACGAATCTGAACGGATGGGTCGACACCCAGAGGGTCGACCACTCCGACGGGGTTCTGGCCACGGGAGACCCGGCGAAATGTTCAGCAGGCCTCTGCCCCGAGCTGATTCGCTCGATCCAGGTGTCGAATCTGGACAACATCGTCGATCCGCTGACGCCGACCGACGGATCGTTGACTCAGGCCGGGCTCGTCATCGTCGGCCACAGCTCGGGCGGACCCATCACAATTCCGGGTTCAGCCCCGGCCATCAGGGCAACCCTTACCCTGGCCGGCGGTTCGACGTGCAGCACCGAGTGGCCGGCCACGCCGCTCTCGCCTGCTGGTGTGTACCTGGACCTGCGCGGTGGCAACGGCAACTGCGCCACGGTTCTGACCAACGCCGATCAGCTGATCGGTGCGTCTGCGCGGATCGACATGTTCACCCCGGCAGCCGCCAACAGCACCGATGTCGGCATCGACCAGATCAGACTTTCGACCGTCAGTTCCGGCAGGTACGTCGGACCGGTCGCCCCCAACCTGTTCACGATGGCAGCAAGCCCCGACGGTGTGTCGTCGACGTCGATCAATATCTTCGGTCCCATCTCATTACCCAGGGCGACACTCAACGTGCGTTGGGCCGGCAGTCCTGCGATTGACGCCAACGGTCATGTGGTTCCCCTGATCGGAGCCCAGGCGGTCGTCGGCGCGGTCGGCAGCAGCGTCGGGCCCGACGGCACCGCCGGTGTGCTGTGCTGCGCTCCGACCAAGCCCGCCGAGCGGATCGTCAACCTGAAGGCATGGGTCCTGTCTAGCGACGGAACCCGCACCCTGATGGGACGGGCCCGAGTGATCATCAGCGACTCCCGTTGGACCAACTCCCCCGTGCGCATCGTGGACTGGCATCTCGGCCCCGACGAGGTCGAGGACGATCAACCCGATCCCGAAACTCCGGATCCGACCGTTCCCCCTACGACGTCAACCACCACATCGACATCGACATCGACCCCACCTTCCACCACCACCACGAGCTCGACGACCACCACTACTTCGACGGTCCCTCCCACGACCGTTCCTAGTCAGCCCTCTCCCGCGACGTGGACCATGAAGAAGCGCAACCCGGACTGGGACGGCCGATACTGCGCCGATGTCACTGTCTTCAACCCGACAACTTCGACGATCGAGTGGATAGTCGACATTCCTCTCGAGGGCAGACTCGATGACTTCTGGAATGGCACTTATGACCGATTGACTCCCCAGACCACAAGGTTTCGGGGAATCCAAGGTCAGAACGTGACCATCAAGGCTGGCAAGACAACGGGCTTCGGATTCTGCGTCACGCCGTGAGTTCTGCTCGCAGCTGCTCACAGATTCCCCGTAGGCCATCAGAGGTTCTCAGAACAGGCAGCCGGTCAGCACACGTAGTCGGTCCACTCGGTACCGCTCCACCAGCGGTACCGGGTGGGGTCGTCAGGATCGGGATACCAGTCGGGTTCGATTTCGATGACCGGATCTTCGCCATGCGATTCGCCAGAAACCCCTTTGCCGGCTGCCTTCAGTACGGCTGACTCGGGATGGAAGTCGGCACCTGTTTGTCGGACCGGCCTTGCATCCGCATCGAATCGGGGGTCGGTTCGGGAACCGGCGCCAGTCGCCGACCCGGGATCCGACAGCGCCTCGGCCACCGTCTCTGCGACCTCACGGTCGGTGAGAGGACCTCGTGCCCAGCGTCTGAAGCCCTCGATCCCACTGAACGCGTCGACTACCGCTTCGGCTACCTCCTCGTCGCTGACGGGTCCGGACGCCTTCGGCTGGGCCCCGAACACTCTCGGCACCCGATGTTCACCCTCGACCGCTGATGCAGGGATCGGCTCGGGTGCTGTAGCCGGTTCTGGCTCGAGCACCGGGACAGGCTCTGGCTCTGGCTCAGGCGCGGGCTCTGGCTCAGGTACCGATTCGGGCTCAGGCCCGGGCTCTGGCTCAGGCGCGGGCTCTGGCTCAGGCGCGGGCTCTGGCTCAGGCATTGCGGCAGGCTCAGGCTCGGGTTCTAGCTCAGGCATTGCGGCAGGTTCAGGCTCTGGCTCAGGAGCTGGCTCAGGCGCGGGAGTGAGTTCGGGCTCGGGTGCAGGTGAAGTCTGCGCAGCCTTCGCGTCGGGCAAATCCGACGCTGCGGCGGTGGCGACTGGAACTGCGACGGTAGGGGTCGGAGGCGGCGGTGCGACGGGCGCGGGTCCTGCGGCCGGAAGGTCCACCGGAGGTACCTGACCGCCCCCAACCTTGCCCTTCTTGAGCTTCTTGGTCCGCTTCTTCTCTTCCTTCTTCCTGGCCTTCTCGGCGAGAGCCATCTCCTTTGCGGCGCGATCGTCTGTCGATGACTTGACCCCAGGCCCCTCGGCCTGATGGTCATGGTGGCTGTGCGAGGTCTCCGAGTGTCGCCCTGAACGCTCGTTGTTGACCCCGATCAAAGGCTCCGAGATATCCGACGTCGGTGCGTGCCCGATCCGCACACCCCGAACCGGGTCATAGGTTCCCGACGGTGCCTGCGCACCCGGCGCGACTCCAGGAAGGTCGCGACCAATGTCGGTGCTGGGAGGTGGGGCGGTGGGCATGGAGTTCGGCCCCTTGGGGCCCCATCCGGAACCGGACGAGGCCCGGGCCTTGATCGCCTTGCGTTCCCCTCTCTTGAGCCGCCTGGTAGCCGATGACCGCGATGTCCACTTGCTGAAAGCAACAAGCAGCAGGCCCAGAACGATCACGGCGCCTGCCAGCATCAGACCCTTCTGCAGGGTGGTGGGGAACTCCTTGGGTTCGCTGCGTGCGGTGATCACCGTGGGGGTGGCGGCGTCGGTGATTTCCCAGGTGGCCGATCCTCCCCCACGTTTGGTCGCATTGCTGTTGACGATCTGGCCTGGGAGGTCGACCACGAAGTTCATCTCGAGCCGGGCCTGCGATTCGCCTGCCTTGACGGCTTCGGCCACCTTTGCGAAGGCAGCATCGCTGGTGAGCGGGCCAAATATCTGGTCGAACGAGTTGAGCGTCGCGTTCAGGCGCCAGCTGTCCCCGTTGTCCTCAACCTCTTTGACCACACTGAACTGCGAGAACAGGCTCACCTTGTGGGCACCCACTGTCATGGGGGTGTTCAAAGCCGAAACCATCTCGTCGACATCATCGAACGGAACCACGATCTCGTAGCCGGTCAAACCGTCCTTCTTGACCGATTCGACGGTCGCTCCACCGGTGACCGACAGTGCATCTTTGAGCAAGTCTTCGATCTTGGCCTGCCGAAGCGGCACCCTGGACGTACCGGGTGGGAACACCTGGGCCTTGAACTCTCCTGCACCGTCGCCAGCGACCTTGAGAGACGCCTCGCCCGACAGGCAGCCGGTGGCCACCACACAAAACAGAACAACGAGCGCCGCAGCGTATCGAGCCCCTCTTTTCATTCCTACCCCCTCGATAACGCGCCGCCCTGCGGTTCTGCTGAACGATAATGATGGACCACGTCCGGTCATCAAGCTAGATAACTCTGAACTGTCGTCGGACATCACACTTGGAAGAAGGCCCGCAATGCATCCTCGCCGTCCTATGAGTGGGAGAATCCAGCCCTCCCGCAACTCTCGCGGGCTCCGACTGGTGGCTCTAGCGGTCCTTTTGGTCGTTGCACTCGCAGTTTCGGGCTGCGGCGGCAACGACAAAGACAAGAAGGCGTCCAAGGACGACAAGAAGACCGAAACAACTGACAAGAAGATCAAGGAGCAGGTCTCCAAGAAGATGTCGACCGCCGAGGTTCTGGGGGTCGACACCCAGTTCAAGAAGTTCATCGAACTGGTCAAGACCTCCGACCTGACCGACACCATCAACGGAGACGAACTGACCCTCTTCGTACCCAACACCGAAGCCTTTGACGCGCTCGACCAAGGGGCTCTCGACGAGCTCACAAAGGACCACCAGGCCCTGGCCGACTATCTGAAGCAGTACATGGTCAAGGGCACGTTCACCATCAACGATCTGGTCAACAAGAACGACGAGGAACTCGAAGGTCTGGCGGGCAACAAGCTAAAGATCGGCGTCGACGACAAAATGAATGTCTCGATCAACGGCGCCAAGATCGTCAAGGTCAACATCGCCACATCCAACGCCACGATCCACGTGATCGACGGCGCCTTCGCTCTCTGACCTCTCTCTGGCCGCGCCGTGACGCAGAGTCCATGTGGTGCCCTTAGACGAATGGCTCTACGAACTGCCGGGCCAACCCGATCGCGAGCAGCGCAGCGAGGATCAACGGAGGCCCGAAGGGGACCTGGCGACTACCCCGGCCTGACATCAGTCCGAGCACTATTCCGATGATCGAGGATGCGACCACCGCGACCAGGACGAGCACTGCCACGACCGGAAGGCTGGCCCCGAAATAGGCTCCCGCAAAACCGATCATCCATCCGAGCAGCACCGACAGTCGCACATCGCCGAATCCCATTCCCTGCGGATAGACCCAGAAAATCGCGAACAGTGGCCCCGCCAGAACCGCCAGCCCCAACAGCGCACCCAATAGCCAACGTGGGTGTTCCTGAACCAGAGCAACAGCCACACAAACTGGAACAACCACAAAGAAAGTCGGCCAGACCAACTTGGTCGGGACGATCATCCAGCGGAAGTCGATAGCGGCAATTGCAACAGCGGGGGCGACGAAGATCAGCGCCGGTAACAACAGCCACTCCCGACCGATACCGAACATCAGGCCAACGGCGATGACAGGCACGGATAGTTCGACTATCGGGTGGAAGGCCGGAATCTTCTCGCCACACCCCCGGCATTTGCCACGCAGCAACAGCCACGACACGACTGGGATGTTGTCCCTGGGGCGCACTCCCTCGCCACAGGACGAGCAGCGACTCGTTCCCCCGAGGACTTCACGCCACGGCGCGATGCCGACGGAGTCCCCGTATTGATCGGGCTCCTCAAGCGCGAAGGGCAGCCGATCGATGATGACACAGGTGAACGAACCGATGGCCAGACCGAACAGAACGATTGCGACCAGCAGTACCCACTCAGCAGGTGTCACGCGAGTCCCGCGGCCCTGTTGCCGTAACCGGCGATGTCGTCGGGGTACACGCTGACCGCCTGGGCATCCTCAAGGGTGATGATCCCATGAGAAACGAGCGTTGCCAGAGACTGTTCGAGAACGAACATGCCGTCGCGGGTACCGGATGCGACCAGATTCCGCAGCTGGCGGATCTTGCCTTCTCGGATCAGGTTGGTGACAGCGGCGGTGCCGACCAGGGATTCATACGCTGCGATTCGGCCACCACCAATCTTGGGGACCAGTCTCTGGGCGATAACGGCTGCGAGAGCCATGGACAACTGGGTGCGCACCTGATCCTGCTGGGAGGGCGGGAACACGTCGATGATGCGGTCGATGGTCTGTGCGGTGTCGTTCGTGTGCAGCGTGGCGAACACCAGGTGGCCGGTCTCGGCGAGGGTCAGCGTCAATGCGATCGACTCGAGGTCACGCATCTCGCCCACCAGAACAACGTCGGGGTCCTCGCGGAGTGCTGCCTTCAGCGCCTCTTCGAACGAGGTTGCGTCATCGCCGACCTCGCGCTGGTTCACCAGGGCCGTGCTTGATTCATGGATGTATTCGATCGGGTCCTCGATCGTGAGGATGTGGACCGGACGATGCTTATTTATCCAGCCGATCATGGCTGCGAGGGTCGTCGACTTGCCTGATCCGGTTGGGCCGGTGACGAGCACCAGCCCGTGGGGAAGGTTCACCAGCTTGTGTGCAATATCGGGCAGACCCAGCTCGTCGGGTGTGGGGATCTGCTGCGGAATCAGACGCAGTGCCAGGGCCGGGCGACCCAACTGGTAGAAGGCATTGGCGCGGAAGCGGGCCGTGTCTGCCCACGAGAACGCGAAGTCGAGTTGGCGGTCTTCCTGGAAAAGTTCGCGGTCCCCCTCGGTCATCAGGCCGTCGAGAATTGCGATCAGCGTCCCGGCGTCGGTGGGCGCCGCTTCGGGTACCGCCAGAAGCTTGCCGTCGACACGGACACGAGGCGCAGAACCGGCGGCCAGGTGAAGGTCGGTCGCTCCGTTGTCCCACAGATAGCGGAGCCACGGGTCGAGCAAGGTCATGTCAAGGTCTGTCACGGATCCCCCGGGGATTGGTCGGTCACAAAAAAGTAGCGTGGACGGGGCCTAAGCCCCGCCCACGCTAAGAGCAATGCCGCTAGCGGCTCTGCTTCAAATTACCAAGCGGCGCCGGGCATCGTGCTGCACTTGCCAGCCCATGCGCCGGACCCGCGGGTTGCGCCAGAGGCGTCAGGGGTCCAGGTCACGAGCGTGGGCGGGTCCTCAAGGAACGTGCCGCCGGTGATGTCGCCAATGGCGGTCGGGTACGCGTTGTTGGCTGCGCGGTACGCACCGATTGCGGTCAGGACCGAACGCTTCTCGATGTTGCAGGCTGCGTCCTGGCCGTTGTCGGTGATGCCACCGACTGCGAACACGACGACCGCGGCAAGGATGCCGAGGATTGCGATGACGACGAGAAGTTCGATCAGGGTGAAGCCACCCTGGCCGGCCATCTGACGGCGCTTTTCAATTGCCTTCATAGGTTTCCTCCGTTGAGAATTTCCGTATGGCCACTCGGCCAAACGGTGTATTCGTGAGTACCCTCACGCCAGTTGAGAAACTCCCCCAATTCGACGCTTACTGCACCCACGTCTGACTTGCGTTTCGTAGTCTGAACGAAATTCGACTCTCTGTCGAATAGTAAAATTACCCAATCACCCCAAAATCTTGGAGCCCCAAATCGGCCTCATACTCAAGATCACCGGCTCGGCTGTTTCCGCTCTACTCGTGTGTGGATGCGTAGGCGGCAAAGGCGAGCACAAGGCGAACAAGGACCCCGTCCCCTCCGCCCCGACAAGTGCTGCCCAGGTCACGGCTTCAATGAAGCCGACCGAGGTCCTGAGCGCCGACAAGCAGTTTTCGACCTACTT
>JBATWQ010000054.1:0-4845 GCA_049672765.1 Microthrixaceae bacterium | reverse complement strand
GGCAGTTGACCGCCGCCGGACACAGGATCGTCTGGTGCGATGAATCCAAGGTCGTGGACCAGGTTCCAACCTCACGGCTCAACCGTCGCTGGCTGCTGCAACGAGCGTGGAGTCACGGCAACAGCGCAACGCTCGTCGAACGAGCACTGGCGAAGTCCACTCTCGACTCACTGCGCATCCGGGTCATCGCTATGGGCGGAGGCCTGATCAGGGTCGCTTTCGGGGCTGCTAGATACGCTCTTGGGGTTCTGACGTTCAACAACCGTCATAAGGCAAAAGGGCTCCGACTCGCGTTCCGGGGCGCGGGTATGGCGGCCGGTGCGACCGGACATGTCGTCGAGGAGTACGCGCGATGAGCCGGTCACATCAAAGCCAACCTCTCAGCACTCGACACCGGAGTTGCCGCTGACAGGGTTCAGACGGAACAGAGTTCCATCAGGGCTCGAGCTGCGTGCATCGAGTTCAACTCGGGTTGACAGTTCTTCCGGTGTGAACAGAAAACTCCCCGGGATGTCCGAGAACCATGCCAGATAGGTCTCGGCGCAATTTACGTTCCGTAGAAATTCCTCCGGAACTTTCATCACAACATCCGACCTGTAGGCACGCCTCGGTGGAGCCTGGAACAGGGGTTCGCGGCCCGTACCCACCCAGAGTCCGCCGGGTGCGTTGGTATAGATGACCGCCCCTGTTGGAAGGTCATCCACTGCCCGAATCAGTTCGGACTTCATCCAGGTTCGGGAGCTGTAGCCGACTCCCTCGTTCGATGATTCCCACGCGTGCTTTGCGAAGAATCCTGCGTGTGCAGCGACAAGAATCACAAGCCCGATCTTGACCGCATGTCCGGCCACCGCTGGACGGCGGACCTCCAAGGCTGTCCAGGCACGATCGACCCCGACCATGACAAGAACGACCACGGGGGGAAGTAGCGGCGACATCAGCCGGTTGCCGATCTTGTCGAAGGCCGTCGTCAGCTGGGCCGCCACCAGATAGACGCCGTACACCGTCGAGAACGTAACCAGCGCGGTGAGACCATTGGCGTTACGAACGTCGCTGAAGTCAGAAGTCGAGCGGTACCTCCCCAGCGCCAGATAGGCGCCGTAAGCGGCGCAGCCGGCGAGAAGCAAACCGACTGCAAACTGGGCCACAACCGGTGCGGGATCTGGCAGGATCCAGCGGCCTATGGTCGCAACAAACCTGGCAGCCGTCTCGACCGGACCGTCAACCGATGGACTCCTGGGGCCCATCAATGTCCCGTCTATCGAGTGGTTGCGCAGCATCCACGCAATCGGAATGGCCGCGGACGCTGCCGTGCAGATCGCAGCACGCCGCGTCGCGGCGAGCCATCCGCAGCGTGACCAACTGCCGGCCAGAACGGTCGCTCCCACCACTACCAGCAGGGACACACCCGCATATCTAAAGAGAAACGCTGACCCAACCACGAGTACCACCGCTGGGAGCCATCGCCCCCAGCGTTCGGAGCGGAGCAACTGTTCAAGGATGAGCACCAAGGCCAGGCATAGAGCGATGAACGTCGGCTCCGTCCATGTCATCTCCGCCATGGTGAGAAGGGGCGCACTCACTGCCAGTAAGCATGTGCCTGCGACAACCACCTCTCGTCGGGGGACGTGCCTTCTTAGGAGGAAAAACCCCATGAGGACGGTCGCAGCAAAAGCAGCCGAATTCAGGATTCTGACGGTCCACTCCGCCCCGATTCCCACCCACTCTCCCATTGCAACCACCGTAGAAAGACCCGGAGGGAAGATGGTCAGCGTCGAACCACCAAACGTCGTGAGTCCTCTTCCCGATGCCAGCGACAGCCCAGCTGACAGGTAGTTGGCCGAGTCCGGATTGGTGCCCGGACCGCGACGGGTGGCCACGAGAGTGGCCGTCACCGCTACCAGAGTTGCTGCCCCCACTACCGCACGCAGTACCGCACGGTCGAAGCCGCGTTCATCGCGCCTTGATGTCGACACCTGAATCAGTCGCCGTCCAGTGATCTCTCAAGGATCCGACGCAACATCGTCGAAGACGTCCGCTTGGTGTACGGCAGGTACGCGACCTCGACCCCCACTTCGGCAAAGTCGCTCTCGAGCTTGTCGCCCTTGTCGGTGCCCTTCCAGTCGTCACCCTTTATGATCACGTCGAAGCGCAGGCGCTCCCACATCACAAGCTTGTGTGGCACGTCCTCGACGACTGCTTCGTCGACATAACGGATTCCACTGACAATCTCGAGTCGTTCCTCAACCGGAACGATTGGCCGCAGACCCTTCGTCCTCGCTGCGACGTCGTCGGATACGACTCCGGCGATCAGGTAGTCACAGAACTGCCTCGAGTTTCGAAGGACGTTGAGGTGGCCTATGTGGAAGAGGTCGAAGACGCCGGGTGCGTAGCCCACTTTTCGTTCTGCCATCAACGAACTCCATCCCGCGGCGCCCTCTGTCGCACGACCGTGCGCCAGTACTCCAGCGTATCGGGAGAATCATCAAGGCCTCCCGTCAGATGAAGTCCAAGGCTTGGACACCGGTAATCTGTCGAAATGACCGCCTCGGCAACAAGTTGGCGTTGACTTGCGGATTGCAATGATGGGAACGCGGGGCGTTCCAGCTCACTACGGCGGATTCGAAACCGCAATCGAGGAAATCGGACGACGACTCGTCGAACGCGGTCACACCGTCACCGTGTACTGCAGGCAGCCCGACGGCGAGAAGAACCCTGACCAGTACCTGGGGATGGACCTGGTGACTCTTCCCGCCATCCGCTCGAAGGCGGTTGAGACCCTTTCACACTCGGCTCTATCGGCGCTCCACTCCGTCACCCGTGCCCGACAGGACGTCGTGTTCCTTTTCAACTCGGCCAACTCGGTCTTCCTTCCGCTGCTCAGGTTGGGGCGCTCTCCCGTAGCGGTCCACGTCGACGGGCTCGAATGGAAGCGGGCCAAGTGGAGCGGTCCGGGGAAGCGCTACTACCGGGCCGCAGAGTCCCTTGCGGTCCGCTGGTCCGATGCACTTATCGCGGACGCCGCCGGCATCGACAGCTACTACCGCCGCGAGTTCGGGGCTACCACCGAACAGATCTCCTACGGGGCACCGATCCTCGAAGACGTCGACGACGACCGGCTGGCCGAACTGGATCTGCAGGCGCAGGGGTTCCACCTGGCGGTCGCCCGCTTCGAACCCGAGAACAATCTTGAGATGATCGTCGCCGGCTACCACTCGAGCGGGGCACAGCTCCCCTTGGTGGTGGTCGGAGCGGCGCCGTACAGCGACGGCTATACCGAACGGGTCCACAACGCTGCTGGGAGCGACGAGCGAATCCGCTTCCTGGGTGCGGTCTGGGACCAGGCCCTACTCGACCAGTTATACGCAAACGCCCGCATGTACCTGCACGGCCACTCCGTCGGCGGAACCAACCCCTCGCTGCTGCGAGCCATGGGCGCAGGCTCCGCAGTGGCAGCCTTCAACGTTGAGTTCAGCAGGGAGGTGATCGGCCCTGACGCCCGTCTGTTCTCGGACGAGCGTGAAGTCGCGCAGTTGGTCGAGTCCGCCGAGTCGGATCCCGAGGGAACGCTCAACTACGGGTCGGTCTGCAAGTCTCGAGTCGCCCAGCACTACCGGTGGGACCAGGTTGCCGCCGACTACGAGGACCTGGCGAGGAGATTGTCCTCGGGGACCACCCGCCGGGGCGAGGTGTCCGGGCGTCGATCCGCATCCTGACCCCTCGCAGCTCACCGCTCAGTACGAGGTCTTCGAACTGTCCGCGGGTGTTGTCCCAGGACATGCCGCACCGTCCGAACATTCGGGTCCGAATGGGCCATTTGGGCCATGGCCCAGATAGTTCGGAGCACAATTGCCCATTGTTTACAGGGGCTGCGGGCTGTTGCCTTGGTCAGGTGGATCTCCCCCCTTTCCCTGTGCGCCGACGCATCACGAACAAGCACCTTGAACGCGGGGCACATTCAGTCGTACCTTCTGAGAAGGGTGTCATGCGGAACGAGCCAGCTGGGGCCGTCCGCCGAAGACCAGAGAGTGTTTCCAACGCCGTGACCATTGGCATATCCACTTCGACATCGTTTGCGTGCATGCGTTTGCGCGGCTTGCTACTCGTCGCTCTGCTGGGCGTCGCTCCTCTGGCTGTCAGTTGTTCACGCTCGGATGCCAACGACGCTGCGAAGCCCCGCACAGCGGTAACTTCGGAAAATAAGGTCGACAAGAAGAAGGTAGGCAAGGACGAGTTGGCCACTACGTCCGATTCCTCGGACGGTCCCGAAACGTCCTCCGCGTCGGATGGCGCAACTGCTGGTAAGGGGAACGAATCGGGCTCCTCGACTTCTGGCTCGACAACCGAGTCGAGCGCGAACGCGACCGCTGGCGACCCACGGGGCAGCATCCACCAGGTGGAGCCGCCCAAGGACGGTGCCGGCGAGCTAACCCCCGTGGACCTCGACAGCACCGCCAAGTTCGGCTCCGGTGTGACCGTCCGCCTCAAGTCGATTACCGCCACCACCGCCAAGGCGGTGCTTCCGGGAGAAATCTCCGGCCCCGCCGTCAGAGTCACCGTCGAGCTGACGAACTCAACCGCAACCCCACTCAATCTGGACAACGTAGCGGTTGAGTTGATCACCATGACCGGGACACCTGCCGGACTGATCACAAGTTCTGATGCTGTGCCTTTCAAGGGAAACGCAGCATCAGGAGCCACGTCCACAGGTACATACGTATTTTCGGTGGATCCCGCCAAGCGTGAAACCGCGCGGCTCTCCATCAAGTACTCAGCGAACACACCTACTGCGATTTTTACCGGGAGCCTCCCCCATGGCTGATTCAGCTTCACGATCAACGAGCCGGT
>JBATWQ010000053.1:0-2184 GCA_049672765.1 Microthrixaceae bacterium | reverse complement strand
ATCCGTGAGTACTGTCCCGACGTCTCGATCATGATCGTCGACGACAACTCTCCAGACGGCACAGCAGATGTGGCCGAGGCAGTTGGAAGCGAGGTCGGCAACGTTGAAGTGGTGCGCCGTCCCGGCAAGGCGGGCCTCGGTGTCGCTTACCGACACGGGTTCAGACATGCCCTCAGCCAGGGGTACGAGATCATCGGCCAGATGGACGCCGATTTCTCCCACGACCCAGACGTGCTCCCGGCGCTGTTCGACGCCCTCGACGCGGGCGCCGATGTGGCTGTCGGGTCCAGGTACGTTCCGGGCGGTCAGGTTCCCAACTGGACCTGGATCAGACGCAAGCTTTCGGTCTGGGGCAACACCTACGCACACCGGATGTTGCGGCTCTCCTTCAAGGACGCGACCACCGCTTTCAGGCTCTACCGGGCTGATGTTCTTGAAGGCATCGACATCGACGGCACAACAGCCAACGGCTATCTGTTCCAGATCGAGACCGCGTTCCGCCTCTCCGACCATGGTTTCAGGGTGGTCGAGCTACCCATCACCTTCCTCGACCGGGTCGCCGGACAGTCCAAGATGGCGGTCGTGCAGACGATCGTCGAGACCCAGTTCCGGGTGACCTGGTGGGGACTGGCGCTGAGGGCCCCGAGGTTCACAGGCGTTCTCAGACGCACTCCGCCCGGGCGGTACATGGAATCCCGGGTGCGACCCCACAACCAGCCCTCACCTGGGTCGTGACCAAGAAGTAATGGCAGGAAAGAACAGGGACGCAGACCATTCTTCCACGGTGGCCCAACCAGCTCCGGTGGAGCGCGAGAAGTTCCGCCGACGCCTGAGCGCCGCACCCCTCCACCACGTTCCGGCACTCGATGGGCTAAGGGCGATCGCGGTGGCCGCGGTCATGCTCTATCACGCCCGTTTCGGGTGGATAACCGGCGGCTTCCTGGGTGTATCGGCCTTCTTCACCCTGTCGGGATTCCTGATCACCTCGCTGCTTCTGCGCGAGTGGACCAACGAGGTCAAGATCGATCTGCGCGCCTTCTGGGGGCGGCGATTCCGTCGGCTGCTTCCCGCTTCGTGGGCGACGATGGCGCTCATCCTGGTGATCGGGGCCTGGGGAGGTTGGAACGGTGACCAGCTGAGGGCGCTGCGTGGAGACGTCCCGTTCTCGCTACTCGAAATCGTCAACTGGCATTTCATCTGGCAGGACCGCAGCTACGGAGCCGGGTTCGTCGCCCCGTCACCCATGGAGCATTTCTGGAGCCTCGCGGTCGAGGAGCAGTTCTATGTGATCCTGCCCGTGCTCGTCATCGGGGTGCTGGTACTGGGCCAACAGCGGATTCCCAGGTTCAAGCTGCGCCGGCTGATGATCGTTCTCACAGCGCTGACAACAGTGGGTCTGGTGCTCAGCGGTGTCCTCAGCCGATCGGTTTCTACCGACCGGGCCTATTTCGGGACCGACACCCGGATGGCAGAGATGCTCATCGGCTCTCTCCTGGCCTGTTTCACCCTGCGCCAGCTCCGCCTGGAGGGTGCCTGGCTACGCAGGGTTGCCGCATGGGCCGGCCTACTCGGGCTTGCCGTCAGCGTCGTGTTGTGGAACGTCGCCCAGGTCTCCTCGACCTGGATGTACCCGTGGGGCTTTCTGCTCTGTGCGCTGTGCACAGCTGCGGTCATCCTGGGTGCCCTGCAGGAAGGCCTGCTCAGCCGTGCGCTTTCGGTCCCTCCGCTGCTGTGGCTCGGCAAAATCAGCTACGGCGTGTACCTGATCCACTGGCCGGTCTTCCTGCTGCTGACCCCCGCCCGTCTGGGCTGGGACCCGTGGCCGCTGTTCGCGTTGCGCGGGGCGGTGACCCTCGGTTGCGCAACGGTGATGTTCCACCTGGTGGAGGATCCGATCCGGAGACGCCGTCGGCTCCAGAGCCCGAGACTGGCCATGGTCGGATGTGCGTCGGTGGCGGTGCTCCTGGCATCCATGGTCGTTGTGACCCGCGCCCCCGCGCCGACGTCCGCGATTCAGCGTGCCGCCGACACGAGCGGGACCACCACGACCATCCCCATTCCGCCCATCAAGGTCATGGTTCTAGGAGACCAGTACGCCGAGTCGCTCCGAGGCGCAATGGCCGATGTGACCGGAATGCCTGTCGCGGCAAGCGTCTCGAACGACTGCGGGCTGGCGACCGGCGG
>JBATWQ010000052.1:0-3723 GCA_049672765.1 Microthrixaceae bacterium | reverse complement strand
GGAAAGCCTGATCCCGGGTATTCCCAAAGATCTGGTCTGGAACCTGCGTTTGAACCTGGCGTTCAACACCGGGATGGCATTTTCCACCGGCTCAGGTGCCGGTCCGATAATCGGGCTGGTGGCGATCACCATCGCGGTCGTAATGATCCTCTTTGCCCGGCGGGTTGAGTCCCGGGTGCAACTTGTATTTGTTGCAATGGTGATCGGTGGTGCGCTCGGAAACGTGATCGATCGACTCGCAAGGTCTGGCGATCTGGGTAGCAGCACCGGATTCATGGGAGGCGGAGTAATCGACTTCATTGACCTCCAGTGGTGGCCCATTTTCAACGTCGCCGATGCGGCGGTGGTCGTCGGTGGTATTGCACTCGCCCTGGCGTCGTTCCGTGACGCCGAGGACGATCCGGCCCCTGGCGACCCCGGCGCCGACGCGACCGGAACCACGCCGTCTGGTGGCACCGGATCTACCGCTTCCGCTACTACGTTCGATGCCGATGTGGCCACCCATCCCGCTACTGCGAACGCCAGCGACATGGCCACCGATAGCGATGTTGGTGCCGACACGGCAGTCGCGAGCGTCGAGAACACCGCTGATTCCAAGTCGAGTGAGTGAATGACACCGGACGTCGAGCGGTGAACGCCGTCGATGGGGTTCCTTTCGTATCCGAAGTGATCCCGGGTGTTCTCGACGGCGAGCGGATCGACAGAACGGTGGCGATGCTGACGGGTAGCTCACGCGCCGAGGCGGCAGAAGCCCTGAGTAACGGAACCGTGACGGTCAACGACAGGGTCGTGACCAAGGCGTCCACCCGGCTCAGCGAGGGCGACGAGGTGAAGGTGCTCGCCGATCCGATCAAGGTCGAAGAAGCGCTGATTGCCGATCCCGAGGTGAAATTTGGAGTGGTCCACGAGGATGACGACATCATCGTCATCGACAAGCCACCCGGTCTTGTCGTCCATCCCGGGGCGGGGCACTCCGGGTCGACGCTCGTCCACGGCCTGATCGCCCGCTATCCAGAACTGATAGGCGTTGGCGAGGAGCACAGGCCCGGCCTGGTGCACCGCCTCGACCGCGGGACATCAGGACTGCTGGTCATCGCACGCACCACCCGTTCCTACGAGAGCCTGGTCGAGCAGATCTCGACGCACCGGGCCGAGCGTGTGTACTCCGCATTGACGTGGGGACATTTCGATCACGCCAACGCCGTAATCGACGCACCGATCGGGCGCTCCAAACGTGACCCCCTGCGGATGACAGTCGCAGTCGATGGACGCGCCTCACGAACCCACTACTCGGTGGAAGAGGTCTACTGGGAACCGATCGAGGCGTCGTTGATCACGTGCAGCCTGGAGACGGGGCGGACACATCAGATTCGTGTCCACCTTTCGTCCATCGGACACTCCGTAATCGGTGACGGAACGTACGGCGGGGCTCGAAAGAGCTTTCCGTTACCCAGGCCGTTCCTGCACGCAAGGCAACTCAGCTTCGCGCACCCGGGGTCCGGTGACGACGTGACCTACGAATCTCCGCTACCAGCTGACCTGACCAAGGTCCTGGATCAGCTCAGCTGAGGTCGCCCGCAAGCAGCGGGTCGCTCGGCCAAGGCTGGTTGCCGTCGGTAATGGCAGCAAGGTCGGCCAGCGTGTAGTCCTCCAGAAGCGACTTCATTTTGTCGCCGACGTCGTGCCAAATCGCCAGGAGGACGCACTGACCCTCGTGGTCACAGGAACCGTTGGTGTGAGGTTGGCCGAAATCGCCGGCCTGGATTGGGCCGTCTACTGCCGAGACGATCTGGGCGAGAGTCATTTCCTCGGGCGGTCGCGCCAGCACGTAGCCGCCCCCGACACCACGCTTGGAGCGAACCAGCCCGGCACCCTTGAGAGCCAGGAGAATCTGCTCGAGGTAAGGCTGGGGAAGCCCGGTCCTCTCGGCAATATCGCGAACCGAGGTTGGTCCGTCCGAGGTGTGCAATGCCAACGACAGCAGCGCCCTGCTCGCATAATCACCACGGGTAGAGACCTTCACGGCATCCATCGTAGGCGGCAGGGTGGGCCCGACGCCCACCGGTCACACAGTCCGACAAACCCTGCTCAGAATCGTCCTTGGTGAGGTAGCTCTTACGGTGACGCATTCTGGGCGGAGATGCAGATAGCGTGGTGGGGTACGAACCGAGGAGAAGTCACCGGTGGTTGTTCGAGGGGCAGACTCAAACTGGTTGGCGACAGCCGTAGAGGCGCCGCAGGAGTCCCCGCTGCTTCCTGATTACGAGGGTGCGTGTACCTCCAACGTCACTGACGTTCTGGTTGAGGATCCCGATAACCCTCCCGACTGGTTCCCCGAGGGACTTGTCGGCGCGGACCAGGTGGTCATGTTGGTTCTCGACGGCCTGGGGTGGGAACAGATGGTCGAGAGGCGTCACCTGCTACGTGGCTTTACCCTCATGAACGCGAAGCCGATCACAACGGTCGCGCCGACGACCACCGCCACGGCTCTGACGTCCATCTCGACCGGTAAAGCGCCTGGCGAGCACGGCGTGATCGGCTATCGGATGAGCATCGACCGCGACATCCTCAACGTGTTGCGATGGACGACGTCCAAAGGTGACGCCCGCGAGGCGATCCCGCCGGTGTCGATCCAACACGTACCGGTTGTCGGCTGGCAGCGTCCGCCGGTTGTGGTGCGCGCCGAGTTCCGTGACACGGGGTTCACCCGCGTGCATCTCGGCGGATGCCGTCACGTCCCGTACCGGATGAACTCAACGCTCATGGCCCAGATTCTCGACCAGGTACGGAGTGGCGAGCCGTTCGTGTATGCCTACTACGACGGGATCGACAAGGTCGCCCATGAGTACGGGCTCAATTCTGTCTACGACGCTGAGTTGGTTTTCGTCGACCGGATGGTCGAGTACCTCCTCCAGGAACTCCCTCCGGGTGTGGCTCTGGTGATCACCGCCGACCACGGTCAGGTCGATGTCGGTTCAAACGTGATCAGCCCGAGCCCGGAAGTGATGAGCTGCGTCGACCTGCAATCCGGAGAAGCCCGGTTCCGCTGGCTCACTGCGTACCCCGGAGCGGCCGACGATCTGTTGCGGGCAGCTACCGAGCAACACGGCGATGTCGCCTGGGTGGTTGGTGTCGAACAGACACTGGACGAGTGTTGGTTCGGCCCGAAGGTGCTACCCGGACCGCTGTCCCGACTAGGCGATGTTGCACTTGTCGCCCGTGAGCCGATGGCCTTCGAGGACCCCGCAGACACGGGTCCCTTCGTGCTGCAAGGTCGACACGGTTCGATGACTTCGGCAGAGGTACTCGTTCCGCTCCTCGTCGCCCAGGGCTGAGCCTGTCGGCTGACGAGCCCGCCGGCCTCGAAGACCTCGACTTACTCTTGAACGGATGTCGGTATCCTCGTCGACATGTCGGTGGGGTGGGATCTGGAGTTCGACAATCCGTTTCGGGTGGCGGCGAACATCTTCGCCCTGGGGATTGGGCTCTTTGCTCTGGTGATCCTCATCCGGCGTGTGGTCTCCGGTCGAGGCCTTCGGTGGCGGGACCTCCTGCTGCTGCCCAACATCGCCTTCGATGGTGTGGCAGTTCCGCTCTTCCTCATGATTTGGCTATTGGCGGAGTGGGAATGAGATGCACGGCGGAGTCCTCGGCACTTTGGGGAGTGTTCCCATGAAGTTGTCGAGGGCAGGCACTCCAGGCTTTGTTCGGCCAGGTGGTTGC
>JBATWQ010000051.1:0-8048 GCA_049672765.1 Microthrixaceae bacterium | reverse complement strand
ACCCTGCTCCCTTCAGGGTCTCGGTCGCGCTCGACTCGTTCTGCCCCGTGACCGTCGGGACCCTGACCTGCTCAGGACCACTCGATACCACGATCTGGATCAGGGCGTTCTTGTCCTGAGAGGTCCCGACGCCCGGATCCACGCTGATCACGCTGCCGACCGGAACGGTAGGACTCGGTGCCTCGGTGGCGTTCGCGAAGCGCAGTCCGGCCTCTTGGATGGCGGACTGGGCCTGGGAGAGCGGCTTGCCGATCACGTCGGGGACCAGCGTCTGGCCCACGCCCTTCGACACGACCAGGTTCACCACCGAGCCCGGTGGAACTTCAGCCAACGGTGCGGGATCCTGGCTTATCACGGTGCCCGCCTCGGCGTCGGGGTTCTCCTCGGTCGTCGTGCGCGGCAGGAGGTTCTTCTCTGTCAACAGGCGTTCTGCATCCACCTGGCTGAGAGTCCTGACGTCAGGTACCTGCACCACCTCGGTGCCGCTCGAGACCACGATCTTCACCGTCGATCCCTTGTCGACATCCGCGTCCTTGCCCGGCTCCTGGGCCAGGACGACCCCGGCGTTGACCGACGCGCTGGCACGCTTCTCGACCTCTGGCTTCAGCCCCACGTCGCGCAGCGCTGATTCGGCCTCTGCCTGCTGGAGTCCGATGAGGCTCGGAACCGCAACCTGGTCCGCCGCATCGGAACTGAGCAGGAACCACGCGAGCAGCCCACCGAGAATCGCGAGCAGAACGACGAGGACCCCCAGGTACACCGCTGTTCGGGGCTTGTCGGGCTCTTCCTCATCCAGGTAGTCGTCTTCGACGAGGGCCTCGACCGGGACCGCAACCGGCTGGGCGGTCGTTGCCGCCTGCACCTGGGTGGCCGATTCGTCGAAGCCTGCTGCCTCCTGCTCCGCCAGGGTCACCTCGCCGTTGAGGAAACGTCCGAGATCAATGCGCAGATCCTCGGCCGAGGCGTAACGACCATCGGGGCGCTTCTGGAGAAGCTTCATGATGATCGCCTCGATCCCCCGGGGAAGACCCGTGATGAGCGTCGATGGAGGCGGGGGCGGGTCCTGGACGTGGCGGTACGCGATCGCCAGGGGGGTGTCGCCGGTGAACGGCGGGCGCCCGGTGACCATCTCGTAGAGGACCACACCCAGGGAGTAGAGGTCCGAGCGCGGGTCGACCGCCAGGCCCTGGGCCTGTTCGGGCGAGAAGTAGGTGGCGGTTCCCATGACCGATCCCGCCTGGGTGAGGTCGTCGTCGGGCGAGGACAACGCCCGGGCGATCCCGAAGTCGGTCACCTTCGACACGCCCGCCTTGGTGAGCAGCACGTTGCCGGGTTTGACGTCGCGGTGCACCACACCGCGGGAGTGGGCGAACCCGAGTCCAGCCGCTACCTCGGAGGTGATCTCGGCCGCGCGCCGAGGATGGATCGGGCCATCGGCTCGCAGTACCTGTGAAAGCGACGGCCCGTCGATGTACTCCATGACTATGAAGTACGTGCCGTCCTGGGCTCCCCAGTCGTAGACACCGACGATGTTGGCGTGGGACAGTCCAGCGGCGGCCTGGGCCTCGCGGCGGAACCGTTCGACAAAATTCGGGTCGGTCGCGAACTCGGGGACCAGTTCCTTGACCGCCACCGGACGGTCGAGGGTGCGGTCACGGGCCAGGTAAACCTGAGCCATACCACCGCGCGCAAGACGCCGGTGAACCTCATAACGGTCGTTGAGTACGCGCGGATTCTGCTCAGCCATGACCCCGCCAGCGTAGATGTCGCGCCATGTGGACCTGTGTCATGGGAGCTGGCCGGCTGTTCAGGGTGCCAGGGCCGCTTCGAGGACCTTCTTGGCGATCGGTCCCGCAACCCGTCCGCCGGTCGACCCGGACTCGCCGTTCACGTTCTGGACGATCACGGCGACAGCGACCGTCGGCTGGGCGCCGGGCGGTCCGGCGAAGCCGATTATCCAGGCGTGCGACTTGGGGACGACCGTGCCGAGCTGGGCGGTCCCCGTCTTGCCACCGACCTCGACCCCGGGGATCTTCAGAATCGAAGCGGTGCCTCCATTGACCACGCCGAGCATCGCCTGACGGAGAATTCCGGCGTCCTTGGCGTCCACGAACCTCCGCCACTCGGCCTTGTCGAAGGTCGAGACCAGATCACCGTCTCGGGCCCGGATCTCGCTCATGACGTGGGGAACCATGATCGACCCGCCGTTGGCGACACCGGCGGCGATCATTGCCATCTGCAGCGGGGTCGAAGACACGTCGTTCTGGCCGATCGCGGCCTGGGCCAGTAGCGCCGTGTTCTCGTAGATGGGCGCCTTGCCCTCTGGGCGACGCACGACGTCACCGAAATCGGTTGGGAACACCGACTCGACCGCCCGGGGCAGGTCGATGGGCACAGGGTTGTTGAAGCCCGCTGCTTCGGCGGACTTGATCAACGGCGCCGGGCCGAGGACCTCGGCGCCCATCTGCGAGAACGACGAGTTGCACGACTTTGCGAGGATCTTGAACAGGGTCCCGCCGCAGAGACTCCCGTCGAAATTGCTGATCGAATGCGACGTGCCCGGCGGCGTGTAGGAAGTCACAACAGGGAAGTCGGGCGAAGTCTCGGTGACCTTGCCGGACTCGAGTCCGGCCGCAGCAGTGACGACCTTGAAGGTGGATCCGGGGAAATAACGCTCCTGGTAGACCCTCGAACGTAGGGGCTTGGAATCGACGGCATCGAGGAACTTCTTCACATCCTCGGCCTCTGATCCCGTGTTGGCCGAGATGGCGTTCGGGTCGAAGCTCGGGTTCGAGTACATCGCCAGGATCGCTCCTGTCTGGGGCTCGATCGCTACGACCGCTCCTTCCATCTCGCCGAGGGCATCCTTGGCGCTCTGTTGGATCTTGGAGTCGACGGTGAGGATGACATCGCCCTCGCTCGAGGGGTCGGCGAAGATCCCGGAAAGCTCGTGGAGCTGCAGCGAGGTGGTCCGGCCTGTCAGCTCGGCGTTGTACTGGCGCTCGACGCCGGTAGAACCGAGTCGGAAGGAGTAGTAGCCGGTGATGTGCGCGTAGAGATCGGCCGCTGGGTAGACACGCTGGTAACGCAGTCCACCCCTGGTCTCCTTCGAGTTGGCGATGACGATCCCGTCCGACGTGACGATCTCACCACGTGGGCTGTTGAAGTCCCGGATCTGTTGACGGGTGTTCTCGGGACGGTCATTCAGCTTCGAGGCGTCAAGCACCTGGATCTGGTTGAGCTTCACGAACAACGCCGCGTAGCAAACCATTATCACGATGCCGAGAATCTTGATCTGGCGGTTCATCGGGCGACCACCGGTGCTGGACCGCGTCGACCGGTCTGGTCCGAGATCCGAACCAGCAGAGCGAGCAGCACGTAGTTGGCGACGAGTGACGAGCCCCCGTATGAAACGAATGGAAGTGTGACTCCGGTGAGGGGAAGGACTCGGATGACGCCGGCGATGATTATGAAGGCCTGGAACGCAATGAGCGTGGTCAACCCGACCGCCAGCAGCGCTCCGAACGGATCGCTCGACCTACGGGCGACCCGAAGTCCGCTCCCAGCCAGCAACAAGAACGCGCACAGAACCGCTGTGACCCCGACCAGGCCGAGTTCCTCGCCGATGATCGCGAAGATGAAGTCGGTCTCCTCGAGGGGTATCCGTCCGGCGACCCCCAGCCCCAGACCTGTTCCTGCGATTCCACCCCACGCCAACGCGTAGGTGGCCTGGATGATCTGGAAGCCCTTCCCCAAGGGGTCGGCCCACGGGTCCAGCCAGATCGAGACGCGGGCCTGGACGTGAGCGAACTGGGTCCACGCAAAAACAGCTCCAGCGGAGAACAGCACCGCACCCACTGCCAGGTAGCTCCCCCGGCCGGTAGCCACCCACAACATGACGATGAACAACACGAAGAACAACAGCGCCGAGCCAAGATCCTTCTCAAACACCATCACCACCAACGACCCGACCACCGCCAGCAGAATCGGGGCGAAGTGTTTCGGGTCCGGGGTGTTGATCGGTCCGATCCGGAACGTGGCGACGCCGAGAAGCTCGCGTCGTTCCATCAGATAGCCGGCAAAGAAGATTGCGAGCGCAATCTTGGCGAACTCGCCCGGCTGGAAGCTCACCGAACCAACCGACACCCAGATCCGCGACCCGTAGTAATTGCGGCCCACCACCGGAAGCAGAGGCATGACCAGCAACACGATGCCGATGAGACCGAACGTGTAGCGATACCGCTGCACCGTGCGGACGTCTCGCAGAACCACCAGAGTGGCGATGTACCCGACGAGCCCAACCGCGGTCCAACCCGCTTGGAGCGCGGCAAGGTCCCTGTTGAGCCGGGCGATGAAGACGTATCCGATGCCGTTCAGCAGTGCCGCCAGGGGCAGGAACAGCGGGTCGGCGGTTGGCGCGAGTTTCCGGTTGGCGACGTGAGCGACCGCGATCATCCCGAGGATTACGAGGAGGAACGGGACAATGTCTGCCGGCAGCGAGGCGCTACGGCCCAGGCTGGCCAGGGCGTAGGCACCACAGATGATCAGCCCGGCGAGAATCAGTAGCCCGAGTTCGGTGGTGCGACGTCGACGACCCAAGCGCTGCAGGACGACCTCGTGGGGGTCGACGGCCGGCTCGTCGTCAAGGATCGTCATGGACCGTTTCCGCCCGAAGTGGAAGCCCCGGGAGTTGGTGCACCTGGGACCGTCGTCGTTGTGGGCTGGGTCGTGGCGGGTGCGGTCGTAGTTGGTTTGACGGTTGTGGACGTGGTCGTGGTTGAAGTCGTGGTGGTGCTTGAGGCGGTTGAATTCTCGTCCAGCGTCCGGACGAAACCGCGCGCCTTCGACTCGGTGCTGAAGCGGGTTCCGGCGTCGACCTTGGACCGCTTGTTCTGTGGAAGTTCGTCGACGTGGATGTCGGGGAAGCGCTCCACGATCGAATCGCCGAGGATCGGCAGTGTCCGCACAGGGCCCTTGTAGATGACCACGCTGTTGCCATCGGCCCCGACGTACCAGCCGCTGCGGACGGCGACTGCAACGGCGCCAAGTGCGGCCGCAAGTACCAGGACCACCGCTATTAGGAACACCGGTGTGCGCCAGGTTCGTCCCTCCTCGCCCGCACCTTCTTCCTCGCCGGTTCCGAGTTGGTCGACCCGGGCTTCGTCCCCGTTCAGTTCCTCGTCGTCTTCATCGGGGACTTCGGCGTCAGGTCCTCCGTCGGGTGAATCGCTGTCGGGATCGGCGGCACCCGATGCAGTGTCGCTGGAGTCCAGGGCGTCAGGTGAAGGCGACGACTCGGAGGATTCATCCGTCGAGGCACCGTCGCCTGCTAGCTGGCCGGCTTCGCCAGAGCTCGCGGCCCCGACACCCGCGCCGGCGCGAGCTTCATCGCTGAGTTCGGCGTCGGCCCCCGCAATGTTGGGTGAGGGGGATTCCGATGATCCGCCATCGCCATCTGACCGACTGCTCTTCGGCCCGTCAGACCCTGACATGCCCAGCGCTTCGTCGGATGCTCCGCCCGGCTCTGCGGGTGCACCCAGGCCCAGACTTGCTGCTTCGCCCACAGCGGCGCCTGATGCCGCGCCTGAGACAGCGGCCGTGTCTCCGGACCCGGAGAGCCCGTCCGCGTCCGCGTCTACCTGGTCGGGCGCTCCTTGTCCGCTCTCCCCGCGATCGAGGTCCCCGTCCGGCGCATCACCCGTTGGTTCATCCGCGACGTCTTCATCGGTCCCGACCTCGACCGCTGCCCCGTCTTCATCGTCGTCGTTCCCGATGGCCTGCTGGACGCCATTTCGTGGCGGCACCGCAATGATCGGAACCAGAGGGACGGTTGCGGTGTCGGATAAGGCGTCGCGGAACGGGTCATCGAAGTCCACCGCTGGAGTAGCGATCCGCCGATATCGGTCGTCATAGGGAGCCGGCGCTCGACCTGATCCGATCACGTCCACGACGACGGTAGTGATGTTGTCCCGACCGCCTGCCGCCTCGGCCTCTGCCGCCAGGCGACGGGCCGCAACGTCGGGATCGTCCTGGTCCTGGAGGATCTCGGTGATCCGCTCGACCGAGAGTTCGTTGAACAGACCATCGCTGCACAACAGCAACCGGTCCCCGTCACACGGCAACAGCAACCAGGCGTCGACCAGTACGAGCGCCTCGACCCCGAGGGCGCGGGTGAGCACGTTGCGCTGGGGATGCACCTCGGCCTCGGCGTGGGTGATCCGACCCTCACGGACGAGTGTCTCGACCAGGGAATGATCCTCGGTCAACTGGTTGAGCTTGCCATCGGCGAGCAGGTAAACGCGGCTGTCACCCACGTTGAGGATTGCCAGATGTTCGCCGTCCTCGTCGACCAGGCCCACGACACAGATGGTCGTGCCCATGCCGCGAAGCGCAGGGTCCTCCGCAGCGCTGTCACTGATCCGCCGATTGGCAAGATGCACCGCTGAGACAAGTTCGACGAGCGATCGGCGCCCTTCCGCCTCGGCCAGAATCTCGACCGCCCGGGCCGATGCGACCTCGCCGGCGAGATGGCCACCCATTCCGTCGGCAACTACGAGAACGTCAGAACTGACGAGGAGGCTGTCTTCGTTGGCCGCACGAACCTTGCCGACGAGGCTTGCCGAACCGGCGACGAGACGCAGACCGTCGAAGGGGTCAGCAGCGCGATCTTCGTCGCTCATCGCACCTCCAACACGACATTGCCGATCTGGAGCCGGTCACCCAACCGCGCCGGCATCTGGCCAACCGCCCGGGCGCCGTTGACCCAGGTGCCGTTGGTAGAGCCGAGGTCCTCGGCGAAGATCGAGCCTTCTCGTGTGAAGAGCCTGGTGTGCACCTGCGAGACGTACTGTTCGTCCAGGACGATGTTGCAACCCGAGGCGCGCCCGATTGTCACCTCAGATCCGAGCGGGTATTCGATCCCTGCCCGCTCCGGCGGCTCGACCACAACCAGTCGGCTGGGCGCTGCCGGTACTCGACGGCGCGACTTCGCTGGTTTGGCCGCCTTGGCCGGACGGGAAGCTCGCTTGGACGAAACACGCCCTGTCGCGGATGCCGGTCCCGGCGCCGG
The DNA here is from genome assembly GCA_049672765.1 of Microthrixaceae bacterium. GTDB lineage: Bacteria > Actinomycetota > Acidimicrobiia > Acidimicrobiales > Microtrichaceae > JAGQSZ01. The sequence continues at coordinate 979 of JBATWQ010000051.1, read as the reverse complement.
TACCCGTGGCGGGCTCACCTCTGTCCACACGGCCCGCAGCACGCGCAGGAAGAAGAGGTACAGAAGCGCGAGAAGACACAACTTCAGAATGGTGAGCAACTGCTCCGACACGACTTGTGAGCCTACGACGCCTGGTAGTGGACGACGGTGTTACCGAAGGTGACCTCGTCACCATCGTGAAGGGCCTGCTCGACAATCTTGACCCCGTTGACCTTGGTCCCGTTGGTAGAGCCGAGGTCGAACACGGCGTAACCGTCGGCGTAGGGACGGACCTCGGCGTGGTTGCGACTGACGTTGGGGTCGGCCAGAACGATCGTGCATGTGCCCTGGCGACCGACTGTCACCACGTACTCGCCGAGCGGGACCCGATCCCCGGTGGGTAGCAGCAACGACCCCGGGGCCTTGCCACCCTCACCCTCGGCGAAACGGGCGTGGACGACCAGAACTCCCGGGCGCATTTCGTCGGCCACCTCGATCGACACCTCCACCGGGCCGACGAATCCATAGCCCTCGTCGCGGGCGTGCTCGCGGGCCGCATCGGCGAGTTCACGCCGCAGGGTGCCCAACAGGTCGGACAGTTGTTCGTCGTCGGCGGTGGCGATTCGGAACTCGAAGGAGTTGGGAACGATCGTGCGACCGTCGACGCCGACCGTGCGGGACGAGTCCATCTCTCGAACCAGCTTGCGCCCGAACTCGACCGGGCTCAGCCCGCTTCGGAAGAAGCGCGACATGGTGCCCTCAACTGCTCGCTCCAGGCGTCCCTCGAAGGCTTTGATACCCATGGGTGACACGTTAGCGAGGCAGCGGGACACTGCCGGGTTCACTCCATCGCGCCCCCCGGCTCATTGCAGTTGGGAGTTGGGCGTCGTAGCGCTACCATGCTGACTCCACTTCGCGCGAGTGGCGGAATTGGCAGACGCGCAGGATTCAGGTTCCTGTGTCCGAAAGGACGTGGGGGTTCAAGTCCCCCCTCGCGCAC
>JBATWQ010000050.1:0-9447 GCA_049672765.1 Microthrixaceae bacterium | reverse complement strand
GTCTACGACGGAGTGAAGCTCGACGATGTCGAGCTTCGAATCGCGCAGGACGGCATGATCGAAATCCTCAGTCCCACGCTGCTGCGGGCATACCGGAGCGCAACTGACCCGTCGGGAGTTTCGCCAGTGGGTCAGGACGGTTGGTACCGAACCGGAGATCTCGGCCAGATCGACCCGACAACCGGGGTGTTGAGCGTCAGCGGACGGGCAGATGACCTGATCATCACCGGTGGCGAAAAGGTCTGGCCCGGTCCGGTCGAGGACGTGATCCTGCTCGACCCCAGGGTCAGCGAATGCATGATCACCTCACGGCCCCACCCCGAGTGGGGGCAGATGGTCGTCGCCCTGGTGGTTCCGTCAGATCCCTTGAAGCCACCTCAACTCGAGGACATCCGTTGGCTCGTTCGCGAGCGTCTTCCGGTCGCCGCTGCACCCAAAGAACTGCTGATCGTCGATTCGCTGCAGCGAACAGCACTGGGAAAGCTCCGGCGTGGCGATACGCTCGGGGGCGTTGATGACTGAAGACGGATTTCGAGATGCAGAGAATCGGCCGGAAGCTTCCGATCCCGACCCTTCCCGCCCAGAAATCACGTTCCACCACGTGTCGTTGGCGGTTCGCCACGCCACTGATCTGTGGCCGATCCTCGCGGGTGCACTCGGCGGCCGCTACATGGGAAGCGGGCTGGGACCCGGCTACGGCTGGACGCAACTTCAGTTCGCAAATGGCTTTCGGGTCGAAGGACTCCACCCCGAGACCGGGGCCGAGCGCGAACAGACAGAGACCGGTCAGTTCGTATCCGACCCAGAAGGCTCTACCTCAACCTCAACTGAAGGTTCAGACTCCGCGTCGGAGTCAGCCTCCAAGAGTTTCGTGTCGGAGTTCATCGAACGCTCGGGAGTCGGTCCGCACCACCTGACCTTCAAGGTCTCCGACATCTCCCAAGTCGTCGCCCCCCTCCGATCTGCCGGCTTCGAGGTGTTCGAGCGTCAACACGTCGACCCGATCAAGTGGAGCGAAGCCATCATCCGCTCCCAAGATGCGCACGGCACGATGGTGCAGCTCCTTGACGGAATCCAGGCGCCGCTCGCGTCGGAGGATCCACCTGAGGGCTTTCCCGAATCCGATTACGACAGGCCGATAGCCTCGCTCGCCCGGGTCGTCCATGCTGTTAAGGACCTGCCGGGTGCCCTTTCGCTCTACCGGGACATTCTCGGCGGCAAGGTGCTGTCGACCGGCGCGGCCGTCGACGGAAACCACTGGGTAGAACTCGGTTGGGGCGGACCCGGTCGCCTTCGGCTCCTGGAGGGGGTCCACGCCGACATCGCCGAGTTCATCGGGGACAGGCCTGGGCGCACCAGGCACCTGTTCTTCAATTTCGATGAACCTTCGTATGTTCCGGGAGCGAACAAGGTTGCGTCCGGCCGCTGGGTGGTGCCCAAGGAAGAGGTGCTCGGAACTCGGCTCGTCCTGTCATCTAGCGCCCGCTGAGCGGCTGGCTCAGACCGGCGGAGGCGCTGGCTCAGAGGAGCATTCCTCCATCGACGACCAGCATCGTCCCGGTGACCCAGGAGGACGCCTCGGAGGCAAGAAACAGCGCCGCGTTCGCGATGTCGTCCGGTTCGCCGAGTCGATCCAGAGGAACCATCTTTCCGATCGAATCCTCGTTGCCCTCCCACAGCGCTCTGGCCATGTCGGTCTTGACCAGACCCGGACAAATAGCGTTGATCCTCACCGAGGGTGCGAGTTCCTTCGCAAGCGACTTCGTCAGGTGTAGCAACGCTGCCTTGGTCACGTTGTAGTGACCGATCGAGGTCTCGACGGTCAATCCGCCGATGGACGAAAGGTTGATGACGTTGCCGCCGTGTTCGGACATGTGCTGCTTCCACGCCTCCTGGATCCAGACGAACGCGCCGCGCAGGTTCACGTCGTATGTCTTGTCCAGGCGGGGCAGGTCGATGTCGATCATTTTGCCCATATACGGATTGGTCGCTGCGTTGTTGACCAGGATGTCGACTCCACCGAACCGGTCGATCGTTGCGGCTACACAGGCAGCGGCGGCGTCGGGATCTCCTGCGTTGGCAACAAAGTGGTCGACCTCGGCCTCGAATCCGGGTGTTATCCCGGCAATCGCCTCGGCCAGAGCGTCCTCTTTCCGGGACGACAGCATCACGTTCGCACCAGATTCGGCAAACAGCTTCGCTATCGCCAGACCGATTCCCCGTGAGGCGCCGGTGACCAACGCCGTCCTACCGCGAAGTTGAAGTTCCATGTCAGGAAGCTAACGCCTCTTGCACCCCTCCCCCTCCGTTCTCGCTGTCGATCTTGGATCTATAGGCATATGAGCGACAGCCAGAAGTTTGTTCCACCCCGGTCCCTCAGTTGCCTTGATCTTTGTTCGGCCAGGTGGTCGCCACAACAACCATCTGGCCGAACAAAACCTGGAGTGCCCTTCCCGTCAACATCATCGGAACACCCGCTGCTTTCGGTCGCACCGGCAGCTCCCAGCTCGGTAGGTTCCCCAGATCGCGCGTCGTTGACGCATCTGTGCTGGCACCCGTCCTGGCCGACGCCGGAAGTTGCAGCACCGGTTCCGTGACCGGCTTCGCGGCGAACGCTGATCGGCTCCTGGACAATTTTCCAGGACTCCGCTGCGCCATCCAGATCCTCTGGCCTCTTCCGGCCCTCCCGGTGCTGTTCAAGTCCTAGGTCCGACAAGGGCTCGGCCCGACAAGCCCCAGCTACCTGACTGAATCAGACTGGACGATATGGCCAATCGACTCGCCTCCGAAACAAGCCCCTATCTGAGACAGCACGCAGATAACCCGGTCGACTGGTATCCGTGGGGCGACGAGGCGTTTGCCGCCGCTCGGGAGCGCGACATTCCGATCCTGTTGAGCGTCGGCTACTCGTCCTGTCACTGGTGCCATGTGATGGCTCACGAATCCTTCGAGGATGACGAGACTGCCGAGTTGATGAACTCGAACTTCGTCAGCATCAAGGTCGACCGCGAGGAACGGCCCGACATCGACGCCATCTACATGGAAGCCACCCAGGCCATGACCGGTAGCGGCGGCTGGCCCATGACGGTCTTCATGAACGCCGAGGCCGAGCCCTTCTTCTGTGGCACGTACTTCCCTATCGAACCGTCGAATGGCTCCCCCACCTTCAAACAGTTACTCGGTGCGGTGACCGAGGTGTGGAGGGACCGTCGAGAGGATCTCGTCGAACAATCCCGCCAGCTGATCGATCTCATGGGCAGACAGGTAGCGACCCCCGAAGGTGCGCAGATTCCAGGTGCCGACATTCTTGATGTCGCAACGAGCGCCCTGCTCGCAGCGCATGACCCCAATTGGGGTGGATTCGGATCGGCGCCGAAGTTTCCACAGACGATGAACTTGGCGCACCTGCTGCGGGACCATCACCGAACAGGTTCGATGGATGCGCTCGGAGCGGTCGTCACTTCACTCGACGCGATGGCCGCCGGAGGGATCCACGATCATCTCGGGGGCGGCTTCTCCCGATACTCCGTCGATGACAAGTGGCTGGTCCCCCACTTCGAGAAGATGCTCTACGACAACGCCCTCCTCAGCCGCATCTACCTACAGGCCTGGCTCGTCACCGGTGAGGACCGATTCCTTCAGACCTGCACGGACACGATCGAGTACGTCCTGGGGGATCTGTCGCACCCCGACGGCGGCCGCTACTCGGCGGAGGACGCCGATTCCCTGCCCGCCCCCGGCGCAGGGCACCCGGTTGAAGGTGCGTACTACGTGTGGGACCAAGCCTCGGTCGAGAAGGCCCTGGCTACGACCGCCTTGGCAGGACACACCGAGAGCGTCGCCAAGCTCCTCGACTTCTACGACATAACCGAGCAGGGCAACTTCGAGGGATCCTCGATCCCGAACCGGATCGCCCACCGCGGCGACCTGACGCCACCGCCGGAGGTCGATCTGGCCAGAGCGGCCATGCTCTCTGCCCGCTCCGAACGGCCCAGACCAGGGCTCGATGACAAGGTGCTGACCGAATGGAACGCCTTGATGCTCACGTCACTGGCAGAAGCCGGCGCGGCCACCGGCAACGACAGGTGGGTCCGGGAGGCCGAGTCGACCGCGGAGTTCCTCTGCTCGAACCTTCGGATCGGGTCGACAACCTCACCCGGCGGTCACCGCTGGCTCCGCTCATGGCAGGCGAACAGCAACGGAGGCACCGGAGGAGCCCAACACCTGGGATATGCGGCCGACTACGCAGCGCTGCTGAACGCGTTCAGCTCGCTCTACGAGGCAACGGGCAAACTGCGGTGGTTGAACGAAGCGCTGGAGGTCGCAGAAGGATTGCTGACCCTCTTCTGGGATACCGACGGCGGCGTTTGGAGCACGGGCGACGACGCCGAGGTCCTTGTCGCCCGCCCCAAGGACATCATGGACGGAGCCACACCTTCGTCCAACAGCATGGCCGCCGTTGGCCTGCTCCGCCTTGAGGCCCACACCGGCGAATCGCGCTACGGCGAACACGCCCGATCGATCCTGCGTCTGCTCGGTCATCTGGCGGCGCAACATCCGACCAGCTTCGGAAATCTCCTCCACGCGATCGAACTGAACGCCCTCGGGGTCACCGAGGTCGTTGTGACCGGCCAGAGACCCGACCTCGTCCATGCCGTGCAGGCGACGTTCCTGCCCGACGCGATCCTGGCCTGGGGTGAGCCGGGCGAAGGACCCCTCTGGGAGGGCCGCACCGGAACCACCGGCGACGGCGACGCGGGGGTTGCCCACGTCTGTACGGGCTACGTCTGCGCAACCCCGTCGTCATCGGTGGATGAACTCATGACGAGGTTGCGCACCTAGATTTCTGATCGGCCCGCTTCCGATCGGCCCGCTTCTGATCGATCCGCTTCGGGCCTTCCGGCGCCCAGATCGACCGGGCACAGAGTGACCAACCTCGATCTACTTGGCCTTGAGATGTGCCAGGTGATCGGGCACCTCGATGAACGGTGCCTCCTTATGATCGAGCATTCCCCGGGAGACCCATCCGCGTTTGTCCGCCCAGATGATCAACGGTGGCAGAACGATCAGGGCCGCGGCGAGCGCGATCGCGATCTTCAGCGCGACGAACATGCCGAAGTTGCTGAGCAGCGGCAGCGACGAGAACGAGATGACGGCGACGCCTGCAATCGCAGTCATGGCCGACACGATGAACGCCCGACCTGTGCGGGCCGCTGTGACGTCGATCGCCGCGCGGGGTTCGAGTCCCCGTCTACGTTCCTCGATGTAGCGCAACAAGATCAGCGAGGTGAACTCGGTGCACGTCGCGACGACCAGGGGCCCGCCTACCGCCGTCATCGGGCTCAACTCGATACCCAGCAGATAGATCGCGATGGTCGCGAGGCCAGATGCGATCAGAACCGGCACCATTGACAACAAGGCACGGACGATCGACCTGAGCCGGAACGCCAGGAACAGAAACACGAGTCCCACGGCAAGCCAGGTGAGTTGCACCAGGTTCGCCTCTAGGTTCTCGAGGAGCCCGACACCGACAACCGCCAGACCCGAGGGAGTCATGCTCAAGCCCGGTGGCGGGTTTTCGGCCCTCAGCTTGTTGACAACTTTGGCCTGACCTTCTAGCGGACCTTTCCGCGTCATGAGAATCAGGTTGAGGTTCTGTCCGTCTTCCGACGCGGTCGACAACTTGATGCCCTTCGGAGCGACTTCCCAAGCATCCTTGACCAGTTCCGCCGAAGGCGAAACATCAGGGGTATCGGGAACTGCGACGAGTTTGCGGATGGTGCCGGGCATGCTGAAGTCGGTAAGCAACAACTTCGGGAATTCTGTCATGGTCTTCGAAGCCAGAGTGTCCGCGTACTTGACGAACTCGTCGGTGAAGATCGTCGGGCCTTCGCCCTTCGCCGAAATGAACACTCCGATCTCGGATGCGCCACCGACGTCGCGTTCGATCGTGCGGATGTTGCGTACGACCTGGGTGTCCTGGTTGACCCAGTTGACCGGATCGGTCTCGAGCTTCAGCTTGGGCTCCATGTAGCTGCCGACCCCGAACACGATCGCCGAAATGACGATGAGGCCGATCGCCGTACTGGGCGGGGCGGATCCGAGCCAAACCACCAGTCGCCCCAACTTCCCCTCGGTGTAATCGCCGGTTTTAGTTGGTGAGCGGTACTCGCGAATGCCGAGTGCAGCGAGTGGGTTGATGATCGACGACACGCAGATGGCGATGATCCCTACCGTCAATAGCCAACCGAACTCACGGACCATGGGGACCCGCGAAATCTGGATGGCAAGGAAAGCGAACACGGCGTCGAAAGTGACCACCAGCAGGGCGGGTCCCAGCCCGCGGGACGCCGCCTGGATCGGGTGGGGCGAACTGTCGAGTATCGCTTCCTCCTCGATCCGGGAGTGCATCTGGATCGCGTAATCGATTCCTATGCCCAACATCACGGGCAGACCCGCGATCGTAACGAGGGTCAGGGGAATGCCGAAGTAGCCGGCAAGACCGAAGGCCCAGATGACGCCGATCAGGACCACCACCAGCGGCAGCAGGCGCCAGCGCACGTTGAAGAACAACATGAGGATGATGATCATCACCGCTACGGCGATGCCGCCGAGGGTGAGCATGCCTCCGCGCAGGTAGTCGTTGATGCCCTTGAGCAGTACGGGAGCGCCCGTTGTGGTCACCTCGGCACCCTCGAACTTGAAGTCGCTGGTGGCCGACAGGACCTTGTCGGACAGGGCCCCTTCCTTCTCGATCGAGAGGTTGCCCGGCATGCGGACGACCATCTGGGCGTGGGCGTCGTCGGGGAAGGCCGATCGGAGCGCCTGGCGGATCTCGCCCTGGTTGTCGTAGAGCAGGAACTTGACCCATTCCGGGTTGTCGAGTGTCTGCTGATCAGGCGCGAACTTCGTAGCAGCTATCAGAGTCGCAGTGGCATCCTCGGTACGAAGCTGCTTCGCCTTGGCATCGGTTGTGACATCGAGGGCCCGCAGCTGGGCGCGGCCGGCGATGGAATCGGTGATGGAACCGGTATCGCTCGAGATGAGATTGTTCGAGAATTCAAGCGCCGTCTCGGGCGAGATCACGCCCAGGACACCGATGTCGTAGAGCTTCTTCTCGGCGTCCTTCATGGTCCTGCGACCTTCGGCCGTAAACAGATCCTCGACCTTGAATCCGTCCTTCATGACGATCGACGACAGCATGGCCTGCCCACCGAAGAGGTCCTGGTAGGCGACGTTGTCCTTGTAGATCTGGCTGTCCCGGTTCAGATAGCTGTCCTGGCCGGTGGCGAACTCCAGTCGGGTTATGCCGGCACCGACGACGATCGTGAACACCAGTCCAATTGCGGCAACCATGCCGGCGTGGCGCCCCAGGTACACCGCCATCCACGACCAAAACCGTTGCATCCGCATGCTGGCAGTCCACCCTCCGTCTATTTGTGCTCCCCCACGGGGTGAGGACTCACACGCGTCCGCCACAGCCAGGCGGCATTGGAATTTCCGTGGCAGAACTTACAGGTCGCATGCCACCTGCCGCACCTTGGCGACGGCCGGCATTCCTGGGGGGATCGAATCACCAAATACGACGGTGAATCAGGTCCTCGGGCCGCGGACGTCCGCGCCGCGCCGAGGCCGACGGGGCCTGTCCACCGGGCGCCGGGTAGCCCAGTGCGATCGTTCCGAGCGTTCGTCGGTCGGGCGGAATGGCGAACGCATCGGCCACCGCAGGCTCATGTCGAAATTGCCCGAAAAAAAGCGCGCCTAGACCGAGTGACTCGGCGCTCAGCAGCATCGCCATCACGGACGCTCCGCCGTCGACGAACCAATAGGGAACAGGCCATGCGTGTTCTCCCACGCCCAGCCCACTCGAAGCTTTGTCAGTCTCTCCGTAGCGTCGGACGTATGCCCCGGGGTCTACGACCGGAACCACCAGTACCGGCGCCTTGAGCAACCCCCGCCAGCGGAAACTCTCATTTGCCGGTCCTACCAGGGTGACATCCCAGTAGCGCTGGACATCCCCGGACTCCAGGACCAGCAGTTCGAGACCGGCGGTGTTGCCCGCCGATGGGGCGCGGAATGCCGCCGCCAAGACCGTCTCCAGAAGCCCTGCGGGGAGTTCATCGCCGAGAAAGTCCCGGCACATTCTTCGACCGGCAAGGACCTGTTCAAAATCCGTCCGGGGCGACGACATGGGAGTCAGCCGTGCTTGAGGAGTTCCTCTGCCATCACCCATCCGCATGCAACCAGACAGTCGCCGCGAGCGGAGTCAAGATGACTGAACTGCTCGGCGACCTCTGCGTCGATCGATTCGGGCTTGAGTGACTCGTGGTCGAGCACCAGCGGAGGGCAGTCCTCGCCGATGATCGTGAACTTCTGGTCGTCGTAGCTGCTGGAATCGACACCGAAGCGCTTGGCCAGGCGTCGACCCCATGCACGCTCTTCACCCGAAGCCTTGTGACCCGGACGTGGAATCACATCGCTGAGCTGTTTGAACCCGTCGAACGCGCCGGCATCACTCAAGCGGGTGCCGAGCAGAACGTCCTCGTCCGGAAACGCCATGAGTGCACGTCGGAAGTTGTCCCCGATAATTGCGCGGAGCACCGAATCCCTCTTGGAGGTCCTCTTCACCGACGCGACGCCCAGCAGGATGCAGGGCGTTCCGCCGATTCGCTCGAGGGTGGAGAACGAAAATCCTCTCAGGTGATTGCCTTCACGGACCAGGGTAACCAGGACCCACAGGTCGACTTGCTTCGACAGTTCACCGACCTCGTAGCAGTGACCGCCTTCAGCGCAGATGTCGGCCATCTCAGCCAACTCCGAGTCGCTGAGTGCGGTGCAGTCCTTGGTCGTGACGTCCAACGCCATGCAGAGCTCCCGACGATAGGTGGAAATCTGGTCCCACTAGTTCAGTCCATTTAGCGGCTTCTTGCAAACCGCTGTGAGGCCTGACTCAGGGTCAGGAACGCCCCGCGGGGCGCCCGACGTCCAGATGTCACGACTAGAACTCAGGCGATCACGGCCTCACTGCCCAACAGCGCCCGAAGCTCCCCAACCAGCCCTGTATCGGTGCTCACCGTGTACTGCTCGGGGAGTCGAACGACCTTGCCGTCGTCGAGCTTCAGATAGACCTCGGAGTCACCGGTGAAGTCCAGGAATAGCTCCTTCAGGCGCGAAATAGTGCCGTCGTTGAGCCGGGAGGCGCTGATATTGAGCCGCAAAGGCGGGTCGGTCTCTATGGCCGGCTCAAAGACCTCGATGTCGCTGGCAACCAGTTTCGGGGTGTCGTCGCGCTTGTCCACACGTGCGCCGAGAATCACCACGGCATCGTCGGCCAGCAGGTGACCGATCTCGTTCATCGTCCGGGGAAAGACCATTACCTCGACCGAACCCTGTAGATCCTCGAGGGTGAACACCGCCATAAGATCACCCTTCTTGGTCCACTTGCGC
>JBATWQ010000049.1:0-6543 GCA_049672765.1 Microthrixaceae bacterium | reverse complement strand
CATCAGGGCGCCGCGCTCGGGGTCGGCGGTGTTTTCCGAGAAGCGGAGCATGGCGTAGTAGCCGACCCGGCCCTGGACCTCTTGCAAGTCGGCGAGCTTGGTCATGGCAGCGGCGAGTGCGGCGCTGTCGAGGTCGGCGACCTTGCCGCGCAGGCCTTCTAGTTGACCGATCATTTCCTCGGACTGGTCCATCAGGTCATCGACGTCGGAACCGTCGAGGAGCGTGTCGAGATCCCAGGCCACGTAGCTGGCGAGGAGGTCCTCCTCGGTGGTCTCGCCGTGGTTCTCGACGGAACCATCGGTTGCCTGGGCGGGGGTCTGGGTGCCGGATCCGGTGTCGCTGTTCATCGTGGAGAAGGCTACGTCGTGTCGCCCTAGGATCCGACTCACGCCGAATCGGGGGATGCGTCACATGGAGTATCGAGATATCGCCTACGAGGTCCGGGGCTCGACCGCCCTGATAACGCTCGATCGGCCGGACCACCTGAATGCGTTCACGGTCCGCATGGCCCAGGAACTGATCGACGTGTTCGACCGCACCGACGCAGACGACTCGGTCAAGGCCGTGGTGGTCACCGGAGCCGGTCGTGCCTTCTGTGCCGGAGCGGACCTGTCGATGGGAGGGGCGTCCTTTGATCTGACCTCGGTCGCCGAGAGTTCAGGCCGCGCGGCTGACTCGGCCGGAAATGCGGTCTCGACCGGCGATGGCGGCGCTGACGCTGATGGAGCGACTGGGGCTGATGGAACCGATCTGCAATCCGGTGGCGTACGGGGCTGGGGGATGGTTGGCGAAGGCAACCAACAGGCCCCGGCCGACCTGGGTGGCATGGTGGTGCTGCGGATATACGAGTCGCTCAAGCCCGTCATAGCCGCGATCAACGGGCCGGCGGTGGGCGTCGGCATAACCATGACGTTGCCGATGGACGTGCGCATGGGCGTCGAGGGCTCGAAGTTCGGCTTTGTCTTCAACCGTCGCGGAATCAGCATCGACGGCGCTGCCAGCTGGTTCCTTCCCCGGGTCGTGGGGATTGGCCAGGCACTCGACTGGGTCGACACCGGCCGGGTGTTCCTGGCCGACGAGGCACTCAGCGGTGGACTGATCACGTCCGTCTACGCCGACCGTGACGCGCTGTTGGACGCCGCGGTTGCTCTGGCCGATGAGATCGCCGACAACTGTGCCGCGGTATCGGTCACCGTTTCGAGGCGACTCCTCTGGGACGCAATGGGAGATTCCAGTCCGGTCGACGCCCATCGGCGTGAATCGGTGGCGCTCTACCGGCGCGGCAGATCCAGCGACGTTCGTGCTGGTGTGACGGCGTTCCTTGAGAAGAGCCAACCGAATTTCGTCGACCGGGTCAGCACCTCGAACGAGGTCCACGACCGCCCGCGCTGAACCCCGACTCGCGGCGTCGGACATGGCCCGCTCGGCGCCCCACCGCAACGAGAACAGCCCCGACCCCGGCGCGAGTTTGGGGTGCGGTTAGACCGCCTGAATCTCCCAGATTGTCGCCGTCAGCGGAACCTCGGATGGCCATGACAGTCCGGACCCGATCAGGTCTGCCCCTGTCCTCTCGGATGTCGCCGCAGCCCTTCGATCGCGACCTGTCGCTGGTTTGTCCAGGTCGGTGGCAGTTGCGCGGTAGGTCACGTCCGCTTCCAGCCACGGGAGCTGCAGCGACGGGCCGGGTCGGGGAGGGTCCTCCATCTGGTAGGCGAACACGACGGTCCGGCCTTCGGCCGTGTAGGCGAGTGCCGCGCGCGACGTGTCCGGCCCTTCGACGGGCGAGACCAGTCGGTGGAGCTCGCCCATCTGGACCAGGTCCTGGGTGCGACGCGCCATGGCGACGGCGTCACGACAGATGGCCGATTCGGCAGCGGTAAGCGACATGAGGTCCAGGTCGAAGCCGAAGCGTCCCGAGAGAGCAACGGCGCAGGCGAACCCCATGGGCCGCTTTCCCCATCTGGTCACGTGGGCGGCCATTGCTGCGGCGGGAAAGAAGTGTGAACAGGCCCACTGCATCCGCACCCGCGTGACCGGATCGGTGTTGTCGGAGGTCCAGAAATCATGGAACCAGCGGAGCGTGCCGTGGTCGGTCCGTCCGCCGCCCGACGCGCACAGCATCATCTCGACATCCGGATGGCGCTGCGCGACCTCGGACATGACACTCCAGGTGGCCAGAACCTGATCGACCCACAGGTTGCTCTGCCGATCGGCGGGGAGCGCAGACGATCCGTAATCGGTGACCGGTCGGTTGGCGTCCCACTTCATGTACGAGGTCCCGGGGGCCGATGCGAGCGTGCGGTCGACCACGTCCACTTCGAAATCGCGGACCTGCTCGAGCAGCGGGTCGAGCGCCAACTGGTTCCGATGCTCGCGGGGCTCACGCTTGTCGCGTATTACCCAGTCGGGATGCTGTTCGTAGAGGTTGCTGACGCGATTGACCATCTCTGGTTCGACCCAGATGCCAAAGCGGATCCCGGCGGAGTCCGCAGCGGCAGCCAGGGGAGCCAGACCGTCGGGAAGTTTCACCGGATCCGGATCCCAGTCGCCCAGACTTGTCGTGTCGTCATTGCGGGGATGTTCGACGCCGAACCAGCCGTCGTCGAGAAGGAACACGTCCGCGCCGAGTTCGGCGGAGCGGTCGATCAGGTCGACTATCCGGGCCTCGTCGAAGTCGAAGAACGTCGCTTCCCAGTTGTTGACCACCAGCGGACGCAGGCGTTCCGGGTCTCGCAGCACGCGGGCCCGGGTCCATTCGTGGAAGCTCCTGGTGACGGCGCCGCGGCCCGTCATGGACCAGGTCCAGGCGACGGTCGGGGTTGTGAAGCTGGCGCCCGGCTCGAGGGTGTACTCCGCGCCGTATGGATTTGCTCCGGCCCGGATGCGTAGCTCGCGAGGTGCCCCAGGCGCAGCTGTGGGACGCACGTCGAGATCGAAACGGATGTTTCCACCCCAGGCAATGGACATCCCCAGGACTTCACCTGCGTTCTCGTCCGAATGACCGGTGGGGGAAAGCAACAGGGTGGGGCTGCGCTGCAGGTGTGGCTGGATGCCGCCCAGACTCGTCAGCGAAGTGGTCCCGGTGGGCAGCGCGTGGGTGCTCCAGCGCCACTCGTCGGCCCAGCCGCTACCGCCGAACTGGCTTAGCTCGGCCGCTTCGGGGACGAGCATGAAGGGCGCTATCGAGTCGTAGTCCGACAGGCGTACGGGCCCCGATTCGCCGTTTTCGAATTGGATCCACTGTTCCAGAACCCCAGAGGTCGGGTGGGTCCTCAGGTGGTGCTCGACCCTGAGATCGAAGATCTCGTCGCGACAGCGGACGACGATGTGCTCACCGCCGTCAAGTCGCTCCTCGGTCGGGTTGTCGAGAGCATCGACCGCGGTCCGCTCGACGCTCTCGACGACCAATCTGGTGCTCATGGTGCCATCGGCGTGGGTGACGCGCAGCGCCGCTGGTCGGTATACATCCGGGCCACCCCAGGTCGGGAAAGCCATGGGATACCAGATCGGTTCGACGTCACAGTCGGCCTGGTGGCCGTTGGCGCCCATCCCGACCTGTCGCAGGATGCCCAGGGAGTCGACCACCCAGGTGAGTCCCCAGCCGCCGGCGTCTACCCGTATCAACTGGCCCGACAGGTCTGATGTTTGTGGGGTTGTGTTCACGTTTCCCTCCGGCATTTGTCCCGGAATCCGGGAACCGCAGCACCGTAGGTGACTCGGGAGCGACGGGGCGACGCAGTGCGCTCAAATGCGTCGATGGATCCAGACCGGCGGGTCAGCAGCAGGTATTGAAAGCGAACATCCGTTCTATATGATGGTCGGGTGAGTCCTACCCGTGCGGCGACCCCCTATGCAGAACTGCATTGTCACTCGTCATTCAGTTTTCTCGATGGAGCCTCGCACCCCGAGGCTCTGGCCGAAGAGGCCGCCCGGTTGGAACTCGAAGCGCTGGCGATCACTGATCACCATGGCTTCTACGGGGTGGTCAGATTCGCGGAAGCTGCCAGAACCCTGGGCTTGCCCACGGTGTTCGGCGCGGAGATAACGCTCAACGCGACCCAACCGCGGGCCGGTCCCGTCGATCCCGACGGTCGACATCTGGTGGTGCTCGCCCGCAATCCGACCGGCTACGCGCGTCTGGCGGCGCTGCTGTCCGAGGCGCAGATGGCGGGGGAGAAGGGGCGGCCCCAGCTTTCCTTCGCAGCGTTGGCCGAGGCGGCCTCGGGTGGAGCCTCGTCGGGTGCACGCGGACACTGGGCAGTGTTGACGGGCTGTCGAAAGGGCACGGTACCCGCAGCAATGGTGGAGCGGGGGCGTGGGGCTGCAGAGATGGAACTGAGGTCACTGATCTCGGCGTTCGGGCTTGAGAACACCTTCGTCGAACTCTGGGACCACGGGGACCCACTCGATTCTGATCGCAACGATGCTTTGACAAGGCTGGCGCGTTCATGCGGAGTGGCAACCGTTGCGACCAACAACGTCCATTACGCCACTCCCTCGGACCGCATGTTGGCAACTGCTCTGGCCGCCATCAGGTCGCGGCGCAGCATGGGTGAAATCGACGCATGGCTTCCGGGTGGAGCGGCAGCACACCTGCGCTCGGGTGCGGAACAGGCCCGGCGCTTCGCACGGTTTCCGGGTGCGGTCGAGACCTCTGCCGAGTTGGGTCGGGCCTGTGCATTCGACCTGTCGCTCATGGCCCCCAGGCTTCCCCCTTATCCGTGCCCCCCTCACCCCGAAGGGTCACCGGCGGCGGGTAGGACCATGACCGAGGGCGAGTTTCTGCGACACCTGACCGAACTCGGAGCCACCAGACGCTACGGCTCCCGTCTGGCGGAGACCGCCCCGGGGGCGTGGAAACAGATCGACCACGAGTTGGACATGATCGACTCGCTCGGGTTTCCGGGCTACTTCCTGGTGGTATGGGACATCGTCGAATTTTGTAGACGCAACGACATCTACTGTCAGGGTCGTGGCTCGGCGGCCAACTCCGCGGTGTGTTTCGCCCTCGGGGTGACCAAGGCCGACGCGGTCCGTCTGGGGCTGTTGTTCGAACGGTTCCTCTCTCCCGAACGTGACGGACCACCGGATATCGACCTGGACATCGAGTCCGGTCGCCGGGAAGAGGTCATCCAGTACGTCTATGAACGGTATGGGCGCAGCCATGCCGCCCAGGTGGCCAACGTGATCACCTATCGGTCACGATCCGCCATCCGCGACTCGGCGCGGGCGTTGGGTTTCGCCGCCGGGCAACAGGATGCCTGGGCCAAACAGTTGGACCGCTGGACCGGTATTCCAAAGCCGGGTGACGCGGAGTCCATTCCCGAGTCCGTCCTGGATCTGGCCGGCAGGCTCGAGGACCTGCCCCGCCACCTGGGGATCCACTCCGGAGGCATGGTGATGTGTGACCGGCCGGTGATCGAAGTGTGTCCAACCGAATGGGCCCGGATGGAGGGCCGCTCGGTCTTGCAGTGGGACAAGGAGGACTGCGCCGCCGCTGGTCTGGTCAAGTTCGACCTTCTGGGTCTGGGGATGCTCACGGCGCTCCACCATGCGGTCGATCTGATCCGTGAACACCACGGGGTGCACATCGACCTGGCCGAGATCCCCCAGGAGGACGCCGTCTACGACATGTTGTGCGCGGCCGACTCGATAGGGGTGTTCCAGGTCGAATCACGGGCCCAGATCTCAACTCTGCCGAGGCTCAGACCCCGGTGTTTCTACGATCTTGTGGTGCAGGTGGCGCTGATCCGCCCGGGCCCCATCCAAGGGGGTTCCGTCCATCCCTATATCCGTCGCCGCAAGGGTGAGGAGCCGGTCACCTATCTGCACCCGCTGCTCGAGAAGTCCCTGTCCAAGACCCTCGGTGTCCCGCTGTTCCAGGAACAACTGATGCAGATGGTCATCGACGTGGCCGGGTTCACCCCCGCCGACGCGGATCAGTTGCGTCAGGCCATGGGGTCGAAGCGCTCCACCCGTCGTATGGCGGCGTTGCGTGAACGCTTCGACCGTGGCACCGCCGCCAACGGAATCACGGCTGATGTATCCGAAGCCATCTGGGCGAAGCTCGCCGCGTTCGCCAACTACGGGTTCCCCGAATCCCACTCCGTCAGCTTCGCTTACCTCGTCTACTCCTCATCGTGGATCAAGCTGCACTACCCGGCGGCGTTCTGTGCCGCTCTGTTGAAGTCCCAGCCGATGGGTTTCTACTCGCCCCAGACATTGGTCCAGGACGCCCGTCGCCACGGGGTCAACGTTCACACCCCAGATCTGAACCGCTCCGATTGGTGCGCCACGTTGGAGGCCCCCTCCGATTCCGACGACGTTTCTTCCGCTGGTCCCGCTGTCAGGTTGGGGTTGTCCGCAGTCAGGAAGATCGGTGATGACCTGGCGAAGAAAATCGCTGCCGGGCGGCCTTATTCAGGAATGGAGGACCTGGTGCGACGTTGCGGTCTCAACCGCTCCCAGATGGAGGCGTTGGCCACCTCGGGAGCATTCGGCTGCTTCAGCGCCGATCGGGCCGGCACTGACCGAAATGGCAC
>JBATWQ010000048.1:0-7248 GCA_049672765.1 Microthrixaceae bacterium | reverse complement strand
CATCAGGGCGTCGATTGCTGTCTCCCAATCGGAGAGGTTGAGCGGACCGGGAGCGCCGATGGTCTCGCCTATGACGCGGCCCAGGTCACTCAGTGTCTCGCCGGTCGTCCCTCGGATCGCCTCGTAGTACAGCCCACGCCCGTCAGCCAGCTGTCCCAGCAAGAACGACTTGCCGATTCGGCGTCGGCCCCACACGATCGCCAGCGTCGAATGCTTAGCGTCGGAGTCGACGAACCCGAGGAGGTCGGACCACTCCTCGTCACGACCGACCGTCCCGGCCGTTAAGTTCAAAGGTCGTTCAGGCATACTTTACTAATGTACACCTGAACGACTAGCCCTAGCTGGTGCTCCGGTATTCCAGCCAAACCACTGCCGGGTGGGGTCGTAGATTCGTAACGTCCCCCAACCGACCGAAGTACAAGGAAGAGGTACACCATGCTTTCCAGTCCAACCGATCTGACCTTCAACCGAGGCCCGATAGCCGACCCGGCGTCGTTTGCCAAGAACGCCGGCGGTGCATCATGGCTCTATCTGTGCGGCGAGGAGTTCGCGTCCATGGAGGGTGGGATGTCGTACGCGGATGTGGAAGCCGCCGTTTCCGAGTCCGAGAACCTGATCGCCGACCCGCCTCGACCATTTGACATGGATGTGGCCCGTCGTGGTGTCGAGGCTCTCGACCGTCTGCCCAGGCCGACACTCGTCACGTGCCGGACAGGTCCGCGTTCGTCGGCACTCGTCTATCTGTATGAGGGACTGCGGTCAGACGCTTCACCCGGGGACGTACTCCAGCGCGCCGAAGACGATGACGCCCCGTTCGTTCAGGCCGAGCCTCTCAAAGCGTGGGTAGTGCAAGGCCTCGATGAATTGCGCGGGCAGTTCGAACAGCGATGAGGTAGCCATGATCTCCATGTAGTCACGTGACCGTGGGCGACCGCAGGTACACCCACCCACAAACGCCACGAAACCCCGCCCGGATCGCTCCGTGACAGGGTTTCGTGAACTTTTCGGGCCCACTTCCGTGGACCCCTCCGTGTGGAGCCGATGAGAATCGAACTCACGACCTCTTCCATGCCATGGAAGCGCTCTAGCCAACTGAGCTACGGCCCCTTGGGAGGTCACACCATAGCGTCATCCGATATATCGGTGAAACCCGGATCCGATCGGGGCAGAACTCGTGTGGATCGGACTATCCGGTTCGGGGCGGGGCGCCCGCTCTAAGTACGATCACGGCATGTCAGTTTCCCCGAACGGCCCGGAGTCAGCGGCCGACCGAACGTCACCGGTTGAGTTTCCCGCTTATGACCCGCAGTCGATCGAACCGAAGTGGCAGCAGTTCTGGCGCGACGATGCGACCTACGAGGTCGACAACGACGATCCCCGCTCCAAGTATTACGTCCTGTGCATGTATCCGTACCCGTCGGGCGCAGCGCACATGGGTCACGTTCGCAACTACACCTTCGGCGACCTGCTCACCCGCTACCGCACGATGCGCGGCGACGCGGTCCTGTCGCCGATGGGTTTCGACAGCTTCGGGCTGCCGGCCGAGAACGCTGCGATCAAGACGGGTCGCCACCCACGCGAGTTCACCGACGAACGGATAGAACAGCTCCGAAGCTCGATCACCCGCATCGGCGGTGTCTACGACTGGCGACGCGAGGTAAAGAGTCACGATCCCGACTACATCCACTGGACCCAGTGGATCTTCCTCCGCTTCCTCGAAGCCGGGCTGACCTATCGCAAGGCCGCGCCGGTCAACTGGGATCCGATCGACCAGACCGTGCTGGCAAACGAACAGGTCCTGGCCGACGGGACAGCCGAGCGTTCGGGTGCCGTGGTCGAAAAGCGCGACCTTGAGCAGTGGTACTTCAAGATCACCGACTATGCACAGCAACTCCTCGACGACCTGGAACTCGTCGACTGGCCCGAGCGGGTTGTGACCCAGCAGCGCAACTGGATCGGCCGTTCCGAAGGCGTCGAATTCTCGATGACCGTCGTTGATGCCGACGGCGCAGAAGCATCCGACGCGCCCGAGTTCCGGGTGTTCACCACCCGCCCCGACACCTCCTTCGGCATGACGTTCTGCGTGCTCGCGCCGGAACACCCACTGGTGAGGACGATCACCACCCCCGACCGCTCCGAGGATGTCGCTGCCTTCATCGAGCTCGCCCGCAAGACCTCCGAGATCGATCGGATGTCGACCGAGCGGTCCCTGTCCGAGCGCGGCTGTTTCACCGGCGCATATGCCCGGAACCCGTTCACCGGTCGTCCGGTACCGGTCTACCTGGCCGACTACGTGCTGGCGACCTACGGCACCGGCGCGGTCATGGCCGTCCCCGGGGAGGACCAGCGCGACTACGACTTCGCAAAGACCTTCGGACTCGAGATCATCCACACCGTCGAGCGGCCCGAGGACTGGACCGACACGGATTCCGCCTATGGGGGCGACGGTCCCCACATCAACTCCCCGGCGAGTGGGTCCGGGGAGTCGAGCCTCGACATCAACGGCCTTAACGTTGCCGACGCAAAGACCGCGGCGATGGACTGGCTCGAAGCCACGGGCGTGGGGGAGCGCAAGGTCAACTTCCGGCTGAGGGACTGGCTGTTGTCACGCCAGCGCTTCTGGGGTTGTCCGATCCCGATCGTCTACTGCGACGACTGCGGAATCGTGGCCGTCCCCGACGACCAACTGCCGGTGCTCGCACCCGACGACGTCCATTTCACCCCGACGGGTCAGTCCCCACTCCTGTCCCACGAAGGTTTCGTCAACACGACGTGTCCCAGCTGTGGCGGCCATGCCCGTCGCGAGACCGACACCATGGACACCTTCGTCGACAGCTCCTGGTACTACCTGCGCTTCACCGACCCGGGCTCCGACCAGGCGCCCGTGCGCTCATCCGAGGTCGCCAAGTGGATGCCGGTCGACCAGTACATCGGCGGAGCCGAACACGCAGTGCTCCACCTGATGTACGCCAGGTTCTTCACCAAGGCGCTCTCCGACATCGGGGTGATCCCGGCCGATCTGCGTGAGCCGTTCAAGCGTCTGTTCACCCAGGGGATGATCCGCCTGGAGGGCGCCAAGATGTCCAAGTCGAAAGGCAACCTCGTCGCGCCCGAAGAGATCATCGACACCCTCGGAGCGGACGCGCTGCGCTTGAGTCACCTCGCGGTGAAACCGCCGGAAGAGGACGTCGACTGGGAGGACTTCGGACTAGAGGGTTGCCACCGGTTCCTCCAGCGGGTCTGGCGACTGGCGATCCCGGAATCCGACCTCCTGGGTAATTTGCGCGACGGGGATCCCACACCGGCCGACCTGCAACTGACCAGGACCACACACCATCTGATCGACGACGTGACCGGGCAGTTCGAGCGCTGGTCGTACAACGTCGCCGTTGCCCGCTACATGGCCTTCGTCAACGACGTCTACCGCTATGTCCAATCGGACCAGGGCGCGCACGCCCAGACCTTGTCGACGGCGGTCGACACCCTGTTGCAGGTCCTGGCGCCAGCGTGTCCACACATGACCGCCGAACTCTGGGCACGTCGCCACGGGGACGCCGGCGGAACGGCCGGAAACGGATCGGGGGGACCCGTCGCCCACATCCACACGACGCCCTGGCCCGTCGCCGATCCCGACCTGCTGCGCGAAGAGTCGGTGACGATGATCGTCCAAGTCAACGGCAAGGTCCGCGACCGGATTGACGTGGCACCCGATCTCAGCGAGGCGGAAGCGATTGCTGCAGCCCTGGCGAGCGAGAAGGTGCAGGGCCAGATCGGCGATGGCGAGCCCAAACGAATCATCGCCCGTCCACCCAAGCTGGTGAACATAGTGATGTGACCACCCCAGGCGAGAAGTAGTCATGTGGTTTCTGTGGCCTTCCCGGTTCTTTCAGTCCAGGGCCGCAGGTGACATTCTTGTAACTCCCCGCGATCCAGGAGCGTCCGAATACCGTGCTGTCCTTGATAGACCGAATTGAATTCGTTGCGGAGAGGGATCATGGAAAGGTCACCTTCGTCAGCGGAGACGACCATGACACGATCAACTGGTCCGAGCTTCACGGGGACGCCCGAGCAGCAGCGGCTTACCTCCAGGCCAACGGGATCAAGCCTGGCGATCATGTTGCGCTACTCGGTCCAACCACCCGCAAGCTGATCACAGCCATCCAGGCGGTGTGGCTGACAGGCGGATGCCTGGTGACGATGCCACTACCGATGCGCATGGGGGCACTCGAGACGTTCATCTCCCAGACCCGCGAACGGATCCACCGGGCCCACGCCAAGGTCGTCCTGATCGACGCGGAACTCGCAGCGTTCGTCGAGCCGGTCGAAGGGGACCCACCCTTCCTCTCACTCGACGAACTGGTTTCCGACAGGGGACTCGGTACCAGCTACAAGCGGCCCAAGAGCGACCCCGATGGGCTCGCGGTGCTCCAATTCACCTCGGGGTCGACATCGGAACCCAAGGGGGTCATGCTCCCGCACCAGGCTATTTGCAACAATCTCGACGGCGCCTGGTCCGCGGCCCAGATCACCAACGACGAAGTGATCGTCTCGTGGCTGCCGCTTTACCACGACATGGGTCTGGTCGGGTTGCTGACAATTCCGATGACGAAGGGATGCACGCTGGTCCAGGGTGCACCCCAGGATTTTCTGTCTCGACCGTTGCGCTGGTTGCAGTGGATCGACCGCTACGGGGGCACAGGCACTGCGGGGCCCAACTTCTCATACGCCTTGGCGGCCCGGGCCATGAGACGTACCGACGAGGACCTCGACCTGTCGACGATGCGTATCTGGTTGAACGGAGCAGAGCCGATCGATCCGGATACCTACCGGACGTTCTTCACCACCGGCGAGAAGTTCGGGCTGTCCCCAGAGGGTGCGTTCCCGGCTTTCGGTATGGCCGAGGTCTGCATCGCGGGTTGTTTTTCGACTCCCGGTGCCGGATTGCGCACCGACTGGATCGACAGGGACAAACTCGAGAACGACCGCGAAGCAGTTCCGGTCGCGCCGGGCAACGAGAACGGTGTCGAACTGGTCCTGTTGGGCAACGCCGTCCCCGGGCTCGAGATCTCGGTGGTAGACCCCCTCAGCGGCGCACACTGCCCCGACCGCAAGGTCGGTGAACTGCGTATCACGGGCAACTCGCTCACCTCGGGTTACTACGAGAATCCCGAGGCGACCGAGGAACTGATCATCGACGGATGGCTCCATACCGGCGACCTCGCGTACACGATCGACGGACAACTCGTCGTCTGCGGGCGGATCAAGGACATGATCATCGTCGGCGGTCGCAACGTCTACCCCCAGGACATCGAGAAGGTCGCGGGAGAGGTCCCGGGAGTGCGGACGGGCAATGTGATCGCCTTCGGCATCGACGGACGACTTGGCGCCCAGAACATCATCGTCGTCGCGGAGGCTCGCGGTGACGACCTGGACCAGATCGAGAAAAACGTCTCGAAGGTTGTCACCGATGCGATCGGGATCCCGCCAAAGCAGGTCGTGCTGGTGGAGCCCGGCTCCGTGCCAAAGACCTCTTCCGGAAAATTGCAGCGGTCCGCGTGTCGCATCCAATTCACCGACAAGGAACTGGCCACTCTGCGCTAAACCTGGGTCGTACGGACCTCGTGCCGGGCGGTTGCCCACGGAGTCGAACCGACGACGGCGAGGAGCCGCCTTGTGAAGTGGAACTCTGACGAAGCCGATTCGAGCGACATGGTCGACCGCCGTGGCGCGTCCGGCCGGTCATCTGGATTGGGCGGAATCGGCGGTGCCGGTCTTGGCGCCGTGCTGGGCGCGCTGCTCGGCGGAAGGCGACGCAAGGGTGGTGTGGTCGGTCTGCTGATCGTCGTGGTGGTGGTGGTTGTCGTGCCGATGCTCATGGGCGGTGGTGGTTTCGACATTTCAACCGCCGGGATCAACGACCTTCCCGGGCTCGACCAGGGCCGCCAACTTCCGGGCCAGGGCAACTCGTCCGACGTGGCGATGCCGGCCGCCTCAGACCCGAATCCAGAGTTGACGACCTTCGCCAACGTCATAATCACCGACACCAACAATGTCTGGCAGAAACAGTTCGAGGCCTCGAACCGGTCCTATGACCGGGCGAAAATGGTTCTGTTCACGGGCGGTGTCGAAAGCGCCTGTGGTCGGGCGAGTTCGGCCATGGGTCCCTTCTACTGCCCGGCCGACGAACAGGTCTACATAGACCTCGGCTTCTTCGACGAACTGGCCACACGTTTCGGCGCCGCCGGGGACTTCGCCCAGGCGTACGTGATAGCCCACGAGGTCGGTCACCACGTGCAGAACGAACTCGGCATCAATGCCCAGGTTCGCAAGCTCGAACAACAGGATCCGGGTGCCGCCACGGGTCCCAAGGGGCTGTCCGTGCGGACGGAACTACAGGCGGACTGTCTGGCAGGCGTCTGGGCCCATTCCCGCTACGAACGTGGACAGGCCGACCCTTCGAGAAGGCTCGATGACGGCGACATCGACGAGGCACTCAGGGCCGCGTCGGGTGTCGGTGACGACTCGATCCAGAAGTTGGCCACCGGTCGGGTCAACCCGGACAGCTTCACCCACGGAAAGTCTTCGCAGCGGGCCCGGTGGTTCAAACAGGGTTACAACTCGGGCGACTCCAGCACCTGCGACACCTTCGGAACCGACGACCTCTGAGCCCCTCTCACAACTGGCACCTGAGACCGGTCGGGATGAGTCACTTGGAGTAGGGCACAGATGGGGTAGACGCAGCGTCGGACTTCCTGGATCAGGCCCGCCAGATCTCTAGCTCATCGAAGGCAGGGAATCCGTCGTCCTGAGTGAGGACCGGAATCTGAAGGGCCATTGCGGTCGCCGCAATCCACGAATCATTTACACCCATACGCAGACCTGAGTCGCGAAGAAGAACCCGCAGCTGTGCCCAGCGTTCAGCAGTTCTCGTGTCGATGGGCACCGGGTCCAGCGTCATAGCCGAAGTGAGAGTTCGTAGGCGCCGGTCACGAGTCGCAAGGTCGTCTGTCGCCAAGACCCCAGCACGAAGCTCTCCAATCGTGATGACCGACACGGCCAGTTCATCGGGTAGGTGGGACGGGTCGAGCTGTCGCCCGGTTTCGTCGGCGATAAAGATCGAAGTATCGGCCAACGCCCGACTGGTCAAAGGGGTAACTCGTCGGTCATGTCGGGCGACAGAACGGAAAGCTCTTGCCGGAGTCCGGAGTCGGCCTGTTGGGTTAGGACTGTCCGGGCGAACGTCTCCCG
>JBATWQ010000047.1:0-13952 GCA_049672765.1 Microthrixaceae bacterium | reverse complement strand
GCGAAGGTTGGACCGGGATGCTCATCCACCTCAAGGCGTGGATCGAGCACGGCATCAAACTCCGCGAGGGCTTCTACGTCTGATCGCAAATCCGGAAAAATGGGTGCGCGCGACGGTTACTGCCGGTCCTCATCGCGCCCGTCGGCCTCGTCATGTCGGCGTAGCTTCTCCGCAAGCTTTCCCTTCATGGCCCAGGCCTGACCACTCGTCCTGTTTCCAAACTTCTTGACGGTATCGATGCCCTGCGCTCCGGTTGCGCTCGCCGTCTCCCACTTGTCCCCTGCGGCTTCCCTCCATCGCCTTGCCTCTGATGAAGCATGTCCGGACTCGATCCCTAGTAGCTGGTGAAACTCGTCTACCTCGGCCATGACCAAGTTGGTTGATTTCACCACGGTGGGCGACTGCTTCGGATTGAATAGCACCTTCGAGTTGGCCATACCGACAGCGTCATTCATGCGGTCCAGCAGGTATTCGGTCCTTCCGGAGATGAGCTCAAGGCGGTCTTTGCGGGCCGACTTCAGACCAAGACGATGCCGGTCGAGTTCCTCCGGGGACGAATCCAGCACACGGTCGAGTTCAATTACACCGACCGCGTCCTGCAGTTCGAAGCAACGGGCAAGGACGACGAGCCACTTCTGGACCTCAGTCTCGGCCTCGCTTGCCGCTTTGGAAAGGTCCCCGATCTTCTTGCTTCTTTCGATCTTGTCAGCGAGATCTGCGATCTGCCGCAGCGCGTATCCTTGGGTCTCAGAGATGGACTGCGCCGAGTTCTGCAGCTTCGACCAAGTTACTTCCGAGACTCGACCCACCGCATCTCGAACGCTCATCGCCTCTCTGACAATAAGGTCTACTCCGTCCAGTCTGGCCAGCACCTGGTTCGTCTGTGACCGGAGTACCTCATCGAGCTTTGCATCGATGAGGGCGAGATAGTCGGTTATCTCATCCATCTGCTGTTGCATGGCTACTTGCGCCATAAGTCCTGCTGCACCCGCCAGCATCGCTGGGTTTGTCACAATCGACGCAGGCGTCTTCGCAACCTGGATCCACTGCTGGATATCCCCGGGCTTACCCACCATGGCGTGCTTGACGCCGGGAGTCTTGGTATCCATCAACCCGAACTGCTTGACGGTTTTGGCGGACTCTTCTGTGAGCTTCACCCACCGACCAGAGTTCGCTGCAACCTCAGAGCCCGCTTGCGCCATAGAGGCCCCTGCCCTTAGGGCAGTCCCAACGCCGGGCAGCTCCGCGTCAGCCGACAGACCCATGGAACCCAGGAACTGCTCGACAACCGTCGGCTTCCCGATGACCGCCAAACCTTCGCCGTCGCTGATGATCTCCAAGTCATCGCCCAACTCTGACTCTCCCCTGTGGCCGATATTTAGGTCCAATTCCAGAGTACCGGTCGAGTCAGGCGACAACACTCACGTGGGCGGCGCTACCGCCCGCCCACCCGACGAACGGCTCGTCCCCGGTTGTAGCGCAAAGCGGCCGCGGGGACCGGGTCACCTACGATTCCGCCGTGCTGATCGATGCCCTACTCATGGCCAAGCCCCACGATGTGTCGAGACGGGCCGAAGCTCTCGCCGCCGCGGGAGTCGACGGCATCTTCACCTTCGAGGGACCCCATGATGTCTTCCTTCCACTGACACTCGCGGCCGACACCGGCTGTCAGATCTATACCAACGTGGCCATTGCCTTTCCCCGCTCACCCATGCACCTGGCCCACACCGCTTGGGACCTGGCCGAACTCAGCAGCGGCCGCTTCGCGCTCGGCCTCGGCACACAGATCAAGGCCCACGTCGAGCGGCGCTACGGCTCGACATGGACCAGCCCGGTGGGTCGCATGCGCGAGTGGGTCGAGGCCATCCGCTCCATTGGCAACACGTGGCAGCACGGCGAGCCGCTGGACTACATCGGTAAGCACACGAGCCACACCCTCATGACACCGGCCTTCGAGCCAGGAGCCCTGCCATCGGGTCCGCCGCCGATCTGGCTCGGCGCGCTCGGTCCTGCCATGACCCAACTCGCCACGACCGTGGCCGACGGAATGCTGATCCACCCGTTCACCTCTGATAGCCACCTGAAAAACGTCACCCTGCCGCGCATCCGCGACGGGCTGGAGGCCGCCGATCGACAACGATCCGACCTGACCGTTGTGGGCCAGGCCATCGTGGCGTGCGCCACCGACGGCGCGGCCCAGACCGATGTCGACACCGCGGCCCGCTGGATGATCGCCTTCTACGGCTCGACCCCCGCCTACGCTCCGGTCCTCGAGACCGAAGGTCGCCAGAGCCTCCACCCCGAGTTGCGGGCCTTGTCGCGCGAAGGACGATGGGACGAAATGGCTGCCCTGGTCGACGACGATCTGCTCGACGCCGTGGTGCTCCGCGGCGATCCCGCGCAGGTCGCGACCCGGCTGGTGGCCCGCTTTGGAGACAACGTGGATCGCGTGGCCCTCAGCACCCCGGGTGGCATCACCGACGAAGCCCTCACCGCGCTCGTCACGGAAACCCGCGCTCAGTCAAACTGAAGGCACGGCCCCTGGGGCCCGGTTCCGATTCGCTGGCTCAAGCTCGCGGATCGTCTACTCGTACATGCCAGGAGAGCACCGCTCGCTAGGTACGGAAGGCCCCGCCAGGACCGGACGCTCCGCGGTAGCCACTGCACCTTGGAGACCTCCTGGAACCGTGTCAGTGCTACACGGGTATGGTGTTACACTGATCCAATGGCAAACCTGACGATCACCGTTGACTCCGAGACTCTGAAACGAGCCAGGATCAGGGCAATCGAGCGAGGCGAATCGGTCAACGCCTACCTGGCTCAGAGCCTGCGCCAGTACGCCGGAGAGTCACCACAGGAGGACGTTATTGAGGCGGTTCTCCGCCTGGCCGACGTAGCGAACGCAGGCACGGCGGGAACGGGGCGCAATTGGACCCGCGACGATCTACACCGGGTCTGAACTGAGTCGAGGGCCGAGATCATGACGGATGTCTTCGTCGACACCAATGTTCTGGTCTACGCGTTCGATAGATCTGACCCGTACAAGCAGCACGCCGCCCGCGGGGTGCTCGAGGGTCCCGATGTGCTGGTGGTCAGCACCCAGGTTCTGCTCGAATTCTTCGTGGTGGTCACACGAAAACTCGACCCACCGACACCAGCAAAACTGGCGCGTGCCGCGGTCGACGAACTCGCGAAGCTCCGGGTCGTGTCCGCCGACGCGGCGTTGGTGCAACGAGCGGTGGACACGAGCATCACCCACCAGATGTCCGTTTGGGACGCCATGATCCTCGAAGCAGCGGCAGAGACGGGGTGCGCGACCATCTTCACCGAGGACCTTTCTGCTGGATCAACGATTCGGGGCATACAAATCGTCGACCCGTTCGCCACATGAGTTATCCGACCACGATTGGTCGGCTGGGTTGCTCGCCTCCGCCCTCGCCGAACTGGCCGGCTGAGCGAACTGGCAGGGGGCAGCCCTCAGCCCTTCGCGCTGGGGAACGACGGCGGTCGCTTCTCCCGGTGGGATGCCAGACCTTCCGCTGCGTCCGGGCCGCTGAACCCCAGGAACTCGAGGCTGAGCGACGAGTCGAAGATCGGCCCGGCGGATCGGTACCAGTGATTGAGGGAGTGTTTCGTGAAGCGCAAGGCAGGCTGAGCCATTGAGGCCAGGTCGGTCGCTACCTGCAAGGCTCGGTCCTGGACCTCCTTGTCGTCGACGCACATCGACACCAGACCGATGCGTTCCGCCTCCTGGCCTGTCAGGGTCTCACAGGTCAGCAGGTAGTACTTGGCCTTCGCCATGCCACACAGCAGAGGCCAACAGACCGCCGCATGGTCACCGGCGGCGACCCCGAGGCGAGTGTGCCCGTCGATGATCCGAGCTGTGCGAGCAACTATCGAAACGTCGGCAAGAAGTCCTGCGACCAGGCCCGCCCCGACGGCGGGACCGTGGATCGCGCTGACAATCACCTTCGAGCAGTCGATCACGTTCCAGACAAGGTCCCGGGCTTCGCGCATTACGCGCATTCTGGAGTCGTAGTCACCGATCACACCGTCGATCAACTCAAAGCTCCCACCTGCAGAGAATCCCTTGCCGGCTCCCTGCAGTACCGCCACGTTGGTCTCCGTATCCGAATCGACGTCCCGCCAGACGTTCGCCAGCTCGCGGTGTCCATCGACCGACACGGAGTTCAGTCCGGGGCCGTCGAGCGTGATCCGCAGGACCCGCTCGGCGGGCCGATCAAACTTGAGTGTCGGATACAGCGTTTCGTAGTCGACGGACATGTTGATCTCCTCTTTGTACCGGTTGTACCCGTTCCGAGTTGCTTAGCAAAGCTTCGCCGTAATCGACAGCGGTCCTCCAGGAGGACCCACGCCCGACCTCGTCGAGTCTGCAACGTGACTGTCGTGCCGGGCTGGGAACGCACCCTGTGGACCTGGCCCGTTTCGCCAGCGCTCTGAGCGCCCCTCTCTGCGGCGGATCACCGCTACTCGTTGACGACGCAATTGCAGGGCCAGGTGCGACGAGCATCGTTGGGCATGTTCTGAGCGACAGTTACGGTTCAGGCGTGCCGATGCCACCAAACGTCCCCAGCCTCGTGTCTCTCGACCTGTTCTCCTCGGTGGTGGAACTCGGCTCAATCTCCGCGGCGGCTCAGATGCACGGGATATCGCAACCGTCCGCGAGCGAGCGTATCCGTCACCTCGAACGTCAACTCGGTGTAGCTCTTCTCGAACGGGGCCCCAACGGATCGGCTCCCACCGAAGCGGGAGTACTGGTCGCCACTTGGGCCGACACCGTCATTTCCGCGGCATACGAGTTGTTGCACGGGGTGGACTCTCTCTCCCGGACGAAGCAACGCATTGTCGTGGCCTCCAGCTACACGCTCGCAGAGCACCTTCTACCCAGGTGGCTGGGCCGCCTGCGAAATGACGCTCCCGGAACCGAGGTCGAGCTCCGGGTCCTGAACTCCACGTCGGTCCTGGACCTCATCCGCGCCGGACATGCCGCCCTCGGATTCATTGAGTCGGTAGGCCCCGTCAGCGGGGTGGAGAGTCGCTCGATCGGCGGGGACGAACTCGTGGTGGTCGTCGAACCGCGCCATCCGTGGACCCGCCGCAGGACAGTGCTCGCGGCGACGGAGTTGGCGTCAACTCCGCTGGTACTTCGTGAGGTGGGTTCGGGCACCCGTGAAGCACTCGAAGCAGCACTCGACGCGGTGGGGCTCGAACTGGGTCCCGCTGCGCTAGAACTCGGCTCGTCGTCATCGGCCCGATCAGCTGCCGAGGCAGGCGCGGCACCGGCTGTTCTCAGCCGACTGGCGGTCAGTGACGCCATCGCTGCGGGTCGACTGCGAGCGGTTCCGGTCGAAGGACTCGACCTGACGCGCACGTTCAGGGCTGTCTGGTCGATCAATCGATCTCTGGCCGATCCGCTGGGACTACTTCTCGACATAGCGGCGGCATCAGAGCCGCAATGGCATAGGCAGAGCCTATAGGTGTGCAGGCATTGGCCATCTAGCGACCGGTCGGTGCTAGCTGGACGATGGAACTCGTGAAGACGCTCCCTGATCTCGAAGACCTCGCTCCGACCGCCGATCTGAGACCCCTTCAGGGCGACGAAGGCATCGGGTCAACAAGTGGACCAGAAGATCATGGGGACCTGCCGACGACAGATATGGGGCGCGGTTCGACCTGGCCGGGACTCGTTCTGGTGTTCGTTGGAGTCGCCGTCGCGTTCGTCGTTCACAATCTGGTTGACGCCTTGTCGCCGCTAGTGGTCGCTGTCCTGATCGGAGCGACAGCGTCCAACCTCGGGATCATTCCCGGATGGGCTCGTCGGGGTGTGCAGTTCTCAGCGAAGCGACTGCTGCGCTTCGGAGTAGTGCTCCTCGGTTTTCAATTGGCGCTGACAGACGTGCTGCGACTGGGTGCACCCGGCCTCGGGTTGGTCATCACCGTCGTGGGGTTCACTTTCTTCGGCACCCAGTGGCTGGGACGGCGAATGGGAGTGAGCCGGTCACTCTCGCTGCTCATAGCAACCGGCTTCTCGATCTGTGGGGCGTCGGCAGTCGCCGCAGTGGAGGGGGTAGCGGACGCCGAGGAGGAGGAAGTTGCCCTGTCCATAGCCCTGGTGACCCTCTGTGGCAGCCTCGCAATCGCGATCCTGCCGGTTCTGGGAGGACTCGTGGGTCTTGAAGGCAGCCAGTTTGGCGCATGGGTAGGGGCGAGCGTCCACGACATCGCCCAGGTGGTGGCGACCGCCTCTACCGCCGGGACCGATTCGCTGCATACTGCGGTGATAGTGAAGCTGACCCGGATCGTGCTGCTTGCTCCGATGGTCGCAGGGGTGACCATCGCCCGACGTCGAGCCGATCAGAACCGTGCGCTCCAAGGGCGGGCCACGGGCCAGACAGTGTCAGTCAAAAGGACTCCGATCATGCCGCTCTTCGTGGTCGGATTCCTCGCCGCAATGGCAGTCCGCTCTGTCGGACTACTTCCTCCAGCCTGGATTCCCGGCCTGAAAACCGCTGAGACTCTCGCACTCGCAGCTGCGCTCGTCGGGCTCGGCACCGGAGTGCACATCGGAAAGCTCCGCAAACTGGGCGGCCGACCTCTAGCGCTGGGACTGGCGTCCTGGATCTTGATCGCAACAATCTCATATGTCGGCGTTCGCATCGTCGGACCACTGTGACCCGTCACTTGAGTTGAAGCTTCTCGGGGTGCCTCTCGGTGTACCAGCTCTGAACTTTCACGGTGAGAAGCCCGAAGAGGAGCAAGCCCATTATGTTGATTCCCAGCTGGATCAACGAACCTCTCACCTGCCCCCATTCTCCGTAAGCCGCAGAGCCTCCTGCGTTGGCGACGGCAGGGACGGTGGTCACCGAGACGAGCACTCCGACGAGCGAATTGGAACGCGATTCGGTGAAGCTCAACATTCCGATCACGCCAGCGAGCGCAGCCACCACTGCGCCCAGCGGGTCGGGTTGTGCAATGAAGGCGGTCAGGGTGCGGTCCGAGATGTTCAGGCTGTCAGGTGCGAGCGAAAGACTATGGAACAAAAGCGCCGCGAGCGCTGCAGCCACAGCGCCGACGCCCAAGCTGATCAGAAGGGTGAGCATTGCGCGACCCGTCGGCTTCCAACGGGCTCGTGCAGCGCCCACACAGATAGCTGCGATGGGCCCATATTCGGGACCCACTACCATCGCAGCGACGATCAGGATCGGTGAGTCGAGGACAATACCAACCAGGCCAATGACGGCCGCCACCGCCATAAGGGTCAGGAATGACGCCGTGAGTTCGGACTCGATCGGATTCCGGTGGGCAGCGACGAACGTCGACGACGCGGTGCTGGGCGCCGATGTCGCCGAACTGCTCAGTTCGATGGCGGCACATTTCGGGGTGGACCGGTCGGTCCGAGCCGCGGTATCCGGGCTGGGGCGGGAGCCACTGGAGTCCGCGCTTCCCCTCTTCCAGCCGTTGGTCATCTCGTCGGCCACCAAGGACGATCTGAAGGTCGCAGGAATCTCGGTGGGCGACCTGCGCGAGTCTGTGCGTGAGTCGATCGGTGCCGATGCGATCGAACTCGAACCCCTCAGCCGGGTGTCCCTGAAGGGTCTCGTCTCTCTGGTTGGCAGCGTGGTGTTGGCCGGCTATGTGTTCAGCCTGGCATCCGACTGGCGCAGCATCGCCGACGCGTTGGTGGAGATGCGCTGGACAGTCGTGCCGCTGCTGCTCGCGGCTGTTCTTGCAGCCAACGCCGGCGGGGCTCTGTCGATGATGGGATCGGTCGGCATCTCGCTGGCGTTCGTGCGGACCAACCTGATCATGTTCGCCCAGGGGTTCCTCAACCGGTTCACTCCGGCGAACGCCGGCGGCATGGCCCTGCGGGCCCGATACCTGCAGCGCGAGGGCGTGACCCTGAACGTCGGGGCGGCGGCGGTGGGTCTGTCGTCGGCCGCAAGCGGGGTCGTCCAGGCGGCCTTCATCGTTGTTTTCCTCGTCTGGGGAGGAGCGAGCGACGAACTCAGCCGCTTCAGCTTTCCGTCGGTCACCAAGGTTCTGATGGTGGTGTTGGTCGTTGCGGCAGCAATCGGGATAGTTGCTCTGAGCGGCTGGGGTCGCCGGACAATCATTCCGAGAGTTCGCGAGTCTCTCGGGCCCGCCGTGGCAAGTTTCGCCGACCTGGCCCGCCAGCCCACCAAGCTGGTGCAACTGTTCGGGGGCGCCGCGCTGACCAAGGCTGCGACGATCGTCGCGTTCGCCGGATGCGTGTCCGCCTTCGGGGTCGACCTCGGCTTCGCCCGCATCGGCGCTCTCTACATGGTCGCCAATACCGTCGGCGCTGCGGTCCCGACACCCGGCGGGGTTGGAGGACTTGAGGCGGCGCTGACGGCGGCGCTCATTTCCGGAGGCGTGGATCCCGCCAAGGCTGGCGCAATCGTGCTGGTCTTCAGGCTGTTCACCTTCTGGCTCCCGACGATCCCCGGATGGGTCTGCCTACAGCGGGCCCAGCGCACCGGCATCGTCTGAGGTGCTTGCCCATCTGCACGGTCCGCGGGCGCGATGCCGGATTACGCTTTTGGCATGTGCCGAAACATCACCCCATTGAGAGGACTAACTCCGCCCGCTACCGCCGAGGAAGTGGAGGCCGCAGCGCTTCAATACGTCCGCAAAGTCGGTTCGCTGTCGTCGGTATCTGCCGCCAACCAGGAGGCGGTTGATAGGGCGGTGGCGCGAATCGCCGAAGCCACTTTCGTTCTACTAGCGGAGCTCCCGGACCGGAGAGTCCCGCCCAAGATCGATCCGCCGCTACGTCGCATCGCAGCCGCCCGCTGACGATCGGCAACAAGCATCGGCCGCGTTCCCGACCGGCGAAAAGCCCACCTCCGGCTGCCACCTCAGCCTGAGGCCTAGGGCGTGACCCCGACCTACGGAGCGGGTGGAGCGGTTAGCTCGATCGAGATTCCGTTGAAGTCACTCCAGAGCTTCGAGCCATCGGGTGACAGGCGCCCCGAGAGCGCGGTGCCGTTGAACGTCATCAGCACGAGGTCACAATCAATGGTGCCTGCGAATGGCTGGACGCCTGCACCGAACGCGGAGAGGTCCACCGTGCCGGAGAACGTCGTCGTTCCGCCGACGACCACATTGGCCGAAGTTCCTTCCGGGCCGGTCCAACGTCCGGCACGAAGCGGCGGGCATTCGTAGATCGTGATCGTGCGCCGCACCTGGGGCAGCGGCGGGTTGGTCGCGTCTCCAGCCTGATCGGCGAGGACGACGCAGCTACCCACGGAGTCGAAATACAACACTCCTCCGGTCAATTCGCAGCCTGTGCTGGGTGCGTCGAGCGAAAACGAAACCGGCAGGTTGTTGGCCGCTGTGGCCTTCGGGACATATTGCTTACCGACGTAACCGACTGCAGGCGGGTTAAAAGAGATTCCCGTGGGTACCTCGGGCGGCGGCGCACAGGCCGCTGCGAGCACAACTAGACCGACAAGTAGCGGCGCTGCGGCAAGCCGCAAACGCTTCCATGGTGCATTCATTCGAAATCCCCCTAGGTGTTAAGCGGAACTTAGCACCAGCTCCGCTTTGAACACACAGAAGAACTGCCATGAAAGGTCCGGGCAGATCGCAATGCTCCCCCGCCTACGGTGACGCAGTCGACCGGGGAAGATGGCGTTGCGCCATGCCTCAACTGCTCGGGCCCGTCTCAACGACGGAGAGCACGTTGCCGGCAGGGTCGGAGAACCACGCGATGCGGGGCATCCCGCCTGCGGGGTCCGAAGCGACTCCTCTGTCGTCCTGCTCGAACTGCTCGTAGTTGTTGAAGGCCACGCCCTTCGCGATCAAGTCATCTACCTCTCGGTCCAGATCATCGACCTGGAAGTTGAGGACCGTGAACGACGCCGGTTCGTGGTCCGGCTTCGGGTAGACGATCACCTCCTTATCGCCAGCGAGGTGCAGGACCAGCATGCCGTTCTCCTCGGTGAGGTCGATTCCCAGGATCTCGCCGAAGAACTGTCTTTCGGCGTCGAGGTCCCGTGCGGCGAAGCTGCTGAAGGTCTTTGTGTCACCAAGCATCGTGCAACCTCCGGTTAACCGGCCTCGGCGGTTCCGCGGCAGCGGTCCATGTTCATTTTGCGCCTGGTCGCGTCCACAAACAACGGGTGACGGTGAAGCCTCTGGAGTTGTCGATTACCTTGACGCCTTCGCTGATGCTCTTGCCCGCCGTCGTCGTGGCGACGAGCCGGACGTCGTTGCCGTTGCCGGGGTTCGAGTTGCCGATCAGAAGCTCGCATTGAGCGCGCCGGCTGGCGTCCCGCCCGACGCCACCAGTTCCAGCGAGATCAGGGCTGCCGTTGTCAATGGGAGTTGTTCACGCCCCCTGATCGGTGACGCCGAGGGCGAAGTCCCATCTCCCCACCCCGTTGTTGGCCAGGCCGACGGTGATCAGACCCGCCCCTTCTAGCCAGCGCGCCATTTTCAGACCCCCAACGTCGAGCGGGCGCAGGCCGAGACTGTCGATGAATTCCTCGACCTTCTTCTTGGACAGGGCATCGTCGCCGGCGATGAACACGTCGGGGCGACCCTGCTCCAGCACTTGGCGGAAAATGGTGTTGAACGCCTTCACCACGGTGGCGCTCGTTGGAGCCGTTCTGGCTACCTCTTGAGCGATGGACGTTTCCTCGCTGTGGCTCAACCCGTCGAACGTCGAGTTGAAGGGATTGCTGATGTCGACGATGACCTTGCCCGCGAGTGCCTCGCCGTAGTGGGCGACGACCGGTACGACACCGTCGGCAAGGAGCGCCGTGATGACGATTTCCCCGCTCGGCGTGGCACCCCAGTCGCCGGTTCTGGTTTCGCCGCCCAGAGCCTTGGCCAGGGCAGCGGCCTTGGACTGGTCGCGGCCCATGACTTCGACAGAGTTACCCCCTGCCACTGCCCGAGTGCCGATGGCGCGCGCCATGTTGCCGGTACCAATGATGCTGATGTTGCTCATGAGATCTCCTGCCCCTTTGCCGTTCCCTGGTCCGGTATTACGTCACTCAGAGTTGACGGTGCTAGATACACCGTCCGGTTTACTTAACCTAGCGAGACGAAAGCAGCGGCGCAAGCTATGTACACCGATTGTTACCAAACGGGATACAGTGGAGTCATGACCGAATTGCAGAAGGGCCCCAAGGGACAGCGCCGAGGCCGTGGCGCCCGCGAGCGAATCCTCAGCGCATCGCAGCAGCTTTTCCGTGAGCAGGGCATCAGCGGAACTGGAATGGACCAACTCTGCGCCGAGGCAAAGGTGTCCAAGCGCACCGCCTACGAACACTTCGGGGGCAAGGACGAACTCGTGGCCGAGTACCTGCGCAACTTCGACCCGGGCGTTCTGTCCGACGTGTTCGACAACCCCGATCTCAGTCCCCGCGAACGACTCCTCGCAGTGTTCGACATCCCTCCCACCAACCCTTTGTGCCCATACATCGCGGCCGCCGTCGAACTCCACGACCCCGATCACCCAGCATCGCAGTACGCACGCGAGTACAAGCTGGCCGTAGCGGCGCGACTCGCCGACACCGCCCGTGAGGCCGGCGCCACCGACCCCGATGCACTCGGCGAGCAACTCGCGCTGCTCCTCGACGGTGCCGCGGCTCACACTCGGGTTTTAAACGCCGACGCCTTCCCCACCGCCGCGTCGATCGCCGCCGTCCTCATCGAAAGCGCCATTCCATCTGCGACGGGCGGCGACCAGCCGCACGAGGCCCTCACAGATTGACTTGACACTTCGGGCCTTCGTGACGATTGCTGCCTGGACATTTAGCGCAGTGGCGCGGCTGCCGCACCCGACTGGGGAGCGGCAGCCATCACCGCGACGAGCGCCGGTAATCACTCATCACACCATCACACCGAACTGATCACCACGAGTGTGTGGCGAGCACGTGCACCCGGTCGCTGCGAGCGGCCGGAACCATGTGGCCCCGACGGTGCGCCACCAACATGAACACGCCGGTCGCCAACACACCGAAGACCACGGCGTACACGCTTGCCTCGGGACCGAAGTGGCCTCCGGTTAGCAGCGCGGAGCCCGACATGGTGGTGTCCAGCAGACCCTGCGGGTTGTTGCTACCCGACACTTCGGCGCTGAAGATGGCGCTAGCGGCGACGTTCCAGCCGAAGTGCAGCCCGATCGGAACCCACAGCTTGCGGGTGGCGATGTATGCGGCCGTGAGCATCCCGCCGGCCGAGATAGCGATCGCTATTGCACCCATCAGGCTGGCGTTGGGGTTGAGCAGGTGCAGAAGGCCGAACAGCAAGCCGGTCAGCGTCAGAGCGACCCACGTTCCCGTCCGTTCTTCGACGACCCGGAAGAGGATGCCCCGGAACAACACCTCTTCGGTCACGGCGGCACCCGCCATGAAGCCGAAGAGGCCCACCGCGGTGCCCGGAGAGCCCAGGCCGTTGATCGTGTAGTCGCCGAGGAGTGCGATGTTTGCGATGACCGCCCCGAATAGTCCGACTCCCACCAGCGTGCTCCAGGCGATTGACGGCGCAGCGCCTTCCAGGTCCGCCTCCACCGGATCACGGTGCTCGCTACGCCTGACCACCCAGCGGTATGCAACGATTGACAACACACCGGTTGCCAGCCCGATGGCGAGTTTGGGCTTGAGATGCGGTGTGCATCTTCGGTTCCGACCTTACTACACCAATCGGTATGGTTAAGGTACCGAGACGATGACCCGAATGCAAGGGTTATGTACACACCTCGTTACCCAAACGAGAATCAGGGAGCGGCAGGGAGACCACCTATCTCGTCCTGTTGTCGCGGATCCAGCGGGCGAGATCGCGACGCGAGGTGAACCCGGTCCTGGTGAAGATCTGTCCGAGGTGGTATTCGACGCCCTTGACGCTGATGTAGAGCTTCGAGGCGATCTCCTTGTTGCTGTGGCCCTCGGTGACGAGCAGGGCGACGGCCTCCTGGCGTGGGCTGAGGTTCACGGTCAGGCGACCGACCCGGTCCGGTACTCGCTCACCGCAGGCGGCGAGATCCGCGGCGCAGCGATTCGCGTAGGGTTCAGCTCCCAGGGCGACGAAGGTTGTGTGAGCGCGTCCGAGCTCGTCGATGGCAAGGCGATGCTCACCCGTTGAACGAAGGAAGTTTCCCAGGGCCATCGCCAGCCGTGCCCCCGACAGAGGTGACTGCGTGGCGGGGTTGGTCACCGGATCGAGCCGGTAGGCCGACTCGGCGGCGTCTGATCGGCCCTGAGCCTCAGCCAATAGACCCCGAAGACGGGCGACGTCGGACGCCGCGGCCGAGTAGCCGTGCCCGGTGACGACATCGACGAGCCGTTCGATCATGACCGCTGCGTCGTCGAGGTGACCGACAGCAAGCTGCGCGTCCGCGACGATCACCCGCCACCGCCACCAGGCGAGTTCGTGGAGTTGCTCGCCCATCCAACCGGTCGTGAGCTCGTGTGCGGCGGCTTGCAGCGCATCGAGGTCGTCGCGGGCGATGGCGAGGGAAGCGGATGCGACCGCGATGCGAAGGTGGACCGGCCAGGCCGGCATGGCCGGTACCAGCGCCCGGGCAGCCTCGAGGTGGGCTTCTGCTTCGTCGAACTGGCCCCTCGCCGCCTGGATCTCGGTCGCCGCGGCCCGTGCCTGGACCAAGGCAGCGAACGCGTCGGTGTCTGTCGCTAGTGACACGGCAAGCTCGGCGTGCATGCTTGCGTCGTCCCAGCGACCCAAATGGAAGGCCGCCTCGGCCAGGGTGACGAGGGCCGGGATGAGCAACTGAGCGGGTTCGCCCCGGCGGCCACGCTGGACGACCTCTTCGAGTACCGTGACCGCACCCGATCGATCGTCTTTGTAGTAACGGACCACGCCCTCCACCGCGAGAATGTCGACCCGCGAGATCCGTCCCGATGGACCGATACGGCCCAACTCGTCGACCCGACCCAGCT
>JBATWQ010000046.1:0-5448 GCA_049672765.1 Microthrixaceae bacterium | reverse complement strand
TCCAGAGGCTGATCAGAGGCTGATCAGCCACCGGTCAGTGGGCCACGAGCTGCCTGTACTTCTGGGGAACGGTCACCTCGGGAAGGGTGTCCCCTGGCCTGGGTGACGCAGGTGGCCGCCCCCTGCGCCTCTTGGACAGGACGATGCGTCCGGCGACGAAGAGGTGCCCTCCCCAGACGCCATACTGCTCGCCGCGGCTGACCGCGGCGTCCAGACATCGTCCCCTGACAGGGCAGTCGAGACAGATCCTCTTGGCGGCACCGATGTCATCGAGGTCATCAGAGAAGAAGACCGTGGTGTCGAGTTCGCGGCATCCGGCGTCGTTCATCCAGCTGTCGACGTAGGCGAGATCGGAGAAGGCGAGTTCGAACAGTTCGGGGGTTTCTGTGATGGTCATCTGGACTCCTTGGAGGTGCGCCGTACGGCTGGTCGGGTGGGCTGGTCGGGTCGGGTCGGGTGGGCTGGTCGGTGGGGTAGGGCTGTCTCCTGCTCGGCCGGACTGGGCAGAGCCGAACGGGCACAGAGAAAAG
This sequence comes from Microthrixaceae bacterium, assembly GCA_049672765.1. Taxonomy (GTDB): domain Bacteria; phylum Actinomycetota; class Acidimicrobiia; order Acidimicrobiales; family Microtrichaceae; genus JAGQSZ01. Next base: position 4,918 of record JBATWQ010000046.1, on the reverse strand, counting down.
CCGCCTGGGTGGGTACCCGGCGGCCTGGAGTCCGAACCTTTCGCTGCAACCTTTCGGTTACTGCGGAGGGGCTCCCCGTCGGGGGTGAACATTCATCGTGTGGAAGGACACGTGAATATTCGGCTTGATCCCGGTGCTTGCGGCCGGCTTCGAGGCACAGAGCGAACGCAGGCGAGACTCGGGACGCGCATAGCCGGTGCGCCAAGCGGCGGACTGGGTTGCTGCGGTCAAGGTCTGCTTCATGATCCTGCTTCTTATTCCGGCCGAGCCAGTTTTTGGTCTAACTCAAAAAGAGTGGACCATCAACTTGCTTCTGGCAAGCGATTTAAATTCAACAAATTTCCGGGCGAATCCAGAAGGCCGGTGCCCCCTGGGAGCTCAGCCTCCGTCGACCGCGGAGGGCCTGTAACTCAGCCGACCTGAATCGTCCCGGGTGCATTTGAGCTTCCCCTGGAGGCGCATGTGTTCGAGATGCGCGTAGGTCTCTGACTCTGCCATCGGCCCCCATGAACGCTCGCGGAAGAGGCGTCGCGAGAACTCCCGCACAGGAGCATCCTCCAACTCGAGGGCAATCTGCGTGAGCAGCTCGAGTCGCTCGTGGTGGTGCTCGATAATTTCGTTGACCCGACCGGGCAGGTCGGCGAAGGGAAGCCCGTGGGCCGGCAGAACCGTCGTGACCCCCTCGATCTGGGCGACCCGCTGGAGCGCCCCGAAGTATTCGGCCAGGGAATCGGCCTGGGGAGTCATCCCGGAGATGTGCGGCGTGATGGTCGGCAGTACGTGGTCGCCCGACAGAAGGGTCCCGTTGACGGGATCGAACAGGCAAATGTGATCACCGGTGTGGCCGGGTGTGTGGATGACCTGCCACTCGCCACGCCCCAACTTGATGACCTGCTCGTCGGCGACCCGAACGGTGGGTGTCAACGACAGAAGGCCCTTCTTGGACATGTCGTCCCACGCACGCATGTGGGTCACCTCGAGTTCGGTCAACTGGAACCCGTCCTCACCCCAGGGTGTGGACTGCGGAGGAAGGTCGGGCATCGGCCCGTCGCCGAAGAGAAGATCCCGGAGGCCGAAATTCGTGCCGGAGGCTCCGGATCGGACATCGGAGTCCATGGTCACGTCATCGAGTACCAGTAGATCGTCGTCGAAGACCTCTCTGGTCTTGTCGAAGGGAGTGATGAACGCCTCGTGCGCCACCACATCGCAACCGGACTGGGCGTGAAGTCGCCCCGCTCCACCGAAATGGTCGGGATGGGAGTGGGTGACCAACACCGAATGGACGCGTTCGACCGGCACGCCGCACCGCTTGAGCCGATCGACCAAGGCCTTGTGCGAATCGGGTCCCGGTAGACCCGGGTCGACGATCGTCGCCCCACCTTCGTCCTCGATCACATAACAGTTGACGTGACCGAGCCCGGGCAGCGCGATCGGTAGCTGCACCCGCAGGACACCCGGGGCGACCTCGGTCGCCTCGTCGGTCGGAGCGAGCTGTTCCTGCTTCACGGCTCCTGGGCTCCGGAGTTCTCGGACGCTCCCGAGTTCTCGGACGCTCGCGAGTTCTCGGAGGTGGGGGCCGGGGTTGCAGCGTCTGTGCCTATGGCCGTGCCTGCCGCAGCGTCCCCGGCAGTGTCGCGGTTGGCGGCTGGGGTCGGGGCGCGGAAGACCTTCTCGCGCCAGTAACGCATCTCGGCGACCGACTCCTTGATGTCGTCCATCGCCCTGTGGGCAGACGACTTCTTGCGGTACCCGGCCAGGTCCTCTGGATACCAGCGCCGTGCGAGTTCCTTGATCGTCGAAACATCGATCGAGCGGTAGTGCAGGAATTCTTCGATCTCGGGCAGATACGCCGTCAGGAACCGTCGGTCCATGCCGATCGAGTTGCCACACAGCGGGACCTTGCCGGCCTCGGGGATGTGCTCCTGCAGGAACGCGAGCGTCGCGGCCCCTGCCTCTTCGAGAGTGATGGTCGAAGAACGGATCTCTTCGGTCAGGCCGCTGTGCTTGTGCATCGCGACGACCACGGGTTCCATCATGTCGAGCTGCTCATCGGTTGCGTGGACAACCAGGTCGGGCCCCTCGGCGATGATGTTCAGCTCATCATCGGTGATCAGGGTCGCGATCTCTACGATCACGTCCTTGGTGGCGTCCAGCCCGGTCATTTCGAGATCCATCCATGCCAACACGGGAACCAGCGTACGGGCTGTCGGGGACATCTCCTGACGGCGGCCGGTAATCTCGCCCGAATGTTGAACGTCGAAGTCGTCCGCCTGGACCCCGAGTTGCCCCTGCCTGAGTACGCGAAGCCGGGCGACGCAGGAGTGGACCTGCGCTCGAGCGAGAACATCACCCTGACCGCCGGTGGCGGCCGAGCCCTGGTACCAACAGGGGTAGCGGTCGCCATTCCGCCCGGATTTGCTGGATTCGTCCAGCCCCGGAGCGGCTTGGCGCTGAAGCACGGTGTGACCTGCCTGAACACACCCGGTCTGATCGACTCCGGCTACAGGGGCGAGTTGAAGGTGTTGCTGGTCAATACCGATCCCAGTGAGGACTTCGAGATCGCCCGCGGTGAGCGAATCGCACAACTGGTCATCCAGGCGGTCGAACACGTGGAGTTCGTCGAGGTCGAAGAACTGGACCAGACCGACCGCGGTCACGGCGGGTTCGGCCACACCGGTCGCTGAGCCCTGGCGCTGTCAGGGCTGGTCTTTCGGGAACCGTTCTGCGCCCAGCCACTTTCGGGGTAGCTCCACTCGAGCCCCTTTCAGGGGCGGTTCTCCGAGGGCTGGCACCGCTGTGGGAGGGAAGGGAAGGAGAGGGCAGTGCCAGCCCCCAGAATCAATGAGAAACGCTGACCTGCTTCTGAACTGCGATCGCTTTCTCGATCTGGTTGGTGCCAGACGCGCCGGCCGCCGGTTCGGGATTGTCGGGGCAGCCGTCGCCGAAGCCTGAGACCGCTTCGACAGTCATGGTGTATTCGCCGGAAATGACCGTCGCGGGAAGGTCGGCTCTGAACGTCGAAGTCATGGCATGAGGTTCGGTCGTGACCGGATCTCTTCGCTCTGCCACGGCCGCACAGCCGATCGACAGTTGATCCCTCGGGTTCAGCTGGACTTCCACGGCGCCTGAGTCGACGCCCGATCCGGGCGGTTCAGAAGTCCGGCCTGCGGACGTGGCAGCGGACGGGTCGTACTGCTTGCAGCCGAACCCCTCCGCGACTGTCTGACCACCACCGTCTTCGAGCGTGACCAGGACGCACTGCTGGGCGCGGTATGAGGAGTCCCCGAGCGACTGGCCCTCGGTAGGCACGGCCATGAGCGGGTCGCTGAGCTCGATGTCGAACGTGTCGCCGTCACGGGTCACGTTGAGTTGCATCTGCCCCGGTGCCACGGTCGGCTCGACCGGGTTCTCCTTGGCGTTCTTGCCCTCGTTCGCGAAAACCTGACCGGACGACTTGGCAGATCCGCCGTTGGTCCCGAAGATCACGACGAGCGCGACACACGCCGCCAATACGCTGCTGGTAGCGGCGCCGAAAACAGCCTGGCGGCGATGCCTGATCTTGCGACCCTTCGAGATGATCGCGTCGTAACGCTCCTCGTGTCCCACCGGAGGAAAGTGCTCTGGTGACTTAGCCATCTGTCCGCCCAACCTCTCTCAGGTCTACTTCGATGTCGCCGCTCTGGGCGGTGGTGCGAACCTGACCGCCGACGCCGGGTTGGCTGACCGCTCCGTCAAGTTCGAGGTCGCCGCCCAACTCGGAGCGCAGCTTCGTGGTCGCCCGGTGTAGATGGGTCTTCACCGACCCTCGTGAGAGGCCCATTCCTGCGGCCACTTCATCCTCGGGAAGATCGATCAGATAGCGGAGCAAGACGACCTCCTGTTGACGTCCCGACAGGTGCGCCATGGCGTCGGTGAGGTCGATCCGCAGTTCCACCTGGTCTGCCGCCGGGTTGCCGCGGTTGGTGTCGCCTCTTGCGCCGACGTCCTCGAAATGGGGGCGACGACTCTCGTGACGCACATGGTCGATCGCGACGTTGCCGACGACACGCATGAGCCAAGCGTCAGGGTTCGGGTGACGTGAGACCTTCGGCCACTTGGCGTAGGCGCGGGCGAATGCTTCTGCGGCGATGTCCTCGCCTGCTGTGCGGGTCCCGACCAGACGGATTGCGGCCTTGACCGCGCGGGGTTCGAGGCGCTCATAGAACCCTCTGAATTCGTCGTCGCCTGCTGACTTTCGCACCACACTCCTGTTCATCGAACGAGCGGCCAGATCCGTTGACATGGTGGAAGAATTTCTTTGCAGCGCTCGACGAACCCTACCTGTGGGCCGCTCTGACTACGCTGACCTAGTGACTGTTTTCGACGCTGCCTACTGGGCAATTTGCCTTGTTCTGGTCACATCCGGGGCTATGAAGGTGTCCGGTCCCGAAGTCTTCGCCGCATTCATCAAGCCCGTCGTCGGCGCCAAGTCCGCGCCTCTGCTCGCCCGGATGGTCGGCGTCGTCGAACTGGCCCTGGGCTTCGTCGGCCTGGCGTTCGGTGGCCGTGTCAACGCAGCGCTGGTGGCGGTTGCGTACCTGGCCTTTTCGTTCGTCGTGTTCGTCGCGCTGCGACGGTCGCTTCCGACGTGCGGTTGTTTCGGCTCCGCGTCGGCTGCCCCGAGCGGAGCCCACGCGGCGGTCAACCTCATCTCGACCGGAGTTGCGGTTGTGGCGTTGATCCGTTCGACCCCGGGGATGGCCGACGGTCTGAGTGGCCTGGGATGGTGGACAGCTCCCACCGTTGCAGCGGTACTGCTCGTGACGATTCTCGTGGTCGTTGTGGATACCAAACCTACGGGCGCTACCTTCGCGCAACGCAACACGCCCGGGGGTAACGATGAGCGAACAACGCAACGCCGTGTCTGACGAAGCGGACC
>JBATWQ010000045.1:0-3911 GCA_049672765.1 Microthrixaceae bacterium | reverse complement strand
GATCGGCCGAGCAGGTCGCAGACCTGGCGTCCCACGCCCGCCGTTCGGGCCGAGGCGTGGCTGTGATGTCGCACCACCATCCGCAGCGATTCGCCGTCCCGCTGTTCTGGCCCCACGGCATTCCCGGCCCGGACGCCGGCCGCTTCGCCGCTGCCCTCGGCAAGGCCGACCCTGCTGCCTTCGTGTCATCGGGCCACACCCACCGCTGCCGTCGCCGAACCGTCGGGGGTGTCGCCTGGAGCGAGGTCGCTGCCACCAGCCAATTCCCCGGTGTGTGGGCCGGATATGTCGTGCACGAGGGTGGGCTTCGCCAGACGGTGCACCGCATTTCCGAGCCATCGAGCCTGGAGCTGATCGAGCCCGGACGCGCGCTGCTCAATGGAATTTGGGCGCTCTGGTCGACCGGAAATCTGTCCGACCGCTGCTTCAACCTGAACTGGGCCCGCTAGTTCCAGGCAGGTAACGGAGGCCGACAACTAGGAAGTGTTATTGGAACGGTCGAAATGCGACCATTCCAATAACTCTTCTCCGCAATTCACCCGGCGAACCCTGACTCCAGCGCGCAGACCGGGCGGCCCTGCGCAGCGCAGATCCAGCGCCAAACAGGGCGCAGACCACGGGAGCGCAGCTTCGGTCCCAGCTTCTAGAGCGAGATGTCGCCGTCGCGGGACAGGTAGGTCATGGCGACAGCCGCGTGGAGCGCAGCGCCATTCGCCATTGACTCCTCGTGCAGGATCATCCGATTGGAGTGGCAGCTGGGCGCCGAGAACGGGTCGGGATTCTCGGGAGGGCAGACCCCCAGGAACAGCATCGCCCCGGGGACCTTCTGAAGGACATATGAGAAGTCCTCGGCTCCCATGACCGGAGAGCCCATCTGGTAGCTGTGCCCCGGTCCGAAGGTGTCGTCGACCACGGACGCTGCGAACGCCGCGAAAGCCGCGTCGTTGATCGTCACCGGGTAACCCTCGATCGTCTTGATCGAAACCTCGCACTCGTGGGCCGACGCGACACCGTTGGCGACGGTCGAGATCCGCTCCAACACATCCTTGCGTGAGCGTTCCGAGACGGCTCTGATCGTTCCGCTCAGGTTGGCCACCTCTGGGATGACGTTGTCGGTCGTGCCTGTCTCGATCGTGGCAATCGTGACGACGACGGGGTCGAATACGTCGACCGTCCGGGTCACCATCGATTGGAGTGCGAGCACGATCTCGCATGCGACGGGCACCGGGTCACGCGCCCAGTGGGGCGTCGACGCGTGCCCGCCGCGGCCCTTCACCTGGATCTGGACAACGTCGGCAGACGCCATCGCTGCGCCGGGCTTCCACGCCACTATTCCCGCGGGGACGTTGGGGGCGACGTGTAGCGCGAAGGCCGCGTCGACGCCTTCGAGGACGTCCTGGTCCATCATGAGGAGCGCCCCGCCGTCGCCCTCTTCGCCGGGCTGGAACATGAAGCGGACACGACCCTTGAGTTGGGACTTGGCGGCGACGAGCAGATGGGCAGCACCGACGAGCATGGCCGTGTGGGCATCATGGCCACAGGCGTGCATCCGGTTCTCGACCTCGCTCGCGAAGTCCAGGTCGGTGTCCTCGGGCATCGGTAGGGCATCCATGTCACCGCGCAAGAGAATCGTCGGCCCCGGACGTCCGGTGTCGAGCTCGGCGATAACGGAACTGAGCCCCTTGCCGACATCAACCCGCAGGCCCAGACCCTCGAGCGATTCCATAACCGCGCGCTGGGTCTGCGGCAGGTCCAGGCCTAGTTCAGGCTGGCGATGAATCGTTCGTCGTAGGTCGACCATGGTGGGCAAAACGCCCTGCGCAGCACTCATCAGTCCTTCGTCAATGACGGTCATTTATCCCCCTAGGGCGACTACCGCCCAATTCCTTCCCTAGCGAACTATTGCAGGCCAAACTACTTCAGATACCTCAAACCGTCAGTGCCAGCACCAGGCCGATCTGGCCAATATGGTACGTCACCATCACCAGAAGCGACCGGGCGGGAAGCGGCGCCACGAAGCGGTCCCAACCGATGCAGGCATCCGAGAAGAAGAACAGCAGCGACCCTGCGATCGCCCACGGATTGCCGGTTCCGATCGCGGCGATGACCATCAACGAAATGACACACATGTAGACGCCGACTGGCGCCGCCATGGCCCGCTCCTTCAGTGCCGCGCCCCGCACGATTCGTGACCCGACCACGCCCGCGGCGATCAACACGATGACCAGTCCCACCAGAAGCGGAACCAGGGTCACCCCGAGAATCACCAGCGCAACGATGTACGCGACGTGGGCGAGCAGAAACCCGACAAGCCCCTGCAGGAAGTAGCTTTCGCCGAGCATCAGGCAGACGTCGCCGATGAGCGACAGGACCAGGCCGACGACCAGCACCGTCCTGGCCGTGCTGTCGGAGGGGTCCGAGATCGCCAGGGCCGCGGCGACAAGCACCACCATCGTCAGTGGCTTGAAGACGTACTCCCACGGCTTGTTACCCGTGTAGGCGGCCCACCAGTCGACGGCGGCCACGACAAGGGTGAGGACGATCAGAAGCGCGAACATCAACGGCTCGACCGGACGCCGACGGTCAACCGAGGGCTGACATGGCCGAGTCCCAGTCGAGTGATTCCTGCATCTTCATCCGCACCATCATGACGTGGCGGGGTCGACTCACTCCCAGGACTGCGCTGCACCTGTCTCCTCGTTTGAACATTGCGACGAATCGCCGGTCTTCGACCGACCCGACCGGGATTACGACTTCGTCGGTGGCACTGGGCAATCCGGCCATCTGGATCTTGAGATCATACTGATCCGACCAGAACCACGGGACGGACGCGAACGGCTCGGGCTCACCCATACCCAACTCGGCGAGCAGACGTCGGGCGACGTGGCCGCCCTGTTCGATCGCGTTCTCCCACTGTTCGATCCGCATCATCTGACCGAAGTGCGGGTTGGGCCACGATGCGACGTCACCCGCGGCGACGATGCCTGGGGCGGCGAGACACGTCTCGTCGCAGACAACGCCGTTGTCCAGGGTCAACCCGGACCCGACGAGCCACTCGGTGTTCAGAGTCACGCCGATCCCGACCAGGACCACCTCGGTATCGATACGGCTGCCGTCTTCGAGCTCGACCCCGGTTACCCTGACACCCGCGTCGTCGGCGATCAGTCGGCTCACCCCGACGCCCAGGCGCACGTCGACTCCATTGTCGCTGTGCAGGTCTGCGATGAAGCCGCCGATCTCCCCGGGCAGAACCCGACCGAGCGGCACAGGGGCGACCTCGATCATCGTCACTTCCAGGCCCAGTGATCGACAGGTTGCCGCGACCTCGGCCCCGATGAACCCGGCGCCGATGACGACCACCCGCTCGGGTCGACGCTCAAGGTCGGCGCGCAACGCCAGGCTGTCGTCCATCCCGCGGAGCACGTGGACGCCCTGCAACGCGGGGCCGGGCAGCCGGCGGGGACTGGAGCCGGTGGCTATGACTACGCCCTCGGCCCCGATGGTCGATCCGTCGGACAGGCCGACCCGGAGCTTCGGGACGTCCAGCGACACCGCCGCCACTCCGAGGCGCAGGTCCAGATCCAGTTCGGACAGCTTGTCGCCCAGGCGGTGGCCCGCACGTTCGGGCGGCCATTCGCCTGATAGGACCTGCTTGGAGAGTGGTGGCCTGTCCGGTGGAAGTTCGGCGCTGGGATCCACGACGATCACGTCGCCGGTGAATCCCTCTGTTCGAAGAGCCTCAGCCGCAGTGAGGCCTGCGAGGGACGCGCCTGCGATCACGATCGCCATGGCGGTCAGTCCTCGATCGTTATCGCCTGCTTAGGGCAGCGGCGGGCGGCCTCTTCGCAGCGCTCGCGATGGTCTTCACCTGGCTCCTCCTGGAGGATGTACAGCATGTCGTCATCGCGCAC
>JBATWQ010000044.1:0-15521 GCA_049672765.1 Microthrixaceae bacterium | reverse complement strand
CAGCAGGGCGTGATCCCTGTCGGCAGCGGCATCACGATCACCGACGGCACCTCATACGCCGGTGAATACCTCGACTTCGCGGTCGGCGGATCTGACGCCCACGACTTGCTGAGTCTCGACACCGACGGCACCGCATCCACCGCCGCCGGAGTCGTGTCAATCGTCGGAAGTGCGGTTTACCTCGGCAACGGCACCATCGCCGAGCCGGTCGGTTCTGTGGACCCGACATTCGACGGCCAGGCCGGACGTAAACTTCGGGTGAACTTCACGACCGAGTTCGTGAATCCCGGCTTCGAGGACGGAGGAACCCTCGGATGGACACCGCTGGAACAGCGCATCGACCTGGGCGTGACCAAAATCGCCGGATTCACAACGAAGGACACTTCGACATACCCGAGTAACGCCCCGAACCAGGACAACAACAACCCGGCTTCCTCGTCGTTCACCGTCAGCTCCGTCACCTCCGGGCAGCCGACCCAGGGCGCGTACGCGCTGCAACTGCTCAGCAAAATGACTACCGCCAATGACTGCGACGTGGTGCATGGCCCCGCCGTGTACTCCAGCGAGTTCGAGGCCGCCTCGGGCGACAAAATCTATTTCGACTGGCGGGCATTCTCCGGCGATGACGCGTATGCCGTATTCGGTTACATCATCGACCGCAACGGTAACCAGACCGAAGTGCTCGACACCTATGCGACAACGAGCAGCAACACCAACTGGGCGACCAAGGAGACTGTCATCCCCGTCGGTGGTCACTACCGCTTCGTGTTCGTTGCGGGAACCTCAGACGCGACCTGCGGCAGGGCCGCAGGCGCCTCGCTTCTTATCGACAACGTCAAGGTATTCGGAACAAAGGCATCCGACGACGTCGCCCAGCAGATAGCGCGCAAACTGCAGTACGCGAACACCAGTGACAATCCGGCCGCGCAGCGGACCATCACCGTCACCGCCAAGAGCAACGCGAACGGGCTGGACAGCGACACGCTGACGGTCAACATCACACCTGTCGACGACCCGTTCGACGCGAGCAACCCTGCGGATGTGGTCTTCACCAACACCGCGACCGAAGGTGAGACGTTCAGCCCGAAGGGCGGCCAGATCTCCGTCGTCGATCCCGACACGACTTCGTTCGACTTCGCACTCTCCGGGTCCGAACCCGTTGCCGTGAGCATCGGTGGCCACTCCTATGACCGAGCCGTCACGACCGACTACGGCACCATGTACCTCGACAGCGGTAGCGGTCGATACGTCTTCGACCCGATAAGTACAGCAATCGATTCACGCCTGATGGACGACCTGGAGCAGTTCAACGTCACCGTCACCTCTGGGGAGTTCAGCGACGAGGTCGTACTCACCATGAGGGTCGACATTCCCGAGGATGTTCCGGGTTCGATTACGTGGATGCAGGCGACGCCGGGCAACGGAACCGTCGAGTTGTCGTGGAACGCCCCGACCTGGATCGGTGGTATCGGAATCAGCGGCTACCGCGTCTATATGAGTGTCAACGGCGGAGCCGCTTGGACCCAGGTTTCACCTGATAACGATTCAGGCGACACGACGATGTTGGTCACCGGTTTGGAGAACGGACACTCGTATCGCTTCGTGGTCTTCGCACTCAACTCAGCTGGGGAGAGCGGGCCCTCCCGGGTAATTGACTCCACGCCTCTCACGATCCCTGACGCTCCGACCGTGACGAAGACTGTCGAATCCGACGGTGCTTTGACGGTGACCTTCGCGGCGCCACTCTCTGACGGCGGGTCGACGATCACCGCCTACAAGGTCAGCCTGGACGGCGGTGAAACCTGGTCCGCAGCGGGCTCTGAAGCTGGTTCCATCACGCTTGACGAGCTCACCAACGGAACCACCTACAACGTCGTGATCGTGGCGGAGAACGCTGCCGGAACCGGCGCAGAGTCCACGGCAGTTTCGTTGACCCCGCGCACCACGCCCGACGCACCCAGCATCGGGGCGGTCGTCGGATCCGATGGTGAGCTCCAGATCCAAATCGTTGCCCCCGAGTTCGATGGTGGCTCGCCGATCGTCGGCTACGAAGTGTCGCTCGACGGTGGAGACACCTTCTCCCACCAGTTCGGATCTGGGACCGAGTGGGCAACCATTTCGGATCTGACAAACGGCACCGCCTATCAGGTTGTGATCCGTGCAGAGAACGAGGCCGGGGTCGGCGCCAAGAGCTCAGCCGTGTCGGGAACTCCGCGAACGGTCCCAGGTTCACCCGCCGTCACCGGCATCGCCGAGGGTGACGGAACACTCGACGTCACTTTCGTCGCTCCCGCCAGCGACGGTGGCTCGGCGATCACGGACTACGAGATCAGCGTCGACGGTGGGACGACTTGGATCGATGCAGGCGACACGACCGGCACGTTCACCGTCGAGTCGCTATCGAATGGAAGGACCTACCAGGTGATCGTCCGGGCAAGGAATGCTGCCGGAGCGGGAGTGGCCACAGCACCCGAAGCCGCCACGCCCCGCACGGTTCCGGGCACTCCGACGGTCGATTCGATCACCCCGGGTGACGGAACGCTCACGGTCAACTTCGCGGCACCCACCCGCGACGGTGGAGCGACGATCACAAGCTACGAGGCGTCACTCGACGGCGGTGGAACATGGCAGGCGATCGCCGGTCCCACCTCGGTGGTGTTCGACGGCCTCACCAACGGCAAGGCCTATCAACTCGTGCTCAGGGCAGTGAACGAGGCCGGCGCCGGTGTGCCCAGCGCGGTCAGGTCTGCGACGCCGCGCACGGGTGCGACGGCTCCGACCAGTACCCGCATCTCCGCGGGCAACCGGAGTCTCAGCGTGTTCGTAGCAGCGCCGTCGTCCAACGGTGGTGCTGCGCTCACCAGCTACCAGGTCTCCCTGGACAACGGTGTCACCTGGACCAAGTCATTCGGCACCGACGTCTCCCCGCTGAAGCTCTTCGGTCTGGAGAACGGGACGACCTACCCGGTCAAGGTGCGCGCAATCAACGAGGCGGGCGCCGGAGCGGCATCGGCGCCGATACCGGGGACTCCGGTTAAGGGGCCGATCGCGTCGGGCGCCGGCTTAGGCGGAACAGGCACGGGTACCGGTGCCCCGGGAACGGGTGGCGCAGGTGGTGGAACCCAGCCCGAGGTTGACATCCCACCGGGCAAGACCGTCGTGACCGTCAACGGAGAAATCGAGATTGTCGACGTGGTCTCGATACCCGGGACCAACTCGGTGCAGCTTTCAGGTGATGGTTGGACCGCGACCATCGGCGGCATCGAGGGCGACGGCGCCCCGATGGCCTTCGACTCGCAGGGTCGACTGATTGTTCTGCAGGGCGGGTCTGTCCGGGTGACCGGCGCAGGGTTCGCCCCCGGAACGTCGGTAGACGTCTGGCTGTTCTCGACCCCCACCTTCCTCGGTGACGTTGCGGTTGGTGTCGACGGAACCTTCGATCAGCTACTGAAGCTGCCCGAGGGGATCGAGATCGGTGAACATACCGTTCAGATGAACGGCCTCGGCCAGAGCGGCGAGGTCTACTCGGTCTCGACAGGTCTGATCCTCAAGTCAGTGCCGGAGAAGGCGCCCGAGAAGCCCGCCCCCAGCGCGGCGCGGCTCGCCTTCACGGGAGCGACTTCCCCACAGCTGGTGCCGTGGGCGATGGTTGCCATGGTTGCCGGTGTCGCCCTGGTAGTCACCCGTCGACGGGAGAAGGACGCACTCGGCAACCGTCCCAAGATCGGCTGAGCCGACCGGGCCCCGAAGGCACAGCCGGAAGGTATCGAACTACTGGGTGAGGTCCGGTCGCCAGCGCCCATTCGGTGGGCGATTTCGGCGGGCGGATTCCACGGGCGATTTCGGCGGGCGATTTCAGCGGCGGCCAACCGCCATACTTGAGCTGAAACAATCGAGGAGTCGAGATGCGCGTTTGTGTGATCGGTGGACACGGCAAGGTCGCACTGCTCCTGGAGCGGATACTCCAGGAGCAGGGACACGAGGTCACTGCCTTGATTAGAAATCCTGCACACTCCGACGACGTACGGGCGACGGGCGCACAGCCCATTCTGGCCGACCTCGAAGTGTTGAACGCCGAAGCGATATCGGAACTGTTGGGCGGACACGACGCGGTCGTCTGGTCCGCCGGTGCCGGGGGAGGCGACAGCGCCCGCACATACGCGGTCGACCGCGACGCAGCGATCCGTTCCATGGACGCGGCAGCCAAGGCCGGAGTGAAGCGCTACGTGATGGTGTCGTACTTCGGTGCGGGGCCGGATCATGGCGTGCCGGCCGACAACAGCTTCTTCGCCTACGCCGAGGCCAAGGCGGCCGCGGATGCGTATCTGATGAACTCAGAGTTGGACTGGACCATCCTGGGCCCGAGTGCGCTGACTCTGGATCCGGGAACGGGACTGATCGACGTCAGTTCCGATGAGTCCGGACAGGTGCCCCGCGAGGACGTTGCCCGGGTGGCGAGCGATGTCCTCACCAGAGCCTCGACCATCGGTCGGTTCATCTCCTTCAACACCGGGGACACGCCGATCGAACAGGCACTCGACGAGTAGACACTTCCAGGTGCACCACCAAGCGATCGGGTGCTCGGCCACCACGAGCATGACTACCAGGCGCCTGGCGATCGGCCGTTTGGCGATCAGACGTTGCGTGGTCAATGGCGGGTGATTGAAAAGGCCCAGGGTGATTGAAAAGGCCCGGGGTGATTGACTGTTCAGATGAGCGTCGATGTACGTACCCGCGTAGACGGGACCAACCCGGCCGTCGAGCCTGGCGAGTTCTTCGACTCCACGCTGCCCGGACAGTTTGCGGAGGGGGCCGATTCCCTCGCTGACGGGGTGCGTTGGCTCGATCCTGTCCCGCTCGTGGTTCACGTCGGCGACCAGGCTTGGACACTGTCCGCCGACGATGGACGGATCGCCGTCCGACCCGGGTCCCATGGTGGGTCCCAGCTGCGACTGAACCAGGAGGCGCTCGGGGACCTGGCTGCGGATCTGGTCACGCCGATGGCCTGGTTCATCAGCGGAGCGCTCGACACCGACGCCCGATTGGAGCAACTGCTCGACTGGTGGCTGCTGATCCGGGGTGCGCTCGACGGCTTGACTCCCTACGTCCCGTGGTCCGGAGACCTGCCGACTTTCACGGCCGGCGACGGCTCACCCCTCGACCTGCGGAGGTCCTTCCGACACGACGACGACCCGACGGAGATGTCCCGCTTCCTCGCCCAGGCCGGGTTCCTCCATATAGAAGGACTATTTGACCCGGCAGAGATGGCCGCCATTTCGGCCGACATGGATGTGGCAGCGCCGAGTTACAGTCAGGGCGACGGCAGGTCCTGGTGGGCTCGCACCGCCGACGACGTCGACCGTCTCGTCCGCATGCAGGGCTTCGATACGCACTCGGCGACCCTGCGCGACCTTCTCAACGATGACCGCTTTCTGAGTCTCGGAACTCTGGGTGGCTCGGGACACGAACCCGGCGACTTTGGGCCGAACCGCATCGAAGCGCTGGTAAAGCCGCTCGGCGTCGTCGAGGGGATCTCCGATGTCCCTTGGCACAAGGACTGCGCGAACGGTCGCCACAGTTACGACTGCTCCAACCTGACAGTCGGCATATCGATAACGGGAGCAGACGAGAACTCTGGGCAGTTGCGAGTAGTGGCCGGGTCGAACCGTGTCCACATCTGGCCGGCCTTCGTGCGCAAGGGCCAGGACCTGCCGATCGTGGATCTGCCGACCGGCACCGGTGACGTGACCGTGCACCTCAGTTGCACCACCCACATGGCCCAGCCGCCGATTACCACCGAGCGTCGCGTCCTCTATTCGTCCTTCACACTTCCTCCGTTCGACCGCGCCGCGCGCGAAGCCGGAATCGCCAAACTCCGTGAAGCTCGGGAAGCAGCGCCTGTGACCGTCTCCCAGCAGGCGGTCCGCTAGGTCGCTGTTGAGGGACGGCGTGACGGTGGTCAGTCCTCGACGATCACCCGAGCCTCGAGCCCGATGAACGTTCCGAATTCGGTTGCGGCTCGTTCTAGACCCTTGCGCTGACTAGCATTAAGGCTGCCGAACGGCGCAACCGTGACGTCGACACGTGACTTCTTGAGCGCACGCTTCCACGTCCCGATCACGATGCCGTCGTCGATGACAGTTGGCCGGAACATTCCGTTGTTTCCGGGTACGACCAGCTTCATCTGCTCCTTGGTCATCATCGTGGACCGGTCGCCGTAGCCGAGCACGTATTCGTCGAAGCCAGACAGCAGAAGCACCGACCGGGACTTCTCGGGAGCGTCGATCGTGGAGCCGTCCAGATCATCGGCAACCGTGGTACTCACGAGCATTTCGCCGAGTTCGGTGTCGACGGGAGTGAGTCTGTCGCCGGCCTGGTCAATAGCTCGACGGGCCTGCGCAACAGGTAGGCCGGTCCACCGTGTCAGCTCCTTGCGATCAGAAGGACCGTGGCTGTCGAAGTACCGGTAGGCGAGTTCGCCGAGTGCATCATCGTGTGTCATGGAGTTGTGACAGGGCACCCACTTGTCCAGGTTGACGAAGGTCTGTTCCTTGCCCTGCTGGGGCCCGATGCAGGTTGCGCCATGTTGCGAAGCGAACCACAGCAGGTGGTAGGCGTGGCTGCGATCCTTCATCAGTCCGGCGTCATCGAGGATCTTCAAACAGTCGGTCCGGCTCAGCGCCTGCCCGTCGGCGAGGGCATCACGGAGGACTTCGACCGCCGCCAGCGCGTCAGCCTCGCTCAGACCTAGAAAGTCACGTCGTCGCTCGACGCCGGTGAACGCGTTCGCCTCGGTCGCCTTGAGCATCCACCGGGCGTCCGCGGCTGGCACGAAATGGATCGTTCCCCGCATTGGCCAGGTCCGCAGAATCTCTCGGTTGACCGTCGCATCGTGGACAGCTTGGAGGTCGAGGCTCGTGCCCCGCGAAGCGATCGACCAGTGGCCACTCCAGACCTCTTGGGCCTGGAGCGCACCCATGTGCCTGACGACCTCGGCGGCAGTCGCGTCGGGGCGGGGAGTCAGCCACTGGTTCCTCATCCGCAAGCCGACGAATATCGCGGGCGGTCAGGCGGCTCATCGGCAGGTCCCCGCGGACGTAGGGGTACCAGATGGCGCCCGAGTGGGGTCGCCGCGGTATGTCATATGAACTGTCACGTCGTCAGTTCTAGTGGCATCGCGGGTCCGGACACCGGGGCGGAGTCGTCACAGGCGCAGCGTTTCATAGCAGGCAGTATTTTGTCGCAGGGGCAGAGTTTTCGCGGGTGCTGAACGAACCGGGGAATACGATCGTGCCCATGGCAAGTGACTTCGCTCCACCCGATCCAGAAGAGGCCTTGTCCCGGCTGAAAATGCCGCTTGTCGACGCCATGCAGACCCAGCGGGCGGTAAGGCGACTGCATCTGGATCCGGTCGACCACGATGTGCTCCTACCTCTGTTGGAGTTGTCGCTCAAGGCGCCGACCTCGTCCAACACCCAGGACTGGCTGTATATGGTGGTCGAGGGGAGCGAGCAGAAGGCGCGACTCGCCCGGCTCTACCGGGTGCTGTACCGCACTTTCCACCCGATCGAGGAGCGCAAGGCCCGTCGTGACGGTGACGAGCAGGCGCTCCGCAATATGCGACCCGGGGCATGGCAGGCCGAGCACTTCCATGAACTTCCGACCTTCGTCATCCCCTGTTACACCCGCAACCTGAAGCACCGACCTGTCGGACGGCCTCAGATCTCGGTCTCGTCGTTCTACGGATCTGTCTATCCGGCGGTTCAGAACCTGCTGTTGTCATGTCGGGCCGTTGGGTTGGGAGCGTCGCTACAAACCTTGCCGATCTGGGCGGTGCCGGTTGCCCGTCGGATACTTGGTTTGCCTCGCAACATGGTGCCGGTCTGTGTCATCCCGATCGGCTGGGCCAAGGGGCGTTACGGCCCGACGACCCGTCGCCCGATCGGAGAAGTGGTGCACGTCGACCGCTACGGAAACCAGCCCTTCATCGGACGTGACAGCGGACCCGACAAATCCGCGCACTAGTCGGCAGAATCACGCCGGGAAGAGCGTACCTGCCTAGTCCTGATCCAGTCCGCTCTGGAGCAGGAAAGATGTCTGCGCAACGACCGACTCGCCCGTGGGGTCGACGAGCTTCTGTCCTGCAATCTGCCGGGGGAAGTCGTCGGACTGGTAGCGAAGCGTCGGGTTGGGGTCGCGGGCGATCTCGGCGATGACCTGTCCGACGTGCTCGGCGCTTTCGCCTGTGCTGCCACTCGACAGCGATGCCATCGTGGCGTTGTAGCCATCGAGCAACGCGCCGTACGGATCGTTATCGGCTGCCTTGGTCATATGACCTCCGGCGTTCCGCAGAAATGCAGTTTGCACGGGACCGGGTTCCAGGACCGATACATGCACCCCGAACTGTCGCATCACCGGCGCAAGACCTTCCATCAGGCCCTCGACTGCAAACTTGGACGCGTTGTAGGCGTCGCTGAACGGCATGGCGACCACACCGTTCAGGCTCGTCACCGTGATGATTCGACCCCGCCCCAACTCGCGCATTCCCGGAAGCGCCGCCCGGGTACATCGGGCAACTCCCAGATAGTTCAGGTCCATGACGGTTTCCAGGTCCTGGTCGGACAGCTGCTCCAGCGTTCCTCGGTGTCCGGCGCCGGCGTTGTTGACGAGCAGATCGATCGACCCGTGGCTGGCGACGACATCGGCGATCGCCGCAGTCACGGATCCGGGATCGGTTACGTCGAGCGTCCCGAGTTCGATCCCTCCGGAAGACTCGGCGACGATCTCTTGGAGGTGCTCGGCCCGGTCTGGGTTCCGTGCAGTCGCAACTACATGCCAACCATCGGCCGCCAGAGCCTCGACAGCCGCCAGGCCAATACCGCTGCTGGCGCCCGTCACTACCGCGGTGCCCCTTGCGACCTCACTCATTTCATCCCCCGGACCCAATGGTCGTCTCATGTCACTTGAACCCAGCACGAATGCAGGCCTTCGCGAACCTATACCTGCGACCGGCCGACTCATTGATATGCCGTGTGATCATCGGACCGGGCGTACCTGATCGACGTCGGCACCGAGCTGCCGACCCGTCACTCGAGCAGTCCACCACATCCGAGGCATCCGCCCGACATCCGAGCCGGCCACCCAACGGTGGAACAATGAGCCCATGGGTACTCCATGGGCGAGGCGGACCGAATCAGGTTGGGCCCTCACCATCCGGGTTCAACCGTCCGGCGGCAGATCCGCTGTCGTCGGCACCGTCGGCGATGCTCTGAAGGTCAGGGTTGCGGCACCGGCGAACGAAGGAAAGGCCAACGCCGAACTCCTTCGCTTCCTGGCCGCGACGCTTGATCTTCGGCGTAGCTCGGTGTCCCTTCGGCGAGGTGAGCGCAGCCGCGACAAGGTCGTCGAGGTCACAGGCGACGTTGACCTCGACAAGCTGGCGACGGGCTAGCAGCGGACTAGCAACGGAACAGTGCTGATCAGCCCGGCTCTGTGTAAACGGGCCGGGTAGCGTCGCGACGTGCATGCTTCCGTGACCCTCCACATGAATGCCGAGCCGTTGACCGTTTGGAACCTGGTCAGCGACATCACCCAGATGGGGAGCTACAGCCCCGAGGTCTTCGAAGCCGAATGGCTCGACGGAGCGACCGGCCCCGAACTGGGTGCGCGCTACCGCGGTCACGTGAAGCGTAACGAAATTGGACCGATCTACTGGACCACCTGCGAAGTGACGGAATGCGCTCCGGGTGAAGTCTTCGAGTTTGCGGTCATCATCAGTGGTAAGGCGGCCAATACCTGGCGCTACGAGTTCGTCGCGGTAGACGGTGGCACCGACGTCACCGAGTCGTTCCACCTGGCTGACAACATCTTGACCAAGCTGTGGCGACCACTTGGCGGGTTCCTTCGCGAGAACCGCAACCGCAAGGACATGCTTCGTACCCTCGAGCGCATCAAGGCGGTTGCCGAGGCGGCCTGAATCCCGCGGGCTCAACTTGAGGCCCGCCGTCGATTGAAATCATGCGCATAGATTCGGAAGTGGGTAAGGTTGGGTATCCAAGGATTTTCCGCGGGGTCCTGACCCGGGACTCCCATGCGGAGCCAGATCTGGAGTGAACCCATGAGAAGCGCTGTAATCGTCGATGCTGTCCGGTCTCCAACAGGGAAGGGCAAGCCCGGCGGCGCGCTCTCTTCCGTCCATTCCGTCGAACTGCTGGGTCAGGTGCTCAAGGGTCTGATGGCCCGCAACGATATTGATCCGGGTGAGGTCGAGGACGTTCTGATCGGCTGTGTCAGCCAGGCCGCGGACCAGGCTGGTACGCCCGGTCGTTGGGCCTGGCTGGCGGCGGGACTACCCGAGCACGTGCCGTCGGTGACGATCGATCGGCGCTGCGGGTCGAGTCAGCAGTCCCTGCACTTTGCCGCCCAGGGGATCATCGCCGGCACCTACGACGTCGCGGTCGCAGGCGGCGTGGAAAGCATGAGCCGCATTCCGATGGGAACCGCCCGCATGGGCGTCGATCCGTTCGGCCCATCGGCGCAGGCCCGCTACGGAGGCCTGGTCTCGCAGGGAATCTCGGCTGAACTCGTCGCCGCAAAGTGGGGCATCGATCGCAACGCCCAGGATGAATGCGCCTACAGGTCTCAGCGACTGGCGGCCGAAGCATCATCGAGTGGCGCATTCGACAACGAGATCATTCCCATTATCGACGCCGAGGGTGCAACCGTGACCCTGGATGAGACGATCCGACCGACGACCTCGATGGAAGGTTTGGCAAAGCTGCGCCCTGCCTTCGAGGACGAGGCAATGGCCGAGCGTTTCCCGCAGATCGAGTGGAGCGTCACCGCCGGCAACTCCTCGCAGCTGGCGGATGGGGCGAGCGCCCTGTTGGTGATGGAGGAGGGCCGTGCTTCTGCCCTCGGACTTGAACCGCTGGCACGTGTCGTCGCCATGTCGGTCGTCTCGGACGATCCGATAATGATGCTGAGTGGCCCGATCCCCGCTACATCCAAGGTTCTCGAGCGTTCGGGAATGAGCATCGGCGACATGGACCACTACGAGGTGAACGAGGCTTTCGCGCCTGTGCCACTCGCCTGGCTTTCGGAGTTCGCCGCCGATCCTGAGCGGCTGAATCCCCGTGGCGGGGCGATCGCCCTGGGTCACCCCCTCGGCGGGTCTGGAACCCGGCTGATGACGACGATGCTCCACGCGCTTCGCGACAGCGGCGGTCGCTATGGCCTCCAGACCATGTGTGAAGCGGGCGGGATGGCGAACGCCACCATTCTCGAAATGCTCTGACCTCTATCGACTTCCCAGCCTATCCATGCGTATGATTAACCTGGATAGTTTGACTTCATAGTTGTTGGTAGCAGGGATCGCATGTGACCCGGGGGGACCTCGGATCAGCGTGATGCAGATGTCGTGTCGGCGATGTCCTGCCAAATTCAAAGGGGTAGGTCTACGTGACCGAACAGTCAGTTCTTCGCGCGCCTGGTTCCACACAATTCCCAACGTTGCTCTCGCCCTTGGACCGGGGTCGGCTCCATCTGAAGAATCGGGTCGTGTTCCCCGGACACCAGACCCTGCTGTCGTCCGGCGGGATCGTCGGTGATCGGATGTTGGGCTACTACGCCGAACGCGCGATGGGAGGAGTCGGCGCGGTAGTCGTCGAGGGTGCCGCCGTGCATCGCACGACGGTCAAGTTCACCGACTACCTCCTCGCCTATGACGAACGCATCGTCGCGTCGCTGGATCGTCTGGCCGACCGACTCGGAGAGTATGACTGTCGAACGATCCTGCAGTTGGCCCACAGCGGGTCACGTATGTCCACCTTCGACTCCAGACGCGAGCTGTGGGCCCCGTCCGCTGTCCGGTCCGCCATCTCGCCCGAGATTCCCCACGCGATGTCGCTCGATCAGATCGACGAGTTGATCGAGGGCTACCGGGCCTCCGCCCGTAACGTGGCGCGTTCACGCATCGACGGGATCGAGATCCACTCCGCGCACGAATACCTGCTGGGTGAGTACCTCTCGCCGATCAACAATCGTCGCGAGGACGACTACGGCGGTTCGCTTGAGAACCGCATGCGTCTGCTGATGCGGGTCATCGAAGCCGTGCGTGAAGAGGTCGGTGACGAGATGGTGGTGGGTATCCGTATCAACGGGTCCGATCTGATCGAGGGCGGGCTCGTGTCTGACGATTACGTAGAGATCTGCTCCATCGTTTCAGCGACGGGTGCGATCGACTACATCAGCGTCTCTGCGGGTACTTCGGCTGACAACAACCGGATAGTCCCATCGATGGACTGGCCCCAGGGTCTGTATGTGCCCCTCGCCTCGGCCATCAGGCAAAGGGTGGACGTCCCAGTGTTCGCGGTGGGTCGCATCAAGCGGCCCGAACATGCCGAACAGGTGCTCGCAGATGGGCACGCCGACGTGGTTGCAGAGGCAAGAGCACTCATCGCCGACCCGGAGTGGGTCAACAAGGCGGCACGCGCTCCGGCCGAGATCCGCCCCTGCATAGGATGCAATCAGGGTTGCTTCGGATTCCTATACGGCAACCATCCGATCTCGTGCACAGTCAACCCCGCTGTCGGCCAGGAACGCGACTTCGGCATCGGAACACGACGCCAACGGTCTCGGAGTCGGGTGATGGTGGTCGGCGGCGGCCCCGCTGGACTCGAGGCGTCAGTCGCCGCAGCCGAATCCGGTCACGAGGTAATCCTGTACGAGCGGAGCGAGGTGCTCGGCGGCCAGGTGCTCGCTGCTTCCTCGATCGAGACTCGTAAGGAACTGCGCGAGATCGTCGACTTCCAGATCGCCGAAATTGCAAGGCTGGGGGTCGAGCTCCGCCTGGGCACCGAAGTCGATCGTGCGCTCGTCGATTCCGTCGACCCGGATGTGATTGTGATCGCAACCGGCTCACGTCCTCCGGCCGACCCGATCCCGAACGACGGCAGCGTCGCCGTCATGGCCCCGTGCGACGCAATGCTCACGCCACTCGACGACCTGCCGGATGGTGACGTCGTCATCGTGGACGGCGTCGGGCACTTCCAGGCCTACGCCCCTGCCGAACGACTCGCCGATTCCGGTCGTTCTGTGAGCGTCGTGTCGGCGGGGCTGGCACCGGCCGCGAATCTGGACCAGTCGACTCAACTCTCGACACTGCGTCGACTGGGGGCAAAGGGCGTCCGGTTCATCAACACGACCCGGGTGGCACAGGTCAGCGCCGGTGCTGTCGAACTCATCGACGTATTCACTGGCGAGGCCCGCCGCCCGGATGCGGGACTGGTCGTCGCGGCCCTCGGCAACGTCGCACACGACGGGCTCGTGGCGGAGCTCTCCGGGAGTGGACGTGAGGTCCACGCCATCGGCGACGTCGTTGCGCCCCGAACGATGCTCCACGGGATTCGCGAAGGGCGCCTCGTTGGTAGCTCGCTCGGTCGTCCAAGTGGCCCTGCTGGCGTACCGGGCGCGGGTTGGGTCGCGTCCCCCGTCTGAGTCGCTCGCCTCAGGGAGCGATTGTCAAAAGTTCGGATCGTTCGTCAAGCAACCATAATTTGGAGGCATAAATGGAACGCAAGGTGGTAGTGGTCGGAGCTGGCCTCGGCGGGTTCGCCGCCGCAATCGCGGCATCTGCCGAAGGTGCGGAAGTCGTCCTCGTCGAACGGGGGGAGAAGTTCGGTGGTGCAGCTGCCTACAGCGGTGGGCAGGTGTGGGTCGGAGCGAATCACGTGGCAGAAGCCCAGGGTTCGCCGGACTCGGTGGAGGCCACGCTGCAGTACATCTCGGCTCTGGCCGCCAAGGAGCCGAGCGTCTTCGAACACGAACGCGCCGAAGAATGGGTCACAGCAGCCCGCGAGTCCGCAAAATGGTTCGAGGACCACGGGGCGATCGAGTGGACGGTCATTCCCGACTACCCCGACTACTACTACCCGGACGTCGAGGGTGCCCAGCCGTGGGGCCGTTACCTGACGGGAGCGCCCTTCGACGGGGCACAGTTGGAGAACTGGCGCAGCGACCTTCTCGAGGGACCCCACTTCCCGGTGGGTATGACCTACGCCGAAGTCTTCTCAATGGGCGGTCTGTCGCGTCGCAAGGAGTTCGCAGAAATGCGTGCGGAGCGCAAACGCGCTGACGTCATGACGTATGGCCAGGGAGTGCTCGCAGCTTTCGCCAGTGCAGCCAGACGCCTGGGCGTGGATCTGCGACTATCAACCTCGGTCACCGGATTGATCAAGCAGGACGGGTCCGTGATCGGTGTGAATGTCGATGGACCCGCAGGTCCGCAGCGGATCGAGGGGGCCGTCATCCTGGCAACCGGTTCTCATGACTGGAGTGACGACATCACCCACAGCGTGACGGGACTGAAGCCGGAGGACTCGGGAAGCGTCGCGCCGCCCACGCTGCACGGCGACCAGTTCGCGTTCGCCGAAGAGGTCGGCGCGGCCGTCCGCGCGATTCCGGCGTGGGCCGCTCCTGTCCTTCCGGGCTACCTCCTGCCGGAGCCGGAGTTCGAGGGCGATACCCGATTCAGGCCGTGCTACGAGCACTGCGTTCCGCACACCTTCATCGTCAATTCAGCGGGCAAGCGGTTCTGTGATGACTCGTTCCATCCGGCGATCGTCGCGGCAGCGCTGCACAGCGACACCGACCGCGCGAACCTCCCGATGTACCTGATCTGGGACGAGCAGCATCATCAGAAGTACGGCTTGGGATCGACGCAACCCGGGCGTGATTATCCGGATGGCCTGGTGTCGTCGGGCCAGACGCTCGAGGAGCTCGCAGAGAATCTCGGTATCGATGCCGACGGATTGGTGGCCACTGCGGCCAGATTCAACGAGTTCGCGGCGACGGGTGAAGACCCGGATTTTGGTCGCGGATCGAATGCGTCGGTCAGGCGCTTCCGGGGTGACAACGGGGCCCCGCATCCGAATACCGCGCCGGTCGACGAGGCACCGTTCTACGGGATGAGGCTCCGGCTGTTGAACACCGGCATCGCAAGTGCCGGGCTGCGAACCACCGATCACGGACGAGTGCTCAACCTCGATGACGAGGTCATCGACGGACTGTACGCGGTCGGGGAGTGCGCGGTCCGCAGCACGGGCGGCGGTGGCTACAACAGCGGCTACTCCCTGAGCCGCGCCATGACGTTCGGCTGGCTCGCTGGCCGTGACGTCGCAGGAGCCCACGAACCCTCCGAGAAGTAGGGCGACGAAGGCCGGGGATCGAGCTCGAAAGTGCGGAATTCGCGCTCACCCTTCCAGTGACACTTGTCATCACTGCGAATCATGCATATAGTTCGATCATTCGCAGGAATTGCTCCTGCGACGGGGGAGCGGGGGGTCGTAAGACGGATCCGCCATGACAGAAGGGGTACATCATCATGTCGGAGCATTCATGCGCGAAACGCGCCGCTGGGTGGTTAGCGGTCGGAGGGAATGGATGAATCGGAGAGTGGCAAAGCCAATCGCGGCTCTACTGGGATTCGTTCTTGTGGGAGCCCTACTCGCATCGTGTGGAAG
>JBATWQ010000043.1:0-3366 GCA_049672765.1 Microthrixaceae bacterium | reverse complement strand
CGGCGCGCCGGGTCCGATCGAGCCGGCACAGCTCGAAGAGTTGGGCCTGCGTTTGTGGCCCCGCACCAGCTGAATTAGGGTCCCGGAGAACAAACCCGTTCTAGCTCAGGGGAAGCCGGTCAAAGTCCGGCGCTGTCCCGCAGCCGTAGGTGGATCTCTCTACGAGGTTCACAAGCCGGAGCACCTGACTCGAACCTGATTCCAATAGCCGTCGTGGAAACGGTCGTGGAGTTCGGATTCTTCAGGCTCACCGTTACGAGCCTGTTTGATCACCCGGGCCGCGGCCAGCGGAGGGAGATCAATATGAACATGTCATTCGTAGGTACCCGGCCAAGCCTGGGTGCCAATTCGTCAGGGCTCGATGACCAATCGCCCAGGCCAAGTGGTTTCGGCCGAAGGCTCGGTGTCGCGATGATGCTTGTTGTCGCAATGATCGGGCTCACCGTGTTGCCCAGCGGTGCCGCCCCGGCACCATCGGCTGAAGCGTACGCAGCGGCAACCAGTGGCCGGGATTGGCTGGCTGGCCGACTCGCAACCGAGATTCCACTGCAGGTCTTCGGCTCGCCCTCCTGGGGTGCCACGCTCGATGCGGCGTTTGCGCTCGCCGCGGTGGACAGCTCCGATCCGTTGATCCAGGCCATCTGGGATGCCGCAGCGGCTGCTCGCGAGACCATCGTCAACGACGGGACCGATGACCTGCCGGGGCGTCTTTCGCAGATGATCTTGCTGGCGTACACGCTCGACAAGGATCCTCGTGCAGTGGGAAGCGCTCCGGGTAGCGATCTGGTCTCCCGACTTGAAGCGACGATCACGCCCTCCGGGTCTCCCGACGCAGGGCTCTTCGGAGTCCAGTCGCCAACCTATGACGGGGTATACCGGCAGGGAATGGCACTGACCGCGCTCGCCTCGGCCGGAGCAACGCCCGACCCCCTGGCCGTGGCGTGGCTTCTTGACCAGCAGTGCAAGGGTGCCTTCGAAGGAGCGTGGATGTCGTACCGCTCCGACACCTCGGTCCCGTGCATCTCGGACTCCGGCATCTGGGTCGGTCCGGACTCGAACGCCTCGGCGTTCGCTGTGACGGGACTCTTCGAGGCGCTGTCAGGAGATACGGCAGCGGATGCTGCGATCGATCTCGGTCTCGTCTGGTTCGACGCCGACCAGAACTCCGACGGAGGCTGGGGTGGCTACCCTTGGGCCGATACCGATCCGAACTCGACCGCAGTGGTGATTCAGGCGCTCATCGCGACCGGCAACGATGGCGACCCTCGATTCGCGGACCAGACCGGGACGCCGGTCGCAGCGCTACTGGGCTTCCAGTTGGGAGCAAGTTTCCCCGAGGCCGATCGAGGTGCTTTCACCTATCCGGGAACCGCCAATTCGCCCAGCGAAATCGCAACGGTCCAAGCCGTGGTGGCTGCGGCTGACTACCCCGTACTGTTCAAGCCAGTGGTCGTGACGCCTGTAACCACGACCACCACCACCACGACCTCGGTTCCGACGACTGTTCCGACAACGCCCACGCCGACCGGTGTCGAGCCGGTCGAGCCACCCCGTGGTCCCTCGGCCGGCAACGTCAGATCAATCCGCTTGGCCGGATGAGGCCCCGAATGACCGGCTTTGGACGGGCCGCCCTCACCGTGGTTGTGGTGGGGGCGGCAGTCCTGGTCTGGCTCATAGGAACTGCCACAGACGCTGATGCCCTGACATGCGGGCCGGCGACGGCCTCGCACGCCGCTGTTGCCGTGGTCATCGATTTCGGGGATTCCGCACCCGACGCGACCTGCATATCGATTCCCAGAAACACGTCAGGCGGAACAAACCTGACCGGGATCGACGCACTCAAGGCGGCCGGCCATTCACTGCGGATCGACGGCGGCTTCCTGTGTGCCATCGACGGACTTCCAGCTACCGGGTGTGCCCGCAACTCAGGCTTTGACGGCTGGTACTGGCGTTACTTCAAGGCCGAACCGGGCAAGGGTTGGCGTTATTCCTCGTCCGGGTTCGGTTACCGGATGGCCCTGATCAATGGCTGCGGCGCCGAGGGCTGGGTGTGGTCGGACTCGCCCGATGCATCTGTAGCCCCCCGTGGGGGAGTGCCTTCGCTCAACTGCCCGGCGCAACCGGCACCGACCACAACACGGGTACCGGCAACCACCACTGCTCCGCCGCCCCAGACCTCGCCGAGGTCCGGCGGGGGCACGGCTCCGGGTGTTGTCGGCTCCGGTGCTGTCGGATCCGGTGCTGGTGGAGGCTCCGACGGGGTCAATGGCACTGTCCAACCGGGTGTTCCAGGCGCGGCCGGCCCAGCCCCAGGTGCTGGGAAGACAGCCGCGTCGGGTACCGCTCCGGGTCCCGATGGGTCGACTCCGGGAAGCTCAGCCGATATTCCGGGAGCCCCGAACGGGCAAGCTGCCGAAGCGGCTGACGGCGGGGCGAGCGAGTCCGGCGACAGTTCCGGATCGTCCAAGTCGATCGAGACATCCGATCGGACCGAGACCGCAATTTCGACACGACGCGCCAACAGCGAATCCGCGGGCTCCGGCTCGATCGTGGGATCGGTCATCGCAGGGGTGCTGGTCGGCGGGTTGGTCCTGTTCGTTGGCCTGCGTGCCCGTTCCCGTAGGGCGGCCGATCGGGCTTAGGTCCTTCGACGGGCCCGCGGGGGCCACTTACGGGTGACGTTCGGAACTCGGAAAAATTGGGGGATGTAGATCCTTGTAGGAACGCTTGTTCGGAACTACAGTGATGTCGTACGGCGATCAGGGACGACTGAAAATCGGGTCACGGCTCACTGTCACACCTCATCAGTACGGTCAACACCACTTCCCCAACAACCGCAGGCACCGAGTGGGTGGCCTTCACCGAACAGGATCAATCAGATGGCAGTAGAACGTGAAAAGGCACTCGAGATGGCACTCAGCCAGATCGACAAGCAGTACGGCAAGGGCTCGGTCATGAAGATGGGCGAGAAGACATCGATGGATGTCGAGTCGGTCTCCACCGGCGCACTCGCACTGGACATTGCTCTGGGAATTGGCGGTCTGCCTCGTGGGCGCGTCGTCGAGATATTCGGCCCGGAGTCCTCGGGCAAGTCCACCCTGGCCATGCACGTCGTGGCCGAGGCGCAGCGCAACGGTGGCATCTGCGCCTATATCGACGCCGAGCACGCCATGGACCCCACCTACGCGTCCCGCATCGGTGTCGATGTCGATGAACTGCTCATCTCCCAGCCCGACACGGGTGAACAGGCGCTCGAGATCACCGACATGCTGGTTCGGTCAGGTGCCCTCGACGTGATCGTTATCGACTCTGTCGCAGCGCTGACCCCCAGGGCCGAGATTGAAGGCGAAATGGGCGATACACACG
>JBATWQ010000042.1:0-8124 GCA_049672765.1 Microthrixaceae bacterium | reverse complement strand
GTGGACCTGGGAGCCGACGCGGCCGATGGAGGGACCGTCGAAGTGACGGCCAAAGGGGACCTGACAATCCATGGCAAGACACGGTCCGTCGAGATGCCGCTCAAGGCAAAGCTGGTCGATGGAACGGTCGCTGTTGTCGGCTCTACCGATATCAAGTTCTCGGACTTCGATGTGGAAGTACCCCATTCACCGGTGGTTCTGTCCGTCGAGGATCATGGCGTCGTCGAGTTGCAACTTCTGTTGAAGCGATAGGCGGACCCGGGCCCGTCAAGCTCAAAGACCACCCGCGGCTCACGACCCAAAAGTCCCTGAGCAGCGAGGACCAACGCCTCGATACTTCTTTGGCGTCGATGAATTCGGCCGTTCGAGGGCTCCAAGCTTCGCGGAGACCTACCACGTAAGGTTCCGAGTGCTGCACAGCTAGCGCTGTCCCGTTCCATAACCAAGTGCTCAACGAAGGTAGGTCACCAATGGCAGACAACGAGAAGCTGACTACGGCGTTCGGCGCGCCGGTTGTAGACAACCAGGATGTTCTCACTGCCGGTCCCCGCGGACCACAGCTTCTACAAGACGTCTGGTTCCTCGAGAAGCTTGCGCACTTTGATCGTGAGGTCATTCCGGAGCGGCGTATGCACGCCAAGGGCTCCGGTGCACACGGAACCTTCACCGTCACCAACGACATTTCGCAGTTCACCCGGGCCAAGGTCTTCTCCGAGGTCGGCAAGAAGACACCCATCTTCGCCCGCTTCTCGACAGTCGCCGGTGAGCGTGGCGCCGCAGATGCCGAGCGGGACATCCGCGGCTTCGCAGTCAAGTTCTACACGGAGGAAGGCAACTGGGACCTGGTTGGCAACAACACGCCCGTCTTCTTCTTCCGTGATCCCCTGAAGTTCCCCGACCTGAACCACGCGGTCAAGCGGGACCCACGCACCAACATGCGTAGCGCGGCCAACAACTGGGACTTCTGGACCCGACTTCCCGAGGCGTTCCACCAGGTGACGATCGTCATGAGTGACCGTGGACTTCCCGACGGCTACCGCCACATGCACGGCTTCGGCTCGCACACCTTCAGCTTCATCAATGCCGACAACGAGCGTTTTTGGGTGAAGTTCCACCACGTCTGCCAGCAGGGAATCAAGAACCTGACCGACGCCGAAGCCGCCCAGGTTGTCGCCAACGATCGCGAGAGCAGCCAGCGGGACCTATTTGAATCGATCGAGAACGGTGACTTCCCCAAGTGGAAGCTGTGCGTTCAGGTCATGCCCGAAGCGGATGCTGCAAAGGTCCCCTACCACCCCTTCGACCTGACCAAGGTCTGGCCAAAGGGTGACTACCCGTTGATCGAGGTCGGCGAGTGGGAACTCAATCGCAATGCCGACAACTATTTTGCCGATGTCGAACAGGCCGCGTTCAACCCCGCCAACGTCGTCCCGGGAATCGGGTTCTCGCCGGATCGCATGCTCCAGGGACGTCTGTTCTCCTACGGCGACGCCCAGCGCTACCGCCTGGGTGTCAACCACAACCAGATCCCCGTCAACCAGCCGCAGTGTCCGGTGAGCAGCTTCCACCGCGACGGTGCCATGCGGGTCGACGGAAATGTGGGTGGCACCCCTCACTACGAGCCCAACGGCCACAACGTCTGGAACGAACAGCCAGAATTCCGTGAGCCTCCGCTGGCCCTCGACGGCGCTGCCGACCACTGGAACTACCGCGAGGATGACGACGACTACTTCTCCCAGCCGAGGGCCCTCTTCAACCTGATGAGCGACGAGCAGAAGCAGGTGCTTTTCGAGAACACCGCTCGGGGCATATCGGACGCGAATCCAGACGCGATCGAACGACATCTGCAACATTGCACGGCGTGTGATCCGGCGTATGGCGCGGGTGTCAGCGCCGCCATCCAGGCCTTGGCCAATTCATCCTCCAACGAGACGGTGGGAGGCATGGGCGAGGAGTAGGACGAGGATGTGTGACTACTGCGGATGTCGCGAGTCCGGACCGACTGCGGAACTGGCTGCTGAGCATGTACGACTTGGAGAGCTGAGCGAACAGATCAAGTCCTTGATGGAGCAGAAGCTCGACTACTCCGAGGTGTTCGAGCAGTTCAGTACCCTGTTGGACATGCACGCCGCCAAGGAGGAGGTGGGCCTGTTTCCGCAGGTCCTGACCTTGGGCAAGCTCGACGATGACATCGCCCAGCTCGTCGCCGAACATGGGGTTCTTCATTCCCAGCTGGAAGATGGACCCCATGGAAAGCACG
Organism: Microthrixaceae bacterium; assembly: GCA_049672765.1. Lineage (GTDB taxonomy): Bacteria > Actinomycetota > Acidimicrobiia > Acidimicrobiales > Microtrichaceae > JAGQSZ01. Next base: position 5,864 of record JBATWQ010000042.1, on the reverse strand, counting down.
TCGGTGAAGCTTTGAAGTTGCTCGCGCAACATATCGACGACGAGGAGTTCAGCCTCTTCCCCCACGTGTTCCACCAGCTCGACCCCGAGCAGTGGGATGAAATCGAGCTCGCCCAGCGGGCGGTCGAACTGGTTTTCACCGGCTCATTGAAACAGGAAGGGACCGGTCTCTCCCACGATCATGACCACGCCCAGGATCACAGCCATTCGCACGATGACGGCCACACCCACGATCACAGCCATCCGCACGATGACGGCCACACCCACGATCACAGCCATTCGCACGATGACGGCCACGCCTCGTGAGTAACGGCAGCGAACCGACGAACGAGTTCATCCGGGTGGAGCATCCCCGCCCACACACTGCCGTAATAACCATGGCCCGCCCCGAGCGTATGAACTCGATGGGATTCGAGCTGATGGTGCCGCTGCACGAAGCCTTGGACGCCGTTGCCGCAGAGAACGACACCACAACCGTCATCCTGACGGGCGAAGGACGCGGGTTCTGTTCGGGGGCGGACACCCAGAGCCTGGAGCCCCCTCCCAACATCGACGGGCTGGGTCTCAGTCGAATAGCAACGAGGGCGATGTCGCTACTCGCAGACCTGGTCCCCAAGATGCAGCGGATGTCCCAGCCGGTGATCTGCGCGATCAATGGAGCCGCGATCGGTGGCGGGTTCTGTCTGGCAATGGGAGGCGACATTCGCATCGCCTCCGAATCGGCGTACTTCCGGGCTGCGGGTATCAACAACGGCCTGACCGCGACAGAACTCGGCCTGAGTTTCTTGTTACCCCGTGCGATCGGCTCGTCGCGGGCGTTCGAGATCATGCTGTCGGGCCGCGACATAGCCGCTTCCGAGGCCGTCGAAATGGGGATCGTCTCGCGTGCCGTCCCTGATGGGCATCTGCTCGATGAAGCGCTGGACCTGGCCGATCAGATAAACGGCTGGAGCCCCCAAGGAGTGGCGCTGACCAAGCGCATGATGTGGGCGGGTCTCGAGACAGGAAGCCTGCGGGCGGCCATAGAGATGGAGAGCCACACCCAGCTCTTTGTCAGGATGACGACGCAGAACTTCGAGGAAGCGACCCGGGCTCGCAGGGAGGGACGCCCTCCGGAGTTCAAGGACTGAGGCTGACCTCGGCGGCTGTCCTCGGTACCTTCGGATACCCGGTCGGTAGCTAGTCGAAGAGGTGGTCCAGGGTCGAGAGCTCCTCGCTCGTCAGTTCGAGGGTGCGAGCCGAGACGTTGTCTTCCAGATGTTTCACCGACGAGGTTCCCGGGATCGGGAGCACAGCAGGGGATCTGGCCAGGAGCCAGGCCAGGGCCACCTGATCCGGCGTGACCCCGTGACGATGGGCGGCTGAACGAAGTGGCACCTCGCCCCTGTCCCAGGTCCCGCCTCCGAGTGGGGCCCATGGAAAGAACGCGATCTGTTCGGTTTCACAGCGGTCGATCAGGGACTCGGAATGACGGTCATCGACGTTGTAGCGATTCTGCACGCTGACGATCCGGGCAACACCCAACGCCGTCGAAAGCTGCTCGTCGTTGACATTGCAGACACCGATATGTTGGATCTTTCCCTCGGACTGCATGTTGACGAGCTCACCCAGCGACTCTTCGAGCGGTACCTCGGGATCAGGCCGATGGAACTGGAGCAGCGGCACCCGCTCCATCTGCAGCCGGGCGAGACTCCCCTCGACGGCCTCGCGTAGATGCTCCGGGCGACCGTCGGGACGCCATTTTCCCGGTCCGTCCCGCAACAGCCCGGCCTTGGTGGCAATGACCAGGTGATCCGAATAGGGGCTCAGCGCCTCTGCGATCAACTCCTCGCTGACATTGGGGCCATAGGAATCTGCGGTATCGATCAGATCAACTCCCAGATCGACAGCCCTGCGCAGCACGGCGAGGCATTCTGTACGGTCCTCCGGTTCTCCCCAGATCCCTTCGCCGGTGATTCGCATGGCTCCAAAGCCGAGCCGATGCACCTTGAGGTCTCCCCCGATAGCCCACGTATTGCTCATCTCGATCCTTTCCCAAGCTGCGGAGTCGCTGACTACAGAAACGGCTACGAACGCGTTGGTGCAGGAGTCGATTCAGCCAGTTGGTGCGTATGTACCCAACAGACGCCGTTGGCAACGATGTTCGGAGAAACAGTGCGGCGCGGGTATATGGTCCGTCACAGCTTGAGCTTCGGTGGGCGCGGTCGGCTCTCGGAGGACACAACGGTGACAGTTCTGAATTCAGCCAGTGAAGTAGTCAGTCAAGGAGGATCACATCAATGTTGACCGTAAACCGGGTGCTTGATCGTGAGGCGGTCGACACTCTTGCTGACTACACGGCCGCAGGTGGCGGGTCCGGCTTGGACATCGCACGACAGATCGGCCCTGAAGAGCTCGCCGAGCTGATCCTGGACGCCGGACTTCGCGGTCGTGGCGGTGCTGGATTCCCAACCGGGCTGAAGTGGCAGACCGTTGCAGCGTCAAGGTCCGATGTGCTTCCCACAACGGTCGTCGTCAACGCGGCCGAGGGCGAACCCGGAACGTTCAAGGATCGTGCGCTCATCCGGATCAACCCCTACCGGGTGCTGGAGGGGGCAGCCATAGCTGCCGTCGCGGTCGGAGCGCCCAGAATCAGAATTGGTATCAAGGCGTCGTTCGGACGTGAGGTACACCGTTTGGACCGGGCCATAACCGATGCCACCGAGGCAGGCTGGTTCGACGATCTCGACGTCGCTCTGGTCCTAGGACCGGACGCCTATTTGTTCGGCGAAGAGACGGCGATGCTCGAAGTGATCGAGGGCCGCCAGCCCTTCCCCCGGGTCACCCCGCCGTTCAGAAGAGGCCTTGAGGAGGGCGACACCCGCTCTGCGGGCGGGGTGAACCTGGCCACCCTCGGCGGGTCCGACGAACCCCCGGCACTGGTCGACAATGTAGAGACACTCGCCAACATTCCTCTCATCGTCACCAACGGTACGAAATGGTTCCGTGAGTTCGGCACGGACAAGTCCCCCGGAACGATCATCGTCACCGTGAGTGGCGCAACCCGCCGGGACGGCGTGGCGGAGGTGCCGATGGGTACGACTCTGCGCGAGGCCATCGGGACCATCGGATGGGGTGCCGCTGAGGGATCCCGCATAGGCGTGGTCCTCTCCGGAACTGCGAACGCGATGATTCCGGCGAGCAAGCTCGACACTCCGCTTACCTACGAGGACATGAGGGCCGCGGGAACCGGACTCGGGTCGGCCGGCTTCGTGGTGTTCGACGACCAGACTGACCCGGTGGCGGTAGCCCAAGGCGTGTCGCGGTTCCTGGGCGTCGAATCGTGTGGGCAGTGTGAGCCCTGCAAAATGGATGGTTTGGAGCTGTCCGACTTGCTGACGGTAGCCCGCCGCTCGGAGATCACCGCCAGCCAGGTCGACGAGATCGAGCGGCGTGTCCAGACCGTCGCGATTGGTGCGCGCTGCAACCTGGCCCGCCAACAGGAGGACGTCGTCGGCAGCCTCATGCGGCTGTTCGGCGACGTCATCGAGGGACGAACCGTCGTCGGAACTGGAGCGGCGCTACCCCCGGTCCTGAGCCCGGTACTCATCGCTCCGATCTCGGACCTGGTCGGAGGCCACTCGAGTTTGAGTTCCACCCAGGTGTCCAAGCAGCCTGACTGGAGCTACGACAACCTGGACTCCGGCATCGCTCCTGCAGCACGGCTGGGTAATACCGAGGTACTGATACTCGAGCCCACCAGGGTCCATCGCTGGGAGGAGTGGAGCCCCCATTCGGTTCTTACCGACGAGCATCCGTTGCGAATCATCGACGAGGCCCATGATCTGCTGGATCGTCTGGTCTTCGACGCCCTCAACTGCGACGAGGCCGACCGGCCCAATCAGCTCGGCAAGCTCGCCCACATCGCGAAGGTGCACATCGACGTAACCAGGCGGGTGCTCTATCCGACCGCCCGTCGCTACGGTGGTGAAGACGGAGAGATGCTCGCCGATACCGCTGAAGAGCGCGGTGATCTGATGCTCGCCCTTGCCAATCTACTGGGCAGCGATTCGTTGGACGAGGGACAGTACAAGGCATCGCTGCGATCGTTCGGAAACGAGCTGCGCAGGCATTGCGACGATGAGGACCGGATGCTCGAGGTTCTCAACGACACGATGGATGCCGAAAAGAAGAGCATGCTGCTCGAGGGTATGGCCGCGGCCAGGATGACGACGCTCGTCTGATCGGCTGCCATCGCCGCAGCGGTCCACCGGTCCACCGGTCCACGCGTCACCGGACAATTGCTAGGTTCCTCCGTCGCTGGGTAAGGGGCCAGTGTCGCCCCCGATGGTCGGAGCCGACAAAGGTCCTAGGAGGACAAATGCCGATCGCAGTTCGAACAGCCGAAACCACTTGGACCGACTCACTGGCGAAGGGCTCCGGAACGCTGAGCGGTGGAAGCGGGGCGCTCAACGCCCTGCCGGTTACGTGGGCTGCCAGAACTGAGGATCCGGGCGGAAAGACGAGCCCCGAGGAACTTGCCGCTGCGGCTCACTCAAGCTGCTTCTCGATGGCACTCGCCCTGTTGTTGGGCGAGAACAAGACGCCACCAGGTGAGCTCGTCGTTACCGCCGCAGTGACTCTCGACGAGGTCGACGGAAGGCCGACGATCGTCTCCTCGGAGCTGACGGTCAAGGGGCAGGTCGAAGGACTCGATCATGAGGGCTTCAAGAAGATCGTCGATCAGGCTGCCGAACTCTGTCCGATCTCTCGACTGTTCGCCGGAACGAAGATCACGGTGAACGTCACCGAGAGCTGAGGGTCACCCAAAGCCGAACGTCACCCAAGGTCGATTGTCACAGAAAGGTGACCATCAACAAGTGCCTGCGTTCACTGGGCGTTGAGGAGCCTGGCCTTCTGGACGTCGAACTCCGCGGGGGTCAATACCCCGCTCTCGCGGAGTGCCGCCAACCTTTCGAGCTGGCCGGCGACATCGGTGGTGGTGCCGGTGGCGTGTTGGATGTACTGATCGAAGGCCGCCTGCGAGGCCTGGGCCTGCCTGACCTGGCGCTCGTGCATCTTGCCGCCCCGGGCGATCAGATAGATGAAGACACCGAGGTACGGGGCGATGATCACGAAGATCACCCAAATCGCCTTCGAGATTCCGTTCAGATCCGAACTTCGAAAGATGTCCACCGTGACCGAAACGGCAATCCAGATCCAGATTACGAACAGGAAGAAGTAGAGGAGGCTGAAGAAAACACTGAGCAACGGGAAGTCATAGGCGAGCATGATTCCTCCTAGTTGTGGTGCGAAGATCGTATTCCGATATCGACGTCCGGGTACGGAATTCGCCCACCGGGGTGCCCACGTGGGCTGAGCTGCTCCGGTCAGAGCCGTCCCAGCGCGTCGCGATCGAAGTGGACCATGGACGCCGACTGGCTTGCCGTGGCCAACAGATGTCCGGTCTCGCTCCAGATGTGGACCGCGCCGTGGCCGTAGTCGCCGACCGCCAGATGTGGTCGCATGTCCAGGAGCACCCACTCGGTCTCTCCGAACGAGCCAACCCTTATCGAGTTGTCCAGGCTGATACCCCCGGCGATCTCACCGGCCGCGTGGGCGACAGACAGGGGGACCATGTCGGCCATGAACGCGACTATCGCGGGCGTTGGTGCGATTCCGTCGCGACGGCGTACCCAGAAGCAAACCCGCCCCGGGCCCGGGTCGGGATGTGACTGGATTGTGGGTTGGCGGAACTCGATAACACGGCTAAATCCGCGGCCATCGGCCATTCCCGACAGATCGACATCGATGCCCGCCTTGCGCACCATCGCCTCGAACGGTCCGGAGCGTGCCGATTCCTCGGGTGGGTCCACCGAAGGTGCC
>JBATWQ010000041.1:0-10169 GCA_049672765.1 Microthrixaceae bacterium | reverse complement strand
ACGCCCTGACCGGGCTTCCTATCGGAGGAGCCAAGGGCGGTTCCAACTTCGACCCCAAGGGTCGTTCCGAGGACGAAATCATGCGTTTCTGCCAGAGCTTCGTGACCGAGCTCTACCGCCACATAGGTGAGAACACCGACGTCCCCGCAGGCGACATCGGGGTCGGTGGCCGTGAAATCGGCTACATGTTCGGTCAGTACAAGCGGATCACCAACCGCTATGAGTCCGGGGCGTTCACCGGCAAGGGCACCGACTGGGGAGGTGCACTGGTCCGCACCGAGGCAACTGGATACGGAACCGTCTTCTTCCTCTCAGAGATGCTCGCCGCATCCAACGACAAGGTCGACGGTAAGACCTGTGTCGTATCGGGCTCCGGCAACGTGGCGACCTACGCGATCGCCAAGCTCCAACAACTCGGCGGAATCGTCGTTGCCTGTTCCGATTCGGATTCGGTGATCCACGATCCCGAAGGAATCGACATCGACATTCTCAGCGAGATCAAGGGGGACTCCCGCGGTCGGGTCGCGACCTACGCCGAGCGACGCGCGTCGGCCAAGGTTCTTCCGGCAGGGTCAATCTGGTCCATCCCCTGCCATCTCGCCCTGCCGTGCGCGACCCAGAACGAGTTGAACGAGGACGACGCACGCACGTTGGTCAAGAACGGCTGCATCGCTGTTGCCGAAGGCGCAAACATGCCGACCACCGCCGAAGGTGTCCGGGTCTTCCAGGAGGCCGGGGTCCTCTTCGGACCCGGCAAGGCCGCCAACGCCGGCGGAGTGGCCACCTCGGCACTCGAGATGCAACAGAACGCCAGCCGCGACTCCTGGAGCTTCGAGTACAGCGAGCGACGCCTGTCAGAGATCATGGCGGGTATCCATACCCTTTGTCTGGAAACCGCTGACGAGTACGGCCGCCCCAGGGACTACGTCCTCGGTGCCAACATCGCCGGGTTCGGCCGGGTCGCCCGGGCGATGCACGCCTTCGGTCTCGTCTGAGCCACGGCGTTGCCGCTACTGCGGGTTGGCGGGTCTCGTCAGTCGGGTGCCGGCTCGGTGCGTGGCCTGAGATAGATCAGGCCGCCACCGACGTCGCAATGCTCGATTCCGGTTGCTTCGAGCGCGGGTCCCCACGGTTCGACGACCGTGGGATCAGCCTGTTCCATTCCGTGATCCGAGATCACGAGGAAGGCCGTCCGCCCCCTTGCTCCGGCCCGTTCCACGGCGCTGACGAGTTCTCCCACACGCGCATCCGAGTCCCGGACCGCCGCTCTTGCAAGCGCACCGTGGGGTCCGCTCTCGTGAGCAGCTTCGTCGGTGAGGGAGAAGCTGCACCAACTCAGGGTGGGCAACGGATTGCCGGCAACCCGGTCCCAGCATTCGATCGTGTGGGTCATGCTCAGGTGATCGACCGCCGACATGAACGCGTAATTCCCCGACGCCGCCGCGGACGCTTCATCCATGAACAAGATCTCGCCCTCGCCCGGGAGATCCTTGGCGGCGCCTTCGCGTACGAGTGCGAAGCTGGACATCGTCGCACTTCGGTCACAGAACTCGAACGTCGCCGAGGTGAACGCACCGGGACGGCTGCGTTCGATCGCTTCGAAGATCGTCTCCACCTGGTCAGAGAGGTGTCGGGTGGCCCAGAACATCTGGTCCATCGAAAGCAGTTCGGGCACCACCCCGGTGGTGCGGTCGAGCCAGGTGTGGTTGAGAATCCCGTGGTGGCCCGGATGCGCACCCGTCACGGCCGTCGTGTGATTCGCGAGCGTTGCAGTCGGAAGCGACGCCAGAAGCCCCTGGCGAAGGGCCGTACCCCCGTCGAGCAGAGCGGCAAGGTTGGGAGCCTCCCCCGATTCGATGACGTCATGGAGAAGGTTCGCATTGCAGCCATCAAGGAGGATGACCACGACATGGTCGGCCGACTCACCGGTCAGGACCGACTCGATCACATCACCATCCTGACGGACGAGGAGCGCATCCGACCTCGGTTCTCCGGTCGGCCCGACTCCTTCCGGGTGCTCTTCGATGCCCAGTAGTCGCGCGATCGTGGGGGCAACGTCGATCATCCTGGCCGAGCCATCAATAATCCCGTCGGCCCGTAGGCCGGCACCCGACGCGATGAAGGGTGCCCTCGCCTGGGTGACAGAGAGCGAACCGTGCTGGCCGAGATTTCCGTCCGTGTCGTAGGCAGCGGTATGGGTCAAGACCAGATCCGGTGCGTTGGGCGAGTCGAAGAACTGCGCGATCGAATCAAACGCGTGGGGGTAGGAGTTCTCGCTGCGCGAGGGGAACAACGCCGCCTTCTCGGTCTGGTGGGACCCGTGCAGATCGGTGGCCTGTCGGGCCAGGGGATCACGCCCGGCCCTGGCGGTAACCGAATACCGGTACCGGCCCTCGATCGGTTGACGCTCGAATTCAACCCAACCATCGACGGTGGCGGCACGGTATTTGTCATTTCCCAGCGGCCGTAGAATCATCTCGATGCGGTCGGCGAGACCGTCGTCCAGCATGGCGGACTCCATTCGCTCGGCATCTGCGAGATCGAGATTTGTGGCCCGGTCCTTTGGAGTTCGCACTCGGCTGCTGTGGCGCATCCCGCAATTCTGGGCCAAGTTCACACTCAGAAAGATTTCTGCCCGAGCCGCATATCCAATAGTCTTGAAGTATGCGACTAGAAGTAACGCGCAAATCGGATCTCGCGACCAAGGCCATTCTGGAAATGAGCCGGCTCGGCAGGCGGGCCAAGGCCGCCGAACTCGCAGGACTGGTCGGCACGAGTTCAGGCTTCCTCTCGCAGGTTCTCACCCCTCTCATTGCCCAGGGCTGGGTCAGGTCCGAACCGGGACCCACCGGCGGATATTCGGTGACCGTCGATCTCGATGACCTGAACGTCCTGCAGGTCATCGAGACGGTTGAGGGTCCAACCGAGAGCGGGAAGTGCGTCCTCGAGGACCGGACCTGTTCCGACGATACGCCGTGTGTCATGCACCAGCCTTGGCAGCGTGCACGCAGCCAGATGTTGGGCGAGCTGCGAAAGATTCCACTGTCTTCGCTGACATCAGAAGCCTTGTCGAAAGCAGTCGCCTCGCCGCGTCGACGCATCAGATAGGTCCACCACCGCCACCTTCGGCCCAACGATCTTGTTGATCGCGACACCCTGTCGATATGATCTCGACAGGGTGTCGACAACTTCTCGGACCGGCAGCCGAAGGTGGCAATGTGTTTCTGGCATGGAGAGATCTGCTGTTCGCAAAGGGCCGGTTCGTTCTGGTCGGTGTGGTGATTGCCCTCATCGCTCTTCTGACCACCCTGCTCTCCGGCCTGGCCAACGGATTGGTGGACGATGGGATCAGCGGGCTCCGCAGTCTGCCCCTGACCCACCTGGCTTTTCAGCCCGGTGCCAAGGACAGCTTCACCCGCTCGAGCCTGGACGAGACCAATCTGAAGCCGTGGCACGACCTCGAAGGCGCCGAGGCGTCGGCTCTGGGGGTGTCGTTCTTCAACGCACGCACGCCCTCCAACTCCACCATCGACCTGGCTCTCTTCGGCGTCCCCAAGGACAGCTTCCTGGTCCCGGAGGGTGAGGCCAGAGACTCTTTGGCTGGACCCCCCGGCCTCGTGCTGAGCAGCGAGTTCAAGGACGAGGGGCTGAAGGTCGGCGACAAGCTGACGATCGTCGGACCGGATCTGGTTCTGCCCATCCTGGGCTTCACCTACACCGGGTCCTACGGGCACGTCGAGATCGCCTTCACCTCACTGTCAGAATGGCAACAGCTCCTCTACGGCAACGACGCCCGGGGAAGATTCTCAGCCGTTGCCATCAAGGCTCCCGAGGGGACCGACTTCGCAGCCACTGACCGTGCCGCCGACACCGAGACCAGCACTAAGGTCGCTGCATACTCGGGGTCTCCGGGCTTTTCCGAGGAGCAGGGCACCATGTCCCTGATCCGGGCCTTCCTCCTTGCCATCTCGGCGCTGATCGTCGGAGCGTTCTTCACCGTCTGGACGGTGCAGCGCACCCGCCAGATCGGCCTGATGAAGGCCCTGGGGGCTTCCAACACCTACATCCTGCGTGATGCCCTGGGACAACTCGCCGTGATCCTGGTCGTCTCGACCGCAGCGGGAGCCCTGCTCGCAACGCTGGCCGGGCAGTTCGTAGGCCCCAAAGCGCCGTTCTCGCTACACGCCGGGCCAGTCATAACTTCCTCGTTGTTGCTGATCGTGCTCGGAATGATCGGGAGCCTTGTGGCCATACGCAGGGTGACGACCGTCGACCCGATAATCGCGATGGGAGCTGAGTGATGTCCGCCAGCATTGATTCACAGAAAACCGGCCGGGGCAGATCCTCCCGCATCGGGCTCCAGATCGAGGGACTCAGCGTCTCGGTACCGGACGGCGAAGAGACCCTCATCATCCTCGATGGAGTCGACCTGTCGGTCGCCTCGGGCGAACTGGTGTGCATCACCGGAAGCTCCGGGTCCGGCAAGTCGACTCTGATGGGCGTTGCCGGACTGCTGCGCACCGCCCAGAGCGGAACCGTGACGATCGCCGGCCGGGAGACGAACGGCCTCTCCCGAGCTGCTCTGGCCAGGATCCGCCTCGAGTCGATCGGTCTTGTCTTCCAGAGCTCCAACCTCTTTCCGTCACTCACCGCCATGGAACAGCTCGAACTGGTCGCCCACATCGCTGGTCGACTCGACAGACCGGCCCGCAAACGCGCCGTCTCACTGCTCGATGCCGTCGGGCTGTCCAAGCGTCACAACTCCCGCCCGGCGCAGCTCTCGGGTGGTGAACGCCAGCGCGTCGGCATCGCCAGGGCACTAATGAACGAACCCGCGCTGCTGCTGGCCGACGAACCGACCGCCGCCCTCGACGCCTCGAGGGGACGCGAGATCATGGCGATCCTCGCCGAGCAGGCGCACGAGCAGGGAGTGGCCACCGTGGTTGTCACCCACGCCCCCGAACAGTTACCCCAGGCGACGAGGAGTCTGGACCTGAGATCTGGACAGCTCGTCGAGCCGGTGGCGACTCCAGGAGTGTGACCGGACATGCCCCGCATCACGGCCGACACGGTCGCTGAGCACGCTCGACAGCAGGAGGCCGCGGTCCTTGAAGCGGCCGTCCGGCTATTCACCGAGCACGGAGTCGAGAAGGTCTCGCTGGGTGACATCGCCGCCGAGGTAGGGTTGGCGCGCAACTCGCTCTATCGATACTTCCGCGACAGGAACCACCTGATCGCAGCCTGGTTCGACCACGAGATCGCTCCGCTCGCAAATGCCTGTGATCGGATGGTCGAACGCGACGGGCCACCCCTGGATCAGCTCGACGACTGGGTCAAGCTGCATCTGACATACCTGCGAGTTCCGGGGCACCGGGAGATGATCGATGCCGTGGCGTCCGCACGTGACCTCTCGGCGGAGACCCAGTCCCACATCACCGAGGGTCACCAGCGGATCTATGGCCCGCTGAAGCAGGTCCTCCGCTCGCTACGTCCGGACCTCGGCAATGTGGACGCTAACGTCAACCTGTTGGCGAGTCTGGTGTCCGCGATGGTCGGTGCCGCCTCGAGCGCGGAGGCTGAGGACGACGCTGGCGAACGCCGGTTGGAGAAGTCGCTGCTATCCGCGATCCACGGTGCCGTGACACAATTCGAATCGGCCGAACGCAACTGACCCGGCGCGGGTCAGCAGGTTGGCCGGAGGGCTATCATCCGGATTGAACGGGCGACTTGGTCGGCGTCAGGCGAGTTCTGAGGCCGGAGCCGAGAACTGGGCGTTGTAGAGGGCGTGATATGCCCCTCCACGTTCGAGGAGTGCCTCGTGGTTGCCCTGCTCGACGATCCGCCCGGATTCCATCACCAGGATCGTGTCAGCGTCACGAATGGTCGACAGCCGGTGAGCGATCACGAAGCTGGTCCGGTTCGACCTGAGCGCCGCCATCGCATGCTGGATCAACACCTCGGTGCGGGTGTCGACCGAGCTGGTCGCCTCGTCGAGAATCAGAATCGTCGGATTGGCAAGGAACGCCCGGGCGATCGTCAGCAGCTGCTTCTCACCGGCGCTGACGCTGCCGCCCTCGTCATCGACGATCGTGTCGTATCCCTCGGGAAGCGACCGCACATAGCGATCCACGTAGGTGGCCTTTGCGGCTTCGAGGATCTGCTCCTCGGTTGCGTCAAGGTTGCCGTAGGCAATGTTCTCGCGAATGGTGCCCCTGAACATCCAAGTGTCCTGCAGGACCATGCCGATGTTGGACCGAAGGTCGTGACGTCCCATCTTCGAAATGTCGAGTCCGTCAAGCCTGATGACTCCGCTGTCGAGCTCGTAGAACCGCATGATCAGATTGACCAGGGTTGTCTTGCCGGCACCGGTGGGTCCGACGATGGCGACGGTCTGACCGGGCTCCGCCGTCAGCGACAGATCCTGGATCAGCGGGACGTCCGACTTGTATGAGAACGAGACCTTGTCGAACTCGACGCGGCCCACCGGATCGCCGTCGACCAGTGGGCTGGCGGAGTCAGGAGTCTCCTCGGGAGCGTCGAGCAACTCGAATACCCGCTCCACCGACGCAACTCCGGACTGGAAGACGTTGGCCATGGATGCAAGCTGGGTCAATGGCTGGGTGAACTGACGCGAGTACTGGATGAACGCCTGGATGTCGCCGATCGTCATGGCGCCCGACGCCACCCTGAGCCCCCCGACGACAGCGATGATGACGAAGTTCAGGTTGCCGATGAACATCATCGCCGGCTGGATGACACCCGAGATGAACTGGGCGCCGAAGCTTGCCCCGTAGAGCAGTTCGTTCTCGTCGTTGAAGCGCTCTTCGGTGTCGTGGCTCTGGCCGAAAACCTTGACCAGGGAGTGTCCGGTGAAGGCCTCCTCGACGTGGGCGTTGAGCGTGCCGGTGTGCTTCCACTGTGCGATGAAGCGGGACTTCGACTGCTTCGCGATCTGCTTCACCGTGAACAGGGACACCGGAATAGTGACGAGCGCTATCACCGCCAGGATCGGCGAGATCGTGAACATCATGATCATGACGCCCACAATGGTCAGGGTTGAACTGAGCATCTGCGAAAGGGTCTGCTGCAGGCTCTGGGCGACGTTGTCGATGTCGTTGGTGACCCGGCTGAGCATGTCGCCCCGGGGCTGGCCATCGACGTAGCCCAGGGGCAGCCGGTGGAGCTTCGCTTCGACCTCGTCGCGCAGCCTCTCCATCGTGCGTTGCACCAGCGTGGCGAGCAGGTACGACTGGCCGTACGAGAACAACGACGAACTGACGTACAGCGCGACGATGACCAGGAGCAGGCGGTGCAGGCGACCGAAGTCGATGCCTCCGCCGAGCACCCCGTCGACGACGATCTGGGTCGCGTTGCCGAGCAGCCTCGGCCCGAGCACCGACAGGGTCACGCTGAACAGCGCCAGGAACAGAACCGTCACCACGCCTACGCGGTGTGGGCCGAGGAGCCGCAGGAGCCGCTTCGCCGAGGTGCTGAAGTCCTTGGACTTCTCGGCAGGCATTCCCGCTGCGGCCCAGCGGTTGGAATGGGACCGTGCCTCCTCGGGCCGGACCACTGGGGCCTGATCGTCCTTATCGTTGTTGCTGGCGCCCTTGTTCCTGGCGCCGTTGTTGCTGGCGCCGTTGTTGCTGGCGCCGTTGTTGTTAGGACCGCCGGAGGCCTTGTCGGTCATGCCGCCGCCTGGGTCTGCTGGGACTCGACTATCTCGCGGTAGGTCTCACAGGTGTCGAGCAACTCATCGTGGGTCCCGAGTCCGACTTGCAGTCCACCCTCGAGTACCAGAATCTGGTCGGCGTCGGCGATGCTTGAGACCCGTTGGGCGACGATCACCGAAACCGCTTCACGGGTGACGGGGGCGAGCGCGGCCCGGAGCTTCGCGTCGGTTGTGAGGTCCAGAGCCGAGAACGAGTCGTCGAACAGGAAGATGTCGGGCTTGCGGACCAGCGCTCTGGCGATCGCCAGCCGCTGACGCTGCCCGCCTGAAACGCTCGCTCCGCCCTGGGTGACGGCGCCGGCGAGGCCGTCGGGCATGTCTTCGACGAAGGACCGCGCTTGCGCCGTGGTCAACGCCTCCCACAGATCGGCATCAGTCGCATCGGGTTTGGCGAAACGAAGATTGCTCGCGACGGTTCCCGAGAACAGGTACGGCTTCTGTGGCACGAGTCCGACCCGGGCCCAGAGCGTCTCGGGATCCATCTCCCTGACGTCGACGCCGTTTACGAGGACCGCCCCTTCGGTTGCGTCGAAGAGCCGTGGAACCAGATTGACCAAAGTGGTCTTTCCCGATCCGGTACTCCCGATAATCGCTGTCGTCTGACCGGCAAGGGCCGTGAACGAGATGCCGGTGAGCACAGGTAGTTCTGCTCCCGGGTAGCAGAAACCGACGTCACGGAACTCGAGCGAACTCGGACCATCTTCGGGGACTCGCGGCACGGCGGGCGCTCTCACCGTGCTTGGGGTGTCGAGGACCTCCTGGATCCGGTCCGCACAGACCGCGGCTCGGGGAACCATGACCACGACGAAGGTCGCCATCATCACCGACATGAGGATCTGGACCAGGTAGGTCAGGAACGCAACCAGGGCACCAACGCCCATCGCGCCCGAACCAATGCGATTGGCTCCGAACCAGACCGCAGCGATGCTTGACGCGTTGAGCACGAACATGACGGTCGGAAACATGATCGCCATCAGGTGACCGGCTCTGAGCGATGTGTCGGTCAGGTCCGTGTTGGCAGCACCGAATCGCCTGGTCTCGTGGAGTTCACGCACGAAGGCCCGCACCACCCGAAGGCCGGTGATCTGCTCGCGCAGCACCTCGTTTACTCGGTCGATCCGTTCCTGCATCTCGGCGAACTGGGGCACCAGCCGGATCACCACAGAGCCGACGCTTAGGACCAGGGCCGGGACGCTGACGAGCAGTAGCAACGAAAGTGGCCCGTCTTCGCGAACCGCCATGATCACGCCACCCGTCATCATGATCGGCGCGGCCACGAGCAACGTGAAAGACATGACCACGAGCGTCTGCACCTGCTGCACGTCGTTGGTAATGCGCGTGATCAGCGACGGGGCACCGAAACCCGACACCTCTTGGGTTGAGAAGCTCGTGACGGAGTGGAACAGCGACTTGCGCACGTCACGGCCGAACCCCATCGCTGCCTTTGATCCGAAGTAGACCGCACCGATGTTGAACACAACCTGGATGAAGGTCACGACCAACATGACCCCTCCGGTACGCCAGATGAAGTCCAGGTCCGGATCGAGCACACCGTTGGAGGTGTGCAGGACTCCCTTGTCGATGATGTCGGCGGTAAGTGTCGGCAGGAACAGGGCGGCGACCGTTTGAACAGCCTGCAATCCTACCACCGCCACCAGGAGCCACCTGTAACGCCTGAGGAATTCACGTAGTAGTCGAAGCAACATAGAAGGCTGTCGAACCTACATGAGCGATCACTCAGTAGCACGTCGGTAAAAGACGCTTGCGATCAGAACTTCGCTGGTCGACGGCGTCGAAGTTCGGCGCGATCGCACGCCCGACGCAGGTACTCTCGGCCCCGTGCGCCGCAGTCGGGCGCTCGATTCGGGGGTACGTGATGGCACGCAAGGGAACTATCCGTCGACTGCTGCTTGTTTCCGCAGCGGTCACACTTCTGGCGACCGGTTGCTACGACAACCCCGACTGGGCAGGCCCACCTGCCGCGGGGCCAGGCGCCGACGAGGGCATTCCGGTCGCAGGTGTGAGCGACAAGGGGTACTCGGCGACCATCCGCCGCACCGAGGGTCAGGTTGCCCACATCACAGCTGACAGCCTGAAGAACGTCGCGTTCGGCCAGGGCTGGGCAAGTGGTGAGGACCGGGCCTGCGACCTGGCGGATCAGATCTTGAAAGTGACGAGCCAACGTGCGAAGTACTTCGGCGCCGGCGAGAAGGACGCAAACATCGATTCCGACTTCGCGTGGCTGACCGTCGGAATCGCCAACATCGCGTCCGAGGACTGGAAGGACGCCGAGCCCGAGGTCCGTTCGCTCTTCACTGCCTATACCGACGGATGGAACGCCCATCTGCGTGACGTCGGGCCGGACGCGATACCCGATTGGTGTGCAGGCGAGCCTTGGCTCCGGGAACTCAAGCCCGTTGACGTCTATGTTTATGCG
>JBATWQ010000040.1:0-24821 GCA_049672765.1 Microthrixaceae bacterium | reverse complement strand
GACACCCAGTCCGCCCGTTCCGCCGTTAGCACCCGGGTTGCCGCCGCTACCAGCGGAGCCCGCGGATCCGGCCGCACCTGGTGAGCCATTGGCCCCCTTCAGAAGCTCCTGACCTGCTCCACCGTCGCAGAAGAACGGGGTACTGCTGTTGTTCGCCGGTCCTCCGGCTCCGCCGTTACCTCCAGCAGCGCCTGACCCCTTCGTTCCGCTGTTACCCGTCTGGGCGTCACAGTTGCTGCAGAAACCGGTCCAGCCGCACGATCCGTCGACAACTCCGCCCTTGCCGCCGGCGCCGCCATTGGAAGGACCAGAGGCACCGCCGCCACCAGCTCCTGCGGAGCTGGTATTGCAGAGTCCACCTGGCTCAAAGCCGTTTGCGCCGGTGCCGCCGGAGTTTGCCGGGCCGGTCCAGCCGCCTGTACCGGCCGCTCCAGAAGCTCCCTGTCCTCCGGTGCCGCCGATCACCTTGAGCGAGTCAAGCTGTAGCGCCGATGTCGAGTTGTTGACGTAGACCGTGTAGCTGGTCTGGCCCGCCGCGGCGTTGCCGCCCTTGAGAGTCAGGTCGGCGATCCGGGTTGCGGAGGTGATGCCCGAAGCAACGAGCGCAACCGGGCCGCCTACAGAAGCGTCGAAAGCTGAATTTACGGTCACGGTGGTTGAACCGGTTGCGGTGAGCCCGCGCTGCCAGTTCTGTCCGTACCCGCCGATGACGTCAACGCCGTTGACTGCATTGAACTTCGAGTAGGTCCCGCCTGCAACGTAGACCTCGGTCGTACCGATCGCCGAGGTACGGGTGATCCCCTGTGCGATGGTCGCACACGGTGAGGCAATGACGCCGCAGGTACCACTGTCGGTACCGGAGTTCGAAACGAAGACCGCGTTGACGGTTCCGTCGATGCCGTCACAGTTGGAGTCGATGCCGTCGCCCGCTGCGTCTGGCGCACCAGGGTTGATTGAGGCGTCGCCGTCGTTGCAGTCAGCCGGGGGGAAGTAGCCGTCGCCGTCACCATCGCCGTTTGCCGTGATCGTGACGGTCGCTGTGTCGGTCATGCCGAGGTTGTCGGTGACTGTCAGGACCGCGTTGAAGGTCCCGCCCGCTGTGTAGGTGGTCGACACGACCGCGCCGCTACCGGTTGCGCCGTTGCCGAAGTCCCAGTCGTAGGTCAGTGGCTGGCCTTCCGGGTCGGTCGACGCAGAGCCGTCGAAGTTCACCGTCAGCGGGACGTTGCCGCTGGTTACATCTGCAGTTGCAGATGCAGTGGGCGCCGCATTTGCCGGCCCACCCCCGCCCTCGACGGGAGGGTTACATGCCCCCGCCACCAAGGCGATAAAGCCAAAGAGTACGACGGGAATGGCCCGTCTGGCCCTGTTCATAGTGATCTCCCCTGCTGTTCGCCGTTCGCCGCCTACATTGTTGACTCAACTCTGAACGAGAGTCAACGTTGATATTTTAAGCCCCGGAACTTCTGCTCAGGCCGCTGGAGGCAGTGCCGCGGCTTCCGAAACCGTGACGAATCCGTTGTTGAACGAGGTGATGTCGTCGGGTGCCGCGGGCGTCGTCGACTTGCAGTTCTGGTCAGCGTTCAGGGCGCCCTCGGCGGTAGCGGCCATCGTCACCTCGACAACTCCGCGGAGTTCACCGCCACTGTTGCAGGACGGGATGTTCATGTTCTCGAGTAACGGCGAGTCCCCGGCCAGTTTGCCCTCGAGAATGTCGGCCCGGTGCTCCTTGACCCACTCGACAACGTAAGTGGCAGCGAGCGCGTAGTCCGCCGTGTCCCGGTCTCCTGTCGCCTGAATCCCCATGCTCGACGCGAGGGCCGGTATTCCGTGCGCCACCGCCGCGCGGGCTGCTCCCAGGGTGCCAGAGACCCTGTTACCGATTTCTCCCAGGTTCTGACCCTGATTGATCCCGGTGAGCACGAGGTCGGGCTTGACGTCGATCCCACCGTTGAGGGCCCAGTTGACAGAGTCTGCAGGAGTGCCGGCCACGGCGTGGGCCGGGTAGCCACTCGTGGTCTTCTCATCGGTGGCGGTCACGTCACCATCGGTGACCGCCGAGCCCTTTCCACTCTGCTGGGTCGCAGGTGCCGAGACCACCACCTCGGTGTCGGGCAGGGCGACCAGCGCTTGGACCAGGGCGTCAATGCCCGGAGCCGAATAGCCGTCGTCGTTCGAGACGAGAATCGTCAGCTTCTTCGGCGGATTCGTCGTCGGGGCCGAGGTCGATGTCGATGTTGCTGTCGAGCTCGTGCTGCCGGAAGCGGTGTCGTCGGAGCCACTGCAGGCAGCAGCCCCCATAGCTATCATTGCCACTGCAACGATAAGAAAAAGGGCTCTTGTGTTCTTCATCGTCAATCCCCCGGATCGGCCCGCCAGTCGCACCGACGCCACGAAAGCCTAGATCAGGGCGACTACGGTGAGCGGCCAAGCATTGACCCCGTCCCAAGCGTGGCAACGCGCACGACAGTCGACCGAACAGTAGGAGACACAATGAGCAACCCCCGCCGACCGAGCCTGGCATGGAGACTGTTCGTTATCGCGGGGATCGGCACCACGGCCGCCGTTGCGTTCAACGACGAAGCCTGGGAGAAGTGGAAGGGCGTTGCCGGCGACACGATTCCCCGCGACACGATGCGATCCCTTGCTGTCGGTACTGTCGGACTGCACGTCGCCGAAGCGAGCGGTGCCTACTTCGCAGCTCGGCGGGCCAAGTTGGACAGCCCGAGAAAGTGGGCCTTCTCGGCTCTGCTGTGGGGATTCCCCGTGCACCGTCGTCTGGCCAAGCACCGCCGGTCGGTCAAGGCAGCAGGCAAGGCATCGAGCTGACCACCTGAGCAGCGTCGGAAGAACGCCAACTGGGCGTGATCGATTCAGAAGTGCCAGGGGAACGGCGACCAGTCCGGGTCGCGCTTCTCTAGGAAGGAGTCACGGCCTTCCGCCGCCTCGTCCGTCATATAGGCCAGGCGGGTCGCTTCACCGGCAAACAGTTGCTGTCCGACCAGCCCGTCATCGATCAGATTGAAGGAGTACTTCAACATGCGCTGAGCGGTCGGGCTCTTGGCGTTGATCTTTGCACCCCACTCGAGTGCAACGGACTCAAGGTCTGCGTGGTCGACGACCGCGTTGACCATTCCCATACGGTGGGCGTCCTCGGCGGAGTACTCATCCCCGAGGAAGAAGATCTCTCGTGCGAACTTCTGGCCGACCTGGCGGGCCAGGTAGGCGGATCCGAAGCCACCATCGAAGCTGGCCACGTCGGCGTCGGTCTGCTTGAAGCGCGCATGTTCCCGGCTGGCGAGCGTCAGGTCTGCAACGACGTGAAGACTGTGACCTCCTCCGGCCGCCCAACCCGGCACCACGCAGATGACAACCTTCGGCATGAAGCGAATCAGGCGCTGTACCTCAAGAATGTGGAGCCGACCGCTGCGGGCGGGATCGATCTGGTCGTCCGAGTCGGTGTAGCGATAGCCGTCCTTGCCCCGGATGCGCTGATCGCCACCCGAGCAGAACGCCCAGCCGCCATCCTTGGGAGATGGGCCGTTACCGGTCAGCAGGACACAGCCGACATCCGATGTCTGACGTGCGTGATCGAGGACCCTGTACAGCTCGTCCACGGTCGACGGGCGGAACGCGTTGCGGACCTCGGGCCTGTCGAACGCGACCCTCACGGTCCCCGAGGACCTGGCACGGTGGTATGTGATGTCTTCGAGATCGAATCCCGGGACCTCGTCCCAGACGGATTCGTCGAATATGCCAGATACCACTCAGACGACTCGGACGTTCTGGGCCTCGTCGCCCTTACGGCCGGGCCCAACCTCGAACTCGACCTTCTGACCCTCGTCGAGAGACTTGTAGCCCGAACCAGCGATCTGGGAGAAGTGGACGAAAAGGTCGCCGTCCTGGTCATCGCGGCTGATGAATCCGAATCCCTTTTCGGCGTTGAAGAATTTCACGGTTCCGGTCGGCACGGTCAACTCATTTCTCCCCGACCCGGGGGGGTGGCTCTAGGAAATCAGCCTACCGCGCCGCCTTCTCGTAATCATTGGATTCTCCTTTGTAGTCATATACCGTGACTACGAAGCCGGGGAGGGCTAGATGCAGATGAACCCATTCAGGTCGCCGCTGGCAACCTCGGTAATCGTTCTGGCCGGACTCGCGTTGATTGTCGGGTGCACCCCACTCCCCGACGCGCCTCCTGTAGATGGCGATTTTGCGCCGACCATTTCGTACTTCAAGCCAGCTACTGCTCCCGGTACTTCGCCGGCGATCGTGACCCTCACCTGGTCCGTCGACGACGTCAACGGAGACGATGTCACCTGCACCATCGATGTCGACGGTGACGACGCACCAGAGCTGACGATCAATTCATGTCAGGGCACGGGCAGTCGCAACGTCACCCTGGCAGCGGTCGGCGGCGTGTCGACACAACACACGCTGACCCTCACGGCCACCGACGGAGTTGAGGTCGACGGTGTTGTTCGAGTTGTCGAACAGCACCTGACCGTCACCATCGCACCCGGACCCACCGAGCCATTCGACATCACCCTCGAGGGGGTAGACGAACTGGCTCCCGATGTCGCCGCGACCTTCGCCACTGCAGCTGCCCGCTGGCAACAGGTGATCACCGCCGGGCTTCCTGATGTCGACGGATCAGACCTCGGCTGCACCGCCCCGGATGGTCAACCGCTACCCAGCGCCATCGACGACCTGGTCATCTACATCAAGGTCGAACCAATCGACGGGCCGGGATCGGTCCTCGGCAGCGCCGGGCCCACCTGCATGCTCACGTCCACCGAACTCGGGGTTGCGGGCGAGATGACCTTCGACTCCGCCGACATCGCCACGATGCAGACCAAGGGGACCTTCGGGTCGGTCATCCTCCACGAGATGGGCCACGTCCTCGGAATCGGAACCCTCTGGGACACGTCCTGGGCGAACGGTAACCGACACCTGCTGACCGGCGCCGGCGGAGTCAATCCCCGTTTCGTGGGCGCGGCCGCGACTTCAGAGTGGAGCCTGCTCGGAGGTGTCTCGACGGTGCCGGTCGAGAACACCGGCGGATCCGGGACGGCCGACAGCCACTGGCGTGAAAACGTCTTTACCACCGAGCTAATGACAGGCTGGATGAACTCCGGAGCCAAGATGAGCGCGATGACGATCGCGTCGCTCGCCGACATGGGCTACCACGTCGATCTGTCGAAGGCAGAGCCGTTCATCCTCGGCGCAGTTGTTTCCGACGGCACAGCGAGTCGAGGATCCAACGTCGCCGAGAACAACCTGACGATGCTGCGTCCGCCGCTCCAGGTCGGCTGATCAGTCGCCATTCAGCAACTCCGGGTCGCTCGATCGCCGTCGGACTTCGCGTCGCTCGATCAGTCGCCCTTCAGGAACTGCTTGAACCACTGGCCTGAACTCTTGATCGTGCGCGTCTGGGTTTCGTAGTCGACGTACACCAGCCCGAACCGGGGGCGGTATCCGTCGGCCCATTCGAAGTTGTCGGTGAGGGACCAGGCGAAGTATCCATCGACGGGCGCACCGGCGCGTTTGGCTTCGAGCACCTCCGCCAGGTGCAGTTGGTAGAACAGGACCCTTCGTGGGTCATCGACCACATCTCCCTCGGGGCCCCGCACCAGTTGGTCCGGGTAGGCGGCTCCGTTCTCGGTGATAACGAGCCTGGGAAAGCGGCCGTAGGCGTGCATGGCCATGATCACCTTGCGGAGACCCGACGGATTGACCTCCCAGCCCGTGGCCGTCAGGTCGTAGTTGCGGAAGTCGCGTCCGAACATCGGGATGGTTCCCATACCGGGCACCGGCGCCAGCGGCGCCTTGAACCGCGTGTAGTACTGAACCCCGAGGAAGTCCCAGTCGACCTGAATTGCGTCGTCGTCGCCAGCACCGAAGTACTTCTCGATCGGCTTGAGGAACCCACAGTCGTCCACGGGATAGCCGAGACCCAGGTTGGGCTCTATGTATGTGCGGTTGATGAAGGCGTCGGCCGAACGCACCGCCCGCCGGTGCATGGCCGTTGTACCGGTCGCTGCGATGTCAGCCAGGTAGTGGGTTGTTCCTACGTTCGCCCCGGGCGTGACCGAGCGAAGAACGTCTGCGGCGGCAGCAGCGGCAAGGTTGACGTGGTGCATCGACGCCAGGAATTTTGCGCGACTACGGATTCCGGGCGCGTGTTCGCCCAGCAGGTTTCCCATGATCAGGAAGCTGAGGGGTTCGTTGAAGACCATCCAGTTCTTGACCCTGTCGCCAAGCGCCTCGGCGACAATGCCGACGTAGTCCGCGAACCATCCGATGACATCGCGGTTGGCCCAACCGCCGCGGTCCTGGAGCGCTTGGGGAAGGTCCCAGTGGTACAGGGTCACCCACGGCTCGATGCCGAGCTCGAGGCAGCGGTCGACCACCCGGGAGTAGAAATCGATGCCGCTGTCGCTGGCGCGGCCGGTACCCCCGGGCAGGATGCGCGGCCAAGAAATCGAAAAGCGCTTCGCCCCGAAACCGAGTTGAGGTACGAGCGACAGGTCTTCCGGGTAGCGGTTGTAGAAGTCGCACGCGATGTCGCCGGTTTCGTTGCCATGGACGTGTCGGCGTAGCCCGCCGAAGCCACGACTGTGCGAGAACGTGTCCCAGATGGATGGACCTTTGCCACCTGCGGTTGGCGCACCCTCGATCTGGTAGCTGGCGCTGGCCACACCCCATGTGAAATCCGGCCCAAAGTCATCCGAGGAGAAGCTCTGCATAGCCTGAGGTGTACACGCGATCTGTATGCTTTGGGAATCCGATGGATAGACGAAGGGGCAATTGTGACCGGAAATATTGAGCAGGAAATCACCGCATTCGCAAAGGAAGCTCTCGAGGAGATCCGCCACCTGGTTGGTTCCGTGGAGACCGAGGTCCGTCGGGCCGTAGACCAAATCGAATCGACCGTTCGAGACATCGCAAAGCGCGCCGACGACGCAACTTCTCCCATGACTTCGGCGGCCACTGCGGCCGTCACCGACGCAGTCGACTCGGTGAAGAAGTCAGTCAAGAGCGGCAAGCTCCCCAGGAAGTCGACGTCGGCCCAGAAGGCTCCCTCCACGGCTGAGGCGACAGTGACGAAGGCAGCAGCCAAGAAGGCCCCAGCTAAGAAGGCTCCGGCTAAGAAGGCTCCGGCTAAGAAGACGGCTGCTCGCAAGGCCCCGGCCAAAAAGACTGCGGCCAAAACGGCGCCCGCGAGGAAGACTGCTGCCAAGAAGGCTCCGGCCAAGAAGGCAGCTGCGAAGAAGACCTCCGCGTAGTGGTCGACTTATGAGGATGGTCTCGCGATGGATCTGACTGTTCTGGCCATTCCCGGGTTCTTCTCGTCGATGGCATACGAGGCCAGGTGGTTGCGTCGACGCGCCGATAGAGAGGGCCCCTCCCCCGTCGACTACGAATGGCGCGACACCGTCGCAAGCCTGACGATGGGTACGGGCAGCCTGGTGATTCCGGTCCTCACGGCGAAACTCGCCCGTGACTTCGCCCTACCAGGCGGGCGGTTCGCCAAGCGCCTGCTCGGAGTGGCCGCAGCGACCGCGGTGGTCGCGACCGGCATCGACGCGTACCGTCGGTCCCGCAACACCGAGGCAGGCAGACTCCCAGTCGGTGTTAAGGCGGTCAATCCGGTCCCTTCGAATCCGGTCCCTTCGAATCCGGTCGAAGGAAATCCGGTCGACGGGAGTCCGGTTCCTGGGAGTCGCGTTGCTGGGAGTCCCGCCCGAGTGAACCCCTTCGCCGTTACGACGTTGGCCTCGGCGGGAGTGCTGGCGAGTTCCACCTGGGCTGCGCAAACCGCCGCCCGACGCTTGTTTGACAAGCGCCTTCTGCCCGACCTCGGCACCGGTCCTGTCGCGATCGGTGCTGCGATCCTGGGCTGGGATTTCATCTACTACTGGAACCACCGTCTCCAGCATGAGAGCCGCATCATGTGGGCCATCCACGTCGTGCACCACTCAAGTGAGCGCTACAACCTGTCTACCGCCCTTCGACAGCCGTGGGCAGAGTCGCTGGGAATGTTCGTTCCCTACGGAACGATGTCGCTGCTGGGAATCCGCCCGAGCGTGATCGAGACCGCCCGGCAGGTCAACCTTCTGTATCAGTACTGGATCCACACAGACGCGATCCGCTCGATCGGTTCCCTCGAAGAAGTACTGAACACGCCGTCGCACCACCGGGTGCATCACGGCATGGACAAGAAGTACCTGGACCGCAACCACGGCAGCATCCTCATCATCTGGGACCGACTTTTCGGAACTTTCCAGCGCGAAGAGGAGACACCCACATACGGGCTTACCAAGAACATCAACACGTTCAACCCGTTGCGTATCGCGGCACACGAGCACTGGCAGATCCTCAAGGACGTCGGCCGGTCCGACAACTGGAGGGACCGCCTGTCCCACGTCCTGAGGGGGCCGGGTTGGTCGGCGTCCCGCAAGGCTGCAACTATCTGACGCCTAGTCAGATTCTCGAAGGGGAAGTTCTATGTCGACCGACGTCGTAATCGTTTCAGCGGCCCGCACTCCGATCGCCACGTCCTACAAGGGCTCACTAACCGGAGTCGATGCCTTCTCGCTCGCCGAAGTGGCGATGAAGGCGGCCGTCGAACGCTCCGGGGTTCCCGTCGAGGATATCGAGGACATGGGATTCGGTGAGTCGTTCCAGGGTGGCGGAAACATCGGCCGCAACGTGGCCGTGCGTCTCGGAATGATGAACGTCCCCGGAGTGGCCACCCAGCGCTGGTGCGCATCGGGCATGGCCGGCACCCAGTGGGTAGCAGCGAACATCGCGGCCGGAATGATCGACGTCGGCATCGGCGGCGGAGTCGAATCGATGTCGACCTCACCCGGCACCTCGCGACCGGGACCCGACGGCGCTCCGGCCTTCTGGCTCTCGCCGGCCAACGAAGAGACCGAGGACGCCCCGCCGTTCAACACGGCCAAG
Organism: Microthrixaceae bacterium; assembly: GCA_049672765.1. Classification (GTDB taxonomy): domain Bacteria; phylum Actinomycetota; class Acidimicrobiia; order Acidimicrobiales; family Microtrichaceae; genus JAGQSZ01. The sequence goes on along the minus strand of JBATWQ010000040.1, from coordinate 15,851 downwards.
GGTGTCGGAGACAACGCCGCGCGCATGGCCGGGGTGACCCGCGAAGAGGCCGACGAGTGGGCTTTCCGCTCACACATGAACGCGATCCGGGCCATCGACGAGGGACGCTTCAAGAACGAAATCGTCCCGGTGTCGCTCCCCGGCGGGGGTGAGTTCAGCGTCGACGAGCACCCGCGCCGAGGATCCACCCTCGAGAAGCTCGCGTCGCTCCCGCTGCTCAACCCGCTCGATGATGGAGCAACGACGACTGCCGGTAACTCCTCCGGGCTCAACGATGCTTCCGCTGCCCTCGTTTTGGTCAGCGCCGATTACGCCAAGGCCCACGGTCTCAAGCCGCTGGCGGTCATCCGTGGCTGGGCGTCCGCCGCGCTGACTCCCGCCGAGACCGGTCTCAGCCCGAGTGTCGCTATCACGAAGGCGCTCGCCAAGTCCGGAATCGCCCAGGCGGATATCGCCTCCTGGGAGATCAACGAAGCGTTCGCCTCAGTCACCGTTGCGGCCGTCAAGCGTCTGGGCCTCGATCCCGAGATCGTCAACGTCAACGGCTCGGGTTGTTCACTTGGACACCCGATCGGATGCACCGGCGCGCGCATGATCGTCACGATGATCAACGAACTCGAGCGGATCGACGCCCAGTTCGGTGCCGTCGCGATGTGCGCTGCAGGCGGAATGGGCTCTGCGACCGTTATCGAGCGGGTCTGATCCACCGCTGGTGACCGAACCGCATCGGTTCGACGGCCAGGTCGACATCCGGATCGATGATTCGCCGGGCCCTGCGCCCGTTGAATGACACGAATGCATCGACTCGAACCTGGAGCCGGGACACGGGAACACCTCGTGTCCCGGCTTCTTCGTTTGCGACATAGTGGGCGGCCTGACGGATCAACTCCGGGTCCGTCGCCATGGTCCGCCATTGCTGTGGGGTGAATAGGTCCGTCGCGTCGGTGCGTACGGTGCCACCAGAGGCCAGATCGGTAACGCGGAACACCACATCGCCGGCCTTCTCCGTCGCCAGGACGTTCCAGGCGAACCGGTAGCCCTCGCCGGTCCAGCGGGCGTCTCCCTGATACAGAACGTGTCGCAGCGGGAACAGCACCTGGAACGTGAGCCACAGCGCCGCCCCGGCCATCACCCAGAGGGAAATGGTGGGACGCGCTTCGCCAGACCTGTCCGTTACCCAGCGGGAAATGGTGGGGCGCGCTTCGCCAGACCTGTCCGTTACCCGGGTTGGATGAGTCCGGTGAATCCGCGCCGTACCGCTATCCCTGATCCCGGCGAAGCGAGTCAGCCAATCAGGAAGGCGTGTTGGCCAATCAGGATCGAAGAAGATCAAGGACGCCCCGACCATCAGGAATGGAAACACGCCAATGATCGGGAACAGCAACCAGGTCAATACATGGAAGGCGAAGACGGTCAACCACGCGACCAGCCTGGTCCGACGCCAGAGGAGGAACACTACGACGAAGCAGTCGAATAGTGCGCCGGCCCAACTGAGCACCACTGCGGTCGTAACGCTTTCGAGCAGGCCCCCCACCACCGGCAGATCGGAGCGGGTTCCCAGCCACAACGACATCGGCAGACCATGGAGCAGCCAGTCGCCGTGCAGCTTGGCGATCCCTGCGAACACGTAGACGACCGCCACCTGGAATCTGACCAACCAGACCGAGCCAACTGGTACGGCGTCGTGGGAGTCCATCGGCAGGAAGATCATCAACGCGCCCATGACGGAGATGAACCAGTAGTGGTTCAGGTAGACAGTCGCCTCGGTGAACTCCATCCACGTGAACAGCACCCAGAGAATCAACATCGAGATCCGGTAGCGGTAGCCGAGCATCACGAGCACCGCGGCGATCGCTATCGCGGTGATCATCACCCTCATCAGGAATGCAGACGGGACAGGTAGCCAGCCCAAACCTGCGTACGCGAAATGTCGGGTTGGTCCGCCGTACAGGGACACCGCCCAGTCGGTCAGAAGCAGTCGAATCGCGCTCGCTGCCACGACGGCTCCGAACACCACTCGGAACGCGACGAGCGACTTTCCGCTCACAGGTCGGGCGGACGCCGTTCGAATATCTATCTCGCGCCCGATTTTGCGCACGACGCCTTTCCTGGAGTAACCCGTACATTAGTAAAAGTGATAAGCAAGGTTAACTAGCCCATAGCTGGTCCGATCCAAGGGAAGCAGATTCCAACAATGATGCGCCGAAAGACACTATTTGCAGCAGCCGTGGCGACCACCATGGCCCTGACCCTGGGGGCGTGCTCCAGCGATAGCGGGGATGCTGCGTCCACGGGGGACAAGACCGTTGGCGACAGCTCCGTGGCAGATGCCCCCGAACTGGACCTCGTGGCCGCCAGGGAGGTTGCCGAGCACTACGCGAAGGGCGTCTATGCCAGCTACCAGGTATCGATCGCCTCGGCGATGGAGTTACAGGCCTCACTGCGGGCCTTCACCGACAACCCCAGCGAGCAGACTCTCACCGCTGCCAAGGACCAGTGGCTCGCAGCCCGCGACGACTACCTGCCGACCGAGGCCTTCCGTTTCTATGACGGTCCGATCGACGAACCCGAGAACGGCCCCGAGGGGCGCATCAACGCCTGGCCCATGGATGAGGCCTACGTCGACTACGTAGATGGCGATCCCACCGCAGGAATCATCAACGACGTCGCCAAATACCCCGAGGTGACAGAGGCGGTCCTGGTCGAGACCAACGAAGAAGGCGGCGAGACCAACATCTCGACCGGTTGGCACGCGATCGAGTTCCTGCTCTGGGGACAGGACCTGAGCGAAACCGGACCTGGAGAACGACCCTTCACCGACTACACCACCGCGCCGAACGCCCAACGCCGGGCGACGTATCTGAACCTTCTCGGCGACGTCCTGGTGTCCGACCTGACATCGGTTGCGGTCCAGTGGGATCCGAGCAGCGGCGACAACTACCGCTCGAAGTTCCTGGCGGACCCCGCAGCGGCCGTCGGGCACATGTTCCGAGGAATCGGCGCGCTGTCGGTCGGTGAACTTTCGGGCGAGCGCATCGCTGTCGCGATCGACACCAAGGATGAAGAGGACGAACACTCCTGCTTCAGTGACAACACGAACGCCGACGTAGTGGGCGACATCATCGGTATCAACAACGTCTACCTGGGCACCTACCCCGGGGTCGAGGAGGGACCCGGCCTGGACACCCTCGTCGAGGCCAGCGACGCTGCAACCGCCACGAAGCTGGCCGATCAGATGAAGCACACCCTTGAGCTCGCAAACAACGTCCCCGAAGCCTTCGACCGGATGATCGTCGGCGATTCGGCACCGCTCCAGGAGATCGTCGACAGCCTCGGAGAGCAGGGCAAGCTCATCGCCACCAGCGCAAAGGACCTGGGCATCTCGGTCGACACCGGGGTCTGAGATGAAGGCACTCCGGGCTGGACTGATCGTTGGACTTTTCCTGGTGGCGGGAGGCGTTGGCCTCGCGTGCGCAGGCAAATCTGGTCAGTCCACCCCGGAGCGCGCCACCCAACTTCCCGAGGGCCGGCTGACCAATGGCGAGGGCTCCGCGAGTGAGCTTTCCGGGGGCGCCGCTACGGTTCACAACACCGGCTCCAACGCCTTCGCCCAGCCGATCGACGGACTCTCCCAGAGCGATCGTCGGGCCTTCGTGGTCGGCAACAACTTCTTCAACGACAACTGGGTGACCGCGCCCGCCTCGACGGTCGGGCGCGACGGTTTGGGTCCGGTATTCAACGCCCAATCCTGCTCGTCGTGTCACTTCAAGGACGGACGGGGAGAACCCCCGTCGGCAGATAGGCCCAACGCCAAGGGGCTACTGATCCGATTGTCCATTCCCGGCGAGGCAGAGCACGGCTCACCGCTCGGGGAACCCACCTACGGCACCCAGTTCCAGGACAACGGCGTCACCGGAGTGCCCGCCGAAGGGAAGATGGTGATCGACCTCGAGGCCGTTACCGGCGAGTTCGACGACGGAACCACCTACTCACTCGAAAGACCGACCTACAGCTTCGCTGACCTTGCCTACGGACCGCTGCACTCCACGGCCCTGCTATCACCCAGAGTCGGACCAGCGGTATTCGGTAGCGGTCTGCTCGAAGCGATCCCCGCGTCGTGGGTGCTTGCCAACGCCGACCCCGACGACGCAGATGGCGACGGAATCTCGGGCCGGGCGAACATGGTGTGGAGTCCGTCGGCCAACGGCGTCGCACTCGGCCGATTCGGTTGGAAGGCCAATGTCGCGACGGTCGAGGAGCAGGTGGCCGGTGCGTTCCACGGCGACATCGGCCTCACCTCGAGACTCGCCCCGGACCAGGACTGCACCGCATCGCAGAGCGCATGTCTGGCCGCTCCCAACGGAGGTGAACCCGAACTCGATGACAAGAAGCTCGACCGGGTGACCGCATACACGCGCACCCTCGCCGTGCCCGCCCGCCGTGACACGGCCAAGGCGTCGACCAAACGGGGCGCGAAGGTATTCGACAAACTCGGCTGCTCGTCGTGCCACATGTCGAGTGTCAAGACCGGCAAGGCCGAACCGTCACAGTTGTCCGAGCAGACCATCCACCCCTACAGCGACCTGCTGCTCCACGACATGGGGAGTGGTCTGGCAGACAACCGACCGGACTTTCTGGCGAGCGGTTCCGAGTGGCGCACTCCCCCGCTGTGGGGCATTGGCCTGACCCAGACCGTCAATCGTCACACCAGATTCCTCCACGATGGTCGTGCACGTAATCTGACCGAGGCGATTCTGTGGCATGGCGGCGAGGCAGAATCCGCCAGGAACCGCTTCGTGGCTCTTGATCGGGTCGATCGTGAAGCACTGCTCACCTTCCTGAACTCTCTCTGAATCACAGCCCGCTGAAAGGCGCTCCAGATGCGCAAATCGAACAGATCGCCTGCCACAGCCTTGGTCGCAATCCTGGCACTATGGCTGATCGTCTCTTCGTGTACGGGTGGCAGCACCGGTGAGCGGTCGGTTGGGCGCACCCGCGACGCCGTCGTGGCCGAGATCACCAATGACGTCATCCTGCCCGGGCTTGCCAAGTCGACGTCGTCCATCGAGGCGCTCAACAAATCGATGACAGCAGTGTGCGCTGCTCCGAGCGAAAAGCTCCTGGACACGACCCGGGATTCCTGGCGACAGGCAAGGCTCGACTGGATGGCGACTTCCGCGTACCGGGTCGGCCCGATCGGCGAGCTACACACCAAGGCCAAGATCGCCTACCCGATCAACCCGGATAAGCTGGAAGCGCTGCTCAGTGGTGGGGGCAAGGTCGACCTGAACCAGATCGACCAGCTGGGAGCACATCTGAGGGGACTGGGCGGAGTCGAATACGTACTGTTCTCCACGCCCGGTCCCGCCGGTCTTGAACCATCGCGGTGCGCCTACGCACTTGCCGCCACGACCAGCGCACTCGACGGTGCCACTGAGCTTTCCGAGGCATGGTCTGACGGCTATGCCAAGGAGTTCAAAGAGTCGCACCAACAGGCCATCGACGATCTGGTAAACGCCTCGCTCGCGTCGTTGGCCGCCGTTGGCGACATGACCCTGGGGCCCGCCAGCGGGGAAACGACCGGCACCGTCGACGTCGCAGCGGCAGATCCCGGTAGGGCACACAACGCCCTGGCAGATGCATCTGCCGAATTGCGCAGCGTGCGTGCGGTCTACTCCGCCGGCCTGGCGGATCTTGTGGAGGCCAAGTCGACCTCCGCGGCAAAGTCGTTCGAAAATTCTCTCGCTTCAGCGATCAAGTCGATCGATTCGATGACCTCGCTGGACGATTCGGGTGCTGCCGCTACGGCGTTCCGCCACGTCAGCCAGGCTCGGGTATCCCTGAGGACCGAGGTCGCCAGCCAACTGGGTGTCACCGTGACCTTCGCAGATTCCGACGGTGACGGCTGAGGTCAGCTCTCGATCAGCGAGGTGAGTAGCGCCCGGTGCAGGATCATGTCGTCGACATCCTCGGGCATTTCAGACGCACCGAAACGGATCGCCCGACGTTGCACCTGGCTCATGATGATGCCGTGCTGCAGCGCCGAATAGAGCACATAGAAGTCCATGTCCCTGGGCTCATAGCCGGTGAGGTCGCCATAGCGGGCGACGACCCGATCACGTTCCATGAAGTCCGGCATGCCTGGCAGTTCCATCACGTGCGCGATGTCTTCGAAGAACTGGTGCAGGAAGATCATCCATGAGAGGTCGATCTCACGCGGAGCCACAGAGGCCATTTCCCAATCGAGCACCGCAACCGGTTCAAAGTTCCGGAACATCATGTTGCCGATCCTGGCGTCTCCCCAACTGAGCACCGGGCTGTCGACCTCGTTCGGCCAGTTGTCCTCGAGCCACTGGAAGCCGCGCTCCAAAAGCGGGGACGGGAGGCCGTCACGGATTACCCAGTCGTAGTAGCGGCGACTCCTGGCTACGTGTGCCCGCAGGAACGCATCCCCGTTGGAAGCGTCGGGCGATGCGTCAGCCCCGTCGAGATAGCTGAAGCTCCTCACGGGGTCCGCTATCGCATGGAGTTCGGAGAGGACCTTTACGGAGTTGAACTCCAGGCGGTCGCGGTCCCCGGGGGGTGCGTCGAACAGAAAGTTGTCACCGAAGTTGTAGGGCATCACGTCCGGTGGCACCTGCCCGTCGGAGCGCTCCATGACGAAGAACTGTGACCCGATCGGGCCCGGGTCGAGCTCCAGCCACAGAACCTTGGGCACCGGCACCTGGCTCAATCGGGCGACGTCGGCCATCACCCGGAACTGCGATTCCAGGTCGTAGTTCTCGAAAACGGGAACAGCGTCGTCCGACGGAGCGATGCGGAACACGAGCCGGACGTCCTTGTGTCCGTCTCCGTCGCCACCTCTGGCGCCGTCCTCGTTCCAGGTCGCGTCGACGAGCACCGTCTCACTCGACATGCCATTGGACTCGGGGACGACGACGTCGGTGACCGTTGCGCCGCTGACCCCCTGCCGTCCGCCGAGCCAGTTCTCGATCATCGACCGGAGTTGCTCGGGATCGCGACGGGACTCCTCCGGCCGTGCCTCGTTGGTCGATGGATATGACATCTGTCCCCCTATTTGTGTTTTCGCTGCCCGCCCGGTTCGGCCTACCGTCGCCGGGCCTCAAGCGACGGCCAGTTCGGGTTGGCAGGACCTCACCCGCAGGTGAGTCCCAGGTCGCTCGAAATGATGCTGCCATGAATGTTGCGCGCCTCGTCGGAGGCGACGAAGGCGAACAGGGCTGCGATGTCCTCCGGTACACCCATGCCGCGGAAACCCATGTAGGGCATGATCAGGTCACCGTCGAGTGTCTTCGGCATGTGGAAGTTGTCGGTCAGTCCGGTCGAGATTCCACCGGGGGCGATCGCGTTGACGCGAACCTTGGTCTTGGCGAGTTCCATCGCGAGCGATCGCGTCAGCTGCACTATCGCGCCCTTGGTCATTGAGTACGCAACCGTATATGCGGTACCCATGAGGCCTGCATTCGAGGCGATGTTGACGATGTTCCCGTTGGACTCAAGCAGGTGGGGAATCGCCGCCTGACAGAGGAAGAACGGGCCGTCGGCGTTGACCGACATCATCATCCGGTACTGGTCCTCGGTGATGTCGGTGATGTGGTCAGCCCGTGAAACACCGGCGATGTTTCCGAGGACGTCGAGTGATCCCAGGTCCGAGACGCACTGCTCAATCGCTGCGAAGCACTCGCTTCGGTCGGCGATGCTCCCGGTCCGCGTCGTGATCTGCCCACCTGCAGCAGAAACCTCCTCGGCCAGTTTGGCCAGTCCCTCACCATTGATGTCAACGGCGAAGACCCTTGCCCCTTCGCCAGCGAGTCGAACCGCTGTTGCCCTACCGATTCCCGACGATGCTCCCGTGAGGAATGCGACTTTGTTCTCGAATCGGTTCGGGTAGGAGGGTTCAGACATGCTTGAGGTACTCCGGTGTTGAAGGCCGACGTGCGGCGCTAGGGGACGTCACGGGCTTGGTCTAACCTCGCAACAAGTTTGGACAAATCTGACACATCGTCAGGGATTTCGCACGGGGGCGAACGATACATGGGAACCGATTCAAGTTCTGGAGTTGCTCCGACCAAACGTGAGCAGTTCAACCTGGCAACAGTGAGTGAAGTTGTCGCCGCCGCCGTTCCGGATCGCGAGGCGCTCATCTACGGCGAAGTCCGTCTGACATTCGCCCAGTTGGCCGAGCGGACCCGCAGACTCGCTTCGTTCCTGCATTCACAGGGACTCGGCTGTCACACTGAGCGCGAAGCGCTCCAGAATCACGAATCCGGTCAGGACCAGCTCGCCCTTTTCCTCTACAACGGCAACGAGTACATCGAGGGCATGCTTGGCTCCTACAAGGCACGGGTGGCGCCGATCAATGTCAACTACCGCTATGTCCAGGACGAACTGCTCTACCTCCTCACCGATTCCGACACGACCGCAATCATTTACCACGCGACGTTCGCTCCGGTGCTCGCCGAGGTTCTCGACAGGCTTCCGCGCCTGCGGGTTCTGATCCAGGTCGCCGATGATTCGGGCAACGAACTGCTGCCCGGGGCCGTCGACTACGAGGAGGCCCTGGCCGGTTCCTCACCCGATGGTCCACCGGTCGAGCCGTCTCCGGATGACCTTTACATCGTCTACACCGGGGGAACCACCGGAATGCCCAAGGGTGTTCTGTGGCGCCAGGACGACATCTTCATGAACGCCATGGGCGGCAAAGAGGTCGGCACCTGGATCGAGGTCCATTCGGCAGCGGAGATCGCAGAGAAGGCCCGCGCCAACACGGGCTTCCGACTCATGGCGCTCCCGCCACTCATGCACGGCGCCGCCCAGTGGGCGTCATTCATGATGCTTAACGCGGGTTCCACCGTCATCTTGCCGACCGCCCACAACCTGGACGCGGTCGAAGTGTGGAAGACGGTGGAGCGCGAGAAGGTCATGTCGATCGTCGTCGTCGGCGACGCCATGGCCCGACCGATCCTCGAGGAGTACAAGCGCGGCAGTTACAACGCCGAATCCCTCTTCGTGATCGGCAACGGTGGCGCGCCGCTGAGTTCCGCCATCAAGGAGGAACTCCTCGATGCGATGCCGAACATGCTGATCAACGATTCCCTCGGCTCATCTGAGAGCGGCGCCCAAGCCTCGCACCTTTCGTCCAAGGGTGGCGTCTCGACCGGTAAATTCGATCCCGGACCCGGCGCCGAGGTGATCTCCGAAGACATGACCAGGGTCCTAGAGGCAGGCGATGAGGGCATCGGTTGGCTTGCCCAGGGCGGCAGCGTTCCACTCGGCTACCTGGGCGACGCAGCCAAGACAGCAAAGACCTTCCCGACGGTGCAAGGTGCCCGGTATTCAGTACCGGGCGACCGCGCGATCCGACGTGCCGACGGTGGGATCGACCTGTTGGGTCGGGACTCGCAGTGCATCAACTCCGGTGGCGAGAAGATCTTCGTCGAAGAGGTCGAAATGGCGATCGTCTCCCATCCCGATGTTGCGGATGTTCTGGTTTGTGGCCGCCCGAGTGAGCGTTGGGGGTCCGAGGTCACCGCCGTCGTGGCAATGAACGACGGGGCGTCGGCCGCAGGGACGGAACTCGTCGAAACAGCGCTGGGCGAACACGCAGGTAAGTCGATCGCCAGATACAAGCTTCCCAAGGCTTGGGTGTTCGTGGACGAGATCCGCCGTTCACCATCCGGAAAGGCCGACTACCGCTGGGCGAAGTCCCTTGCAGAAGCAAGCGTCGGGGAGTGACCGATGGAGCGACGCGAACTGCTCATATCGATGGCTCTGGCGGGCGTGACCGCGGCCTGCGCGTCCAGTTCTGACGAGTCGGCCGGGTCCGGAAAGGACAAGTCTGACAAGAGCACCGGGTCGGTGATTGCGGCCGAGCCCGCACAAGCCGACCTTGCAAGCTCCGCCTTCCCCCTCGGTGTGGCCAGCGGCGACCCGCTGTCCGACCGCGTCATGTTGTGGACCCGGATCTTTCCGGCCGACGCGGCGGCCGGTGCTTCTGTCGAAGTGGCCTTCGATGTCGCCACCGACCCGGAGTTCACGAAGCTCGTGGCTTCCGATGTCGCGGTGGCCAAACCCGAATTGGCCCACTCCGTGCACGTCGACGTGAGCGGCCTCAAGCCCGACACCTGGTACTACTACCGCTTCCGCTCGGGTGCCCAGACATCCCCGACCGCCCAGACCCGCACGTTCCCTGCAGCGGATGCCGACCCCGAGCAGTTCCGCTTCGTGTTTGCGTCGTGTCAGGACTATCAGTGGGGCCAGTACGGGGCATGGGCGCGGGCTGCAGAGATCGACGATCTAGATGCCGTGGTGTTTCTCGGTGACTACATCTACGAGATGAACCTTGGGGACCTCTCCCCCGACAAGTCAGGTGCCCGGGTGTGGGATACGCCCGCTGCGATGACACTCGCCGACTACCGCAGCCGGTACGTCCAGACGAAGTCCGACGCGAGCCTGCAGGCGGCGCACCATAAGGCCCCGTGGATAGTCACCTTCGATGACCATGAGGTCTCTGACAACTACGCAGGTGATGTCGGAGGGTCCGATATCAATGAGCCCCGGAGTCGAGCTCGTCGCCTTGCCGCCTACCAGGCGTGGTATGAACACACGCCAATCCGTCTTGCCAGTCCACCGGCTGGCAAGACTCCTGAGGACTTCGCCGAACTGGTCGTGAACCGTGGTTTCGAATTCGGATCGCTCGCCTCGCTGTTCATGATCGAAACCCGCCAGAACGCGGACGTCCCACCATGTCGCACGACAGTCGGATACACCGCTGACGACGGCGCGGCTTGTGAAGAGATGTTTGCGGAGGACCGTACGAATCTGGGCGAGGCCCAGGAGAAGTGGCTCCACGGGGCGATCGCCGATTCGGACTCGAAGTGGAACATCCTCGGCAACCCCGTGATGCTGGCCGGGCTCAATATCGGAACCGCCGAGACCCCCACCTACTACCGCGACATGTGGGACGGCTACCGCGCATCGCGCAAGCGGTTGCTTGAAACTGTCGCCGGATCCGGCGTTTCCAACCCAGTGACCATCACCGGTGACTGGCATGCGAGCTTCGTGCTCGACGTGCTCGCCGAGCCCCACAACCAGAGTTCAACTCCGGTCATGCCCGAGTTCCTGGTGTCGTCGATCTCGACGATTCTCTTCCCGACCGACTACACGGCCAACAATCCCCACGTGCGTTACTTCAACGCCGAGTACGGCTTTGCGCTGGCGACGGTTTCGGCCGACAAGTTCGAGTGCGAGTTCCACTACCTCAAGGACGTCTGGGACCCGGACTCGCCCATCAGCCACGTCGACAAGTGGGCAGTGGGAGACGGCGAAAGTCAGGCCAAGGCCGTCTAGGCCCGGGTCAGGTCAGCCGGGCTGGCCGAACAGCAGGTCCAACGCGATCAGATGGTCCGCATCGATCCCGTTGGGCAGCCCCTCGGGGCCAGGCTGCCATGGCCCCGGGTCCGGAACGTCGACGTCGGTGACGCCACCCAGCAGGAACTGGAAGAACCGATGGTCCCAGTCAGGTCGGGCCCCTACTGATTCGCCGTAGGGGTCACCGAACACGTCCGCGGGAAGTCCCATCCTGACGACGACCATGTCCAATTCGGGAAGGACGAACACGTTCTGGTTGAACATTCCGCTCAGCCAGTAGGTCTTGGGGGTCGCTGCCGGAACACCCTCACGGATCGCGTCCAGCGAGGGCGCCACTCCGGGGGGTCCGAAGTTCGTGCGCCAAAGGAAGCCGTAGCCGGTGTTGGCCCTGGTGCCCATGGACCCCTGGGTGATGTAGTCGGAGCTGATGATCTGTCGACCGTTCCACACACCGTCGTTGAGTAGAAGCGATCCAAGCCGGGCGAACGAGTCGGGGCTCATCTCGAGAAACGCGAATCCCTGGGTGCGACCCGAACCGTCACGGGCCCAGTGCCAGGAGTCGTGCGTGATCCCGAGCGGCTCGAACAACTCGCGCGCGGCATAGCTCTGGAGGTCCTCGCCGACTGCAGCTTCGATCACGGACACCAGGGCGGTGACCGTCGTCTGGGCGTAGATGAACGTCGAGCCCGGGGTCGCTTCGAAGGGACGCTTCAAGACCAGCGCCGCCGAATCGAAGTTTGCTGCGTCATTCAGGTCATTCGCCCAGGCAAAGCGGAGCCCGGTCGTCTGGGTCAGGAACTGCCTGACGGTGAGCGCAGCATGAGCCGAATCCAAACCCTCCAGGTATGTTCCGACTGTCGCATCCAGGTCGAGCTTGCCCTGGGTGTAGGCGCGCCCTGCGATGATCGACACGACCCCTTTGGTCATGCTCCAGGCAGCCATCGGGCTCCAACTGTTGGTGTCGTCGAGCCAACTGGTTCCGACCAGACAGTCGTGGCGGTAGACCCGCACCGACTGGGCGCCTCGATCGGATGCGTACGCGATCGCCTTCGAGACCGCGTCTGAATCCATGTCGACCTTGGACGGATCCACACGACTGAACGAGCCGTCGACACCGGGCTGTTGACATCGGAAACCCTCCCCGGGTTGCTCGACCACCGAAGGTGGCCCGGAAGCCCTGGTCAGAGCTCCAACCACCGGCGACCCACACCCCGTCGCCAGCAGAGCGATTACAGCGATCCCGGCCCAGAAGCCGGCACGTCCCGCGCGTCCCATGTCCGCCAGACTGCAGCAACACGGCTTGCGCCGCAAGCGAAGAGAGATGACAGTTCTCCTATGGCAATCTTCGACGCCGACAACCACTATTACGAAGCTCTGGACGCCTTCCAGCGTCATCTCGATCCGGCGTGGGCGGACCGCACGATCCGATGGGCCGAAATAGACGGCCGCAAGTACCACGTTGTCGGAGGGCGCGTTTCGCGTGCGGTGGTCAACCCGACGTTCGACCCGGTCGCAGCGCCCGGCGTTCTCAAGGACTATTTCCGCGGCAACCCCGCGGGCGACAATCCGCTCGACCTGCTCAAGGCCAGGGACAGGATCAGGCCCGAGTACCGCGACCGTGACGCCCGCCTCAGCACCATGGATGACCACGGACTGGCGAAGATCTGGCTCTTCCCAACCCTCGGCATGGTCTACGAGGAGGAACTCAAGCACGATCCACAGGCGGTGGCTGTTCTGTTCCGTGCGTTCAACAGGTGGGTCGAAGAAGACTGGGGCTTCGACTACAAGGACCGAATCTTTGCCGCCCCATACGTGACACTCGCTGACCTGGACTTCGCCGTCAGCGAACTGGAATGGGCACTCGACCGGGGTGCCCGCACGATCGTCATGCGACCAGCGGCCCCGACCACTGCATCGGGTCAACGGCCACCAACGGACCCGATGTTCGATCCGTTCTGGGCCAGGGTCAACGAGGCCGGTATCACTGTGGTGGTCCACGCCGGCGACTCGGGCTATTCCTCCAACGGTTATGCCTCCGATGGCTTCACGTCGAGCTTCAAGGGCGGGGTGCCGCAGCCGATCAAGATGTTGCAACTTGAACGGCCGATCGAAGACTTCCTGGCTTCACTCGTCGCTGACCAGTTGTTCCACCGGTTCCCGAACCTGCGGATCGCATCTGTCGAGAACGGCTCGGGTTTTCTACGTGGGCTGTTCCACCGCTTGGACGCGTTGGGTACCAAGCTCGCCGGCTGGTTCCAGGAGGACCCGGTCGTCACGTTCAAGCGCCACATCTGGATCAACCCGTTCTGGGAAGACGACGTACACGACCTGTTGCAGTTGATGGGCCCGGAGCGGGTGATCTTCGGCTCGGATTGGCCCCACATCGAAGGCATGCCCCAGCCTCTCGACTACCTGGAGGAACTCGAGGGTCTGGAGCCCGACGCCGTCAGCCTGATCGTCAATGAGAACACCCAGGGGTTGAACGAGCTACAGCCCCTGTGAAGCTGAGGTCGACGGCTCCCTCCCTGTCGCGAACTCTCGCAGCGGCGGTGATCATCGTCTGCCTGCTTACTGCTTGTTCTGGCAACGACCATGTCGGTAGGGCCAAAGCCGACCACCGAGCGGAACGCGGTGGCGCGACTCCCACCACCATGGCCTCTAGGGGCTCAACCCCGCCCACCAGCACTTCGTCCACCACGACGACGCCATCGACGCACCTTGTGGACTCGATCTGCAACGGCCGTGCTGGCATCACCGGCCTCGGTGTCGTTACGGCGCCCGAGGTCACCGAGGCGTCGGGCATCGTTGCCAGTCGCAGGGATCCAGGCGTCTGGTGGATAAACAACGACAGCGGGGACTCTGCCCGAATATTCGCCGTCAGCGAGGCCGGTGCCCTGCTGGGGACCGTGGACATTCCCAACGCCCGGGCGACCGATTGGGAGGACATCGCCAGCGACGGCGACTCGATCTTCATTGCCGACATCGGAGACAACCGGGGGACCCGCGACAGCGTGACCATCTACGCGATCGAGACGCCATCGGTCACGTCGGGCGCGGGCGGGAGCGCCTCGGGAACCGTCAGGAAGCTCGATGCCACCGCCACCAAACTGACGCTCACCTATCCCGACGGCGCCCACGACGCCGAGGCCCTGGCCTTCGACCCCATCAGCGGTGACCTCTTTGTATTGACCAAGGACTGGTCCATGAAAGGGGTTTCTGGCATCTACCGGACACCTGCGAGGCCCTTGGACCCCTCCGATGGCGCCGCCGATGGCAGCGGCCAGGGCAACAGGACGGGCGGAACCGCCGAGCTCGAGCGTGTCGGCGAACTGTCTCTTCCCGCCGGAACTCTCGTCACGGGAGCAGACATCTCGCCGGACGGAAGCCTTGTCGCCGTCCGCTCTTACACCTCAGTGAACCTGTTCCGCAGGCCGCCGGATATCGACGTGGGGACCGCACTCGAATCGGTCCCCTGCGAGGCACCGCTGCCTCCTGAGCTCCAGGGCGAGTCGATCGGCTTCGCCGCGGACGGTTCCAACTACGTGACGATCAGCGAGGGAAAGGGTCAGACCCTTCATCGGACGCACGGATGATCCGAGGCCTCTAGCCTGAGCCGATGACTGACCGCAGAGGAGTCGCCACCCGAGCCGCTTCGGCCCTTCTGGGGATGCCCGAGCCGATCATCAATCGATTGATCGGCGCCCCACCGATCGAAGTCGACGGACGGACGCTAAACAGAAGGCTGCAGTTTCTCCTGAGCGCCGGCGGCAAGGTCGGCGTGGACCCGGAGAACCGTTCCCAGACGGTGCAGCAGCGGCGCCTCGAACTATCGCGAGCTGCCAAGCTCGCCATGCCGCTGCGTCAGGGGATACACGTAACCAATCGACAGATTCCCGGTCCGGCGGGAAGCATCCCGATCCGGCTCTACCGCCGCTTCGGTCTCACCGATGAATGCCCCGCGATCATCTACCTCCACGGCGGCGGCTGGGTAACCGGTGACCTGGACACCCATGATGGGTCCTGTCGCCTGCTTGCGAGCGAGAGTGACTGCCTGGTCATCTCGGTCGACTACCGCCTAGCCCCGGAGCATGCCTTTCCGGCCGCGGTTGACGATGCTGTCGCCGCGTACCGGTGGTCACATCTGAACAACGCCGAGCTGTCGATCGAACCCGGTCGCATCGGGGTCATGGGAGACAGCGCCGGTGGGAACCTGGCGGCGGTCATCGCACAGGTCACCCGCGACACAGACGTTCCTCCCCCAACAGCACAGTGCCTGATCTATCCGGCCACCGACATGCTGATGCGTGAACCATCGCACCAGCTCTTCGCAAACGGCTTCTTCCTTACCCATGACTCGATGGTGTGGTATCGGGATCAGTTCCTGCCCGACCCTGCGGACTGGGCATCACCGTTGGCGTCGCCCATTGAACAGTCCGACCTGAGCGGCCTCGCCCCAGCCC
>JBATWQ010000039.1:0-2341 GCA_049672765.1 Microthrixaceae bacterium | reverse complement strand
GCGGGAAAGCCGGTTGCATGCTGGTCGGAACCCCGGTAGCTGAAGACAGGTTGGGGAACCACCGGGGGCTGATCGGCCCTTTCGAAGATTTCTGGGGCATCGACCAACAGGTTGTGTGGGGCGCGCTTCGACCTGACCCGGGAGTAGGCACCGGGCACCTTGTCGTGGCTCTCGTTCTGGATGAACGGAACGTTGTGTATCGCCCTGACCACGTTCCTGTTTCCACCGGACCACACGAACAGTGGCTGACCGAACATATTGAGCAGATCCGGATCGCTCGTCCTGGCCGAACGGATCGGCCCGACCTTGTCCACCTGCTGGGAATGGAACACCGCCATGTAGCGACTGATGCCCTCGACCCGAAGCTCGATGACGATGTCGGCGCGCTCAAGGCCCACCTGGGGCATGGCGGCGCGGTCATTGTCGACCTTCGCCGCCAACGCCGGCCGATTCATAAGAGCAGCAGTCTCCGGATCGTCCCCGTTGACAGCTACACCGGTCAACGGCATGACGGTCGTCGCGAGAACTTCCGGAACGGTGGTCGTCGTCGACGTTGTGGTGGTGGAGGTTGTGGTCGTCGGAGCGGGCTTGTCATCGCCGCCTGCGAAAACCAGCGCTGCGATGACACCCAGGATTACGACCGCCCCTGCTGCGCCACCCGACATGAGCATTCGACGTTTGCGTCGCCCGTTCCGGGCCGCCTGCACGGCACCGCGGCTGACTCCTGGAGTCGGCTCCAGCGGATCCTCAGGATTACTCATCGGTACTGCTCACTCGTTTCACTAGGTACTTCACTCTGCGATCAACCCCGCAGTCGCTCTGCAATCGAGCAGACGGCACGGCTCAGAGCTCCTCGAGAACTGCTATCCGCAGCGACAACGGTTGCATGGTCGATTCGACCAGGGACTCATCGAGAATCCGCCCCGCTTCGTCTACATCCATCGCCGGTGCCATCCACAGATGCAACGACTCGGGCGGTGCATCGGGAATAGCGGTACCGACCGTTTCCATCCGGGCCAGCGCTGAACTCAGCCCCGGTGGATACATCGTCATGTCGACAGCAGCCAGGTCCGAGCGAACCGACCGTTGCTCGCCCAGCCCCTCGAGCAGCATCCGGGCCCCACCGCCGGGGCCGGAGTTTCCATACATGGCGGTGACGATCGTCGAGTAACGAGCCGAACCGTCACGGCGACGGGCCATGAGATTTGCAAGGACGCCTTCGAGTTCGATCCGTTCGAGCCCATCGATCAGTCCGCGGGTTACCACCAGCGTCGCCCGATCCCTGTCGGCGACGATCATCGCGTTCATGGCATCGGTATCGATCATCCGCACCCGGGGCATCCGGACCCCGCCGGTCAGGCTGAGACCATGGAGAAGGTTGTCGAGCGCCGGGTGCTCGGCCATGTGAAGGGTCTCGGTGTTCAGGGGACGAAGAATCTGGTCAACCGCTGCTCGGGTCCTCAGCGTCACGACGGTGATCCACAGCGCTTCGACCGCTATCAGGCCGAGAAGCCCGGCCAAAGGGTTGATCAGTAGGGCCAGAGCGCCGACGATTACTGCCGGCAAGAGGCCGAGGAACATCATCCGATAGACGATTCTGTCGGCCGCTGGTTCCAGCGAGGTCTCTGCGCGCATCGACACAAAGCTACAGCCTGGGACATCACGGTCCGTGATCCTCAACCTTCAGATACCACCTGTAGGCCGCGGTCCGCTGACGGAGCGCTCAGATAGCCGCTCGACTTTGCTCGATCACGTTGCGATAGATCTCGAGGTAGATCTCACATAGGCGTTCCAGGTCGAAGGAGTCGGCTCTGAGTTCGCCCATGCCCCGCAGTTCCCCGGCGGTCGACTGATCGGTCAGAACCTTCGAAATCGCCGCTCCCAGCGCCACCGGATCCCCCGGCTCGACCAACTCTGCAGCCATTCCCTGTGGGCTGGAGGCGACCTTGGCATAGCCGGGGATGGATGATGCAACCACTGGAGTTCCCGCGGCCATCGCCTCGAGCAGAATCACGCCGAAGGACTCACCACCGAGCGACGGCGCACAGAACACCGACGCGGCCTTCATGCGGCGATCCCTTTCGCCATCGTCGATGCGCCCCAACCACTCGATCCGATCATCGTGGTAGCGGGCTTTGAGCTCGTCGGTCTGCGGACCGGTACCAGCTACCCAGACCCGCGTGTCGGCCGGCAGGTAGTCCATGGATGCCAGCAGCACTCCCAATCCCTTGCGCTCTTCGTGGCGTCCGAGAAAGAACACCGTGGGCGCCTCGATCGGCCACGGTTCGGCTTCTCTGAAACGTGCTGCCTCGATGCCATTGAAGAGGACCCTGATGTCTCC
>JBATWQ010000038.1:0-3354 GCA_049672765.1 Microthrixaceae bacterium | reverse complement strand
GCAACGGGTCCGACAGCGCCCGCCGGCACCTGCCGATATCACCAACACTTCGGTAACGCTGGTCCATCACCCCCATTAGGCTGCGCCGCCATGGCAGGACAGGTGACTCTTCAGGTGGACGGGCCCGTTGCGGTCATCACCAACGACCACGACGAGAAGCACAACGCGTTCGACGACGACATGGACGCGCAGCTCTTCGGGATACTCGCCGAGCTGAAGACACGTCCGGATGTCCGGGCGATCATCTGGCGGGGCGACGGCAGGTCGTTCTCGTCGGGCCGCGATGTCGGTTCGATCGGCACGGTCAAGGTCGAACTTTCCCATCATGAACTGATGCGACGAGGTCACCGGGGAATCCAGCAACTCTGGGAGATAGATGCTCCGGTGATCGTCGCCTGCAAGGGATGGGTCATGGGTGGGTCGTTCCAGCGGGCGCTGCTGTGCGACATCCGCGTTGCCGCCGAGGGGACTCGTTTCCGTCTGCCCGAACTGACCCACGGGGTCATCCCCGACACCGGTGGCATGTCGGTCCTCTACGAGATGTGTGGACACGGCGTGGTCAGCGACATGGTTCTGACCGGGCGTGTGATGGACGCGGACGAGGCGCTCCACCACGGAATCGTCAGTCGGGTGGTTCCGGCGGGGGAGCTGGATGACTGTGTCCGCGGGATGGCTGAACAGGTGAGTAGGTCACCGATGGTGGCCGTGAAGCTCGCCCGGCAGGCGATCTCGCATCTGGCTCGACCGGCGATCCGAGCTTCCATGGACGACGAGATGATCTATCAGACCTTCCTCAGCCGTAGCGACGACGCTGCCGAGCTCCGGGCGGCAAGGGCCGAGGGACGCGATCCCCGCTATACGGGAAGCTGAGGACAGCAGATGACAGAACCGATCGGACTTGGAGCAGGAGCAGCCTTCGGCAGTTCCGCATTGCCCGCCGGTACCTATGACGACACGACCGTGTTCGTCACCGGTGCGGGTACCGGTTTGGGCAAGGCAATCGCCCTTGAGTTCGCCCGTCTGGGCGCGTCGATCGTCATTGCTAGTCGCAAGCCCGAACACCTGGAGGCAGGCAGGGCCGAGGTCGAGTCCCTCGGAGCTGATGTGCTTACCGTCGAGTGCGACATCCGGGACGCGGATGCGATAGCAGCGGCTTTCGACGCGGCGACCGAACGGTTCGAACTGCCAGGCGTTCTGGTCAACAACGCCGCGGCCAACTTCCCGGTGCCGGCGGAGGACACCTCGCCGAACGCCTGGCGGACGGTGGTCGACATCACCCTGACGGGCACCTTCCTCTGCTCCCGCGAGTTCGGCCGACGGCACCTGGATGCCGGGACACGAGGGTCGATCATCAACGTCGGCGCCTCATACGCGTGGACCGGAGGACCGGGCTTTGCCCATTCGGCCGCGGCCAAGGCCGGGGTCAAGAACCTGACCGAGACACTCGCCGTCGAATGGGGTCCCCACGGGATCCAGGTCAACTGCCTGGTTCCGGGACTCATGCCGCACGAGGACATGACCGCCGACATTCAGGGAAACCTGCAGGGGCTCCACGACAAGGACGACCGCCAGCCGGCCATGCGGGTGGGGCGCCCACACGAGCTCGGCTGGGCCGCCACATTCCTGGCGTCGCCCTACGCCCGGTTCATTTCCGGGCACACGTTGGTTGTCGACGGCGCCAACTGGCAGCGCCGTTCCCTGACCAACCCGCCGGTCGAGACGATCCGGGACCAGATGGGCCGCGGCGACTTCGAACTCTGAAGGAGTATCTATGGGCGCAGGAATCGTCAGACGGTGGGTATCGGCGATCCGAGGTGCTCTTCTGCCCAGAAAGTGGCGGTCGCGTTTCGTTCAAGTGACTCGTCCTCTAGGTCTGAAAGTTGACGTCTCAAGCGTTGCCGAGGCTCTTGAGTTTCTCGAAGGCCCGGACAATCGATAAGGCGGCCGTTCAACCGGTCTTCCTTGCCCTGCCCATGCGGTGATCAGCCGACCCGTAGGACACATGCTGTCACTGGCACAGATATTCGATTGCCTTATAGCCGCGACTGGGGATGCGTCGAGTCGCTCCCGAAGCGCCGATTGTTCACTGCGGTGAGTTTGGCGAATGCCCTGGTCGCGGGGCGCAGAAAACGCGTCCGCGGACGCGTCCCTACTTCCGACGAACAGAGCCCGGAGCTGGCGGCTCAGCTGCCCTTGTACAGACGTTCGAGGTCTACCAGTTCGACGTCGCTGCGGTCCTTGGTTCTGGCGACGAGGCTTTTCGCGAACCTCGTGCCGACCAACACGAGCGTGGCATCCGAGGCACGATCGCCGAGTGTGTCCCGGAACTTTGCGAGCTTGTTCAGGTGCGAGAAGGTGAGCTCCTCGCCGGATTTCGCCTCACCGAGAGCGGTTATGGTGCGCTCGCCGGGCGAGCCGCCGTCGTCGCGGGCGGCGACGAGGTCGACCTCGTACTCGGTCCCGTCGACCGACACGGTGGTCGCTCCGATCTGAGTGCCTGGACCGGCCAATCCGGGGATGGTTGCGTACTGCTCCGCCCAGTGACGAGCCATCCCTTCGAAGGTGGGGCCAACGACTTTCGAGCGGAAGACGGCATCGGCGCCAGGCCAGAAGGCCCTTGCAGCAGACCGGGTGCGGAGGCCCGATTGGTTCGGGCGAATTACCGCATAGTGGAACCGGATGATCGAATCTCCTGGGAAGTACATCGGCCGGTTGCTCTTGGTAGGGTCCACGAGGCGTTCGACGAACTGTGCGCCGACCAGCGTGGACAAGATCGGGTCGAGGCGTGGTCCTGAGATCTTGGCGTAGTCATTGATCTTCGCCGGTGTCCGGTGGCCCAACGCTGTCGCGGCGAGCACTGCGTGGTAGAGATTCGGCTTGCGTGCCTGCGCGGTCGTCGGGTCCTCGCTCAGCAGTACCTCGGCCTCGCGCGACAGCGGTGCCGACGGTGCCAAGACGCGGTCGGCGACCCAGCGGGCAAGGTCCTTGCGGTCCTTCGGCAGATCGTTGTCGACCATGTCACGGGCATAGGCCGCCACCCCACCGATGATCGAGTACATGTGCGTCGCCAACAGCAGGTCATCGGTCGGGTACAGGCCGAGCGCTTCGCGATAGTCGAATGGACTCATCCGCAGATCGAGTCCGGCTCGCCCTCGTAGTGGCGCAGTCCCTGCGAGCAGCTTCGACATCACCGAAATCGCCGAGCCACAGAGCACGAGCCGACACCGGGAGTTGTTGCGCAGCTTGCCCTTCGGGTTGAACGCCCGCTGGATGATCGACTCCAGCTCGGGGGACTCCTCCAGCAGGTACGGGAACTCGTCAAGGACCACGACGAACGGCTTGTCGGCGCCCAGA
>JBATWQ010000037.1:0-6107 GCA_049672765.1 Microthrixaceae bacterium | reverse complement strand
GGAGACGGGCGAGCAGCCCGGGGGGCAGGCGGGCGGACCGGCTGGCGGACACGCTGGACGGCCCGTTTTTGCCGATGCCGGGGGGCGGGCGTTGCAAGCCACGGACACGCTCGTTCTGATAGGTCCAGAGGGTGGCTGGGACCCCTCAGAGGTGGCTCTCGGTGAGCGAATCAGCCTCGGCCCGACGATTCTGCGTGCCGAGACAGCAGCGATAGCTGCGGCCACGCAGATGGCTGCTCTGCGTTCCGGCTTGCTCAGCGAGGGCACCTAAAGTCACCCAGAGTGTTGAGATGGGCACATTTTCCCATCGCCTGGGCCATCAATATGACTCAGAGTGACATGGATCGTGCAGCCGCTAAGCTCACGCAGCGTGAGGGACGGCGGAAGCAGGGAGATGAGACCGGTGGGAATGGACGCGGATGTCACTGACAGTACTTATGGACGTGCAGTAGGGGACCGTCTTCGACACATCCGCCGTCAGAAGCGACTGTCGCTCCAAGAGGTCGAGGCGATCTCCGATCAAGAGTTCAAGGCGAGTGTCCTGGGCGCTTATGAGCGTGGTGAGCGGGCTATATCGGTGCCACGGTTGGCACGGCTGGCGAAGTTCTACCGGGTGCCCGTCGACCAGCTGCTTCCAGGATCCGACAACGGCAGCGAAGAGGATCCATCCGTCCGACGTGATGTCGCCGATGGCGGAACACGCATCGACCTGACACGCCTTGAGCAGTTGAACGACGCGGAGTCGCAGATGCTGTCCAGATATGTCCGGATGATCCAGGTCCAGCGCCAGGACTTCAACGGTCGAGTTCTAACGATTCGTCGTGACGACATGCGGGCGATCGCCTGCATCCTCGGTGTGAACGAAGAGGTGGCCGACGGCCGCCTCGGCGAGTTGGGTCTGCGTCTGGACGCAGTTCCGAACCCGGCCACCACGACAATCTGAGACTGACGTCGTCCTCCTGGATCCAGATGAGGGTCCCGGTGCCGACTGACAGGTAACGCTTTCTGACAGGTAACGCTTTCCGAAGGCGGAACTTTTTGACAGCAGAAATGGCAGCGGTCGTTGCCTTTCAGGCCGGGAGTTCCAGCTGCTGACCGGGAAGGATGAAGTCAGGATTACCAGGGTCGGCGAGCCGATCGAGGTTCGCCTTGATCAGGTCTTGCCAGTATGAGGCGATCTGCTTTGTGTCTACGTCTGATCCGAGCCGTTGGCGGAGTGTGTTCTCGGCAATCGACCACAGGTGGTCCCCAGATGCGACCACATGGGTGGCTGCTCTGGCTGGACCCCGGGGTGCCGTCTCAGCTGGGGTGTGAGCGGCCCCCGGGGCCCCCGACTGACGTGATTCATTAGTCGGAGTTGATAGATCTGATGCACCTGCAAGCCATCCCGGTGACGACAGCCAAGGTGATGAAGTCGCCGCGGTTCTTGTTGGCTTGATCGACCGTTCCTGATCCGCCGGTCCGTCGTCGATCGCCGTGTTGGTCGGGTCGGCGTCTGTCCGATCCGTGTCTGTCCGACGGTGCTTTGGTGCAGGTTCGGTCGGGTCGAGGACCTCCATGGTTGGTGTAGAGGTCTCTGGGGTGGCTGGAGTCAACGAGTCAATGGCGGGACCGGGATTATTGGCGCTTGGCTGCGCTGTAGTTGGTGACGTCGGAGACGTGGTCGGCCCATCCGAATGGGCTCCGGAGGAGTCGGATGGGGAGGAGGTCGACCCGGGAACTGCGGAAGTGGTCGTGCCGGGGGTACTGGCAGTTGTCGGGCCCCACGGCATGTAGGTCTGAACCCCGGGAGCGGGTGTTACCAACTCCATCGTCGGTGGCTCCGAGGAGCTTCGGTCCGAAGATCCGTGCGGATCCGACCTGATGGGTGATGCCGAGGCGACTCCGGCGGAGACAACGGAGCTGGCGGCGAGTGCCACGACGAATCGCGGACTACTCCGCCGCAGGGCCAGTAACACACGGGCTGGACGACCTGGCCGTTCTTTGTCGCGATCGCTGGCCGCTGTGGGGAGGTCCTTGCGGCTGGACCGGCGGCGACCATTTCCGACCGAAAAGCGCCCCAGAATAAAGCACGCCGAAGTCGCGATTAGGAGCCACGAGGCGAGGGCGATTGTCGCCAATCGGGCGAGCTCGGAGAGAACCTCGAGTGATCTGAGTGCGTGCGCCATATCGGCCAGGCCGCCTGGCGGAGTGAGAACGGTGCGGACCGTTTCCTGGTCACCGAGCGATGCCATCGCCAAGATCGTGACGACCAAGAAGGCCGTCCAGAGGCAGAAAATCAACTTGCCGGAGATCGTCGTCATTGGGCGGTTCCTAACCTTGAGATCACGCTTCTGGCGGAATTAGAGGAAGGTCGGACCCGCTGCCGGTTCTGACGGTGGCAGCCCCGCAGTCGCCGGAATGGCCAAATAGCTCTGTTGCTCCTTCGATCACCGAAATCAACTCGGCGGCCGACGGCTGACCTTCACTCGCCCACTCGCGGAAGACATAGACCTCTCCCGAGGACGGCCGCAGAAGCAATGCGCTTTCGTCGCCATCGCAGTTCCAATCTCCGACCACCACCCGATCTCCCTCCACGCCGACCCGATAGATCCTTCCGTCGGAGACGACGAGGTTTCCAGGGGAACCATGGGGGAGCGGGGCCCCATCTTCAGCAGCCCGACCAGGCCTCCCGGCCGTTGTCTTTCCGGCCGTTGGCTTCCGCTCACTCGGCCTATGCGAATTCGATGCCTGTGCAGCGGCATCAGACCCTGACTCTTTTGGTACCAAGCCCGTGAGCAGGACGACGCCCGCAGCTACCACTCCGGCAGCGAAAACCAGGCCTCGCACGCGCAGGGGTTGGAGCGACGACGAGCGGCGGTTCAGAACCTTCGGAGTTGGTCGCATGCGCCGGTCCGTCTTCTTGCGAGCGGATCGCGTTCGGATGCCCCATAGCCAGGAGATGCCCCGAGGTGTTTTCGCATCGAACTCGAGGCACTGGGCCAGACGCTTGATCTTCTCCACAGTCGAGATACCCGGATCGTCTGCACCGCTGTCACCAGCCGGACGAGGCCTGGGATCGGCGGCCTGTGCCAAATGCGAACGCATTCGCCGCCACTCGCGTCGCTCTCTGAGTGAATCGCCGCTGATGGGAAGCTCGCTGATCCCCGTGATGAGGGCAATCAAGCCGAGTAGATCAACCTCACCGTCGGATGTTCCCGACGGGCCGGATTCGTCGGTGGATGGGGGTCGGATCGCGAAGCGGATTGGATCGGATTCGAGAGGGACAGCGTCGCCGAGGGAGCAGAGCCGAACCCGCGCCCGGGGGCCGAGTATCACGTGCTCGGCCGTGATGTTTCCGTGGGCCCAGCCCCGTTCATGGATACCCATGACGATCACGCATGTCTCCCGGAGCGCACGCAGGATCTCCCCGGGCTGGAGTCTCGCTGCATCGGCAAGCGTGCGGGCGCCGACGTAGGCGGTGACGAGCGTCGTCGACGATTCGCTCTCACGGATTTCGATGAGCTCGATAATTCCCCTTGAACTCAGCTGCTCAAGAGCTGCTGCTTCCCTGCGCAGCCGGCCGCGGGCCCGGGCCGTACCTTCCTTCTCGATGACCCGACGCCCGCCGAGAGTTGTCGGACGAACGTCCATTTCGCATTCCGCTGCTGGATCAACCCCGGCGTCGAGTTCGGGGGTCATCGGAGGATCCTTGCCGATGCCGAAACCGTCAGCAGTTCAGACCTTCTTGCTCCGGGCATGGACCGCAGGAGTATGTGTGGCACTTCGACCTTGACCCGGACCGTCAGGCTCAGCCCATCTCCTGAGACTTCGACCTGGGGAGCACCTTGCAAGGTTCCCGGCAGCGAAGCTGCCTCGAGGTGCGCTGCGACGGTCCGTCTGGCAGTCGCCGAGTCGATTCGGACGGACCCGTCGATCTGCACCTGACGGGTGTCGATCATCCCCGCAGCATCATCCGCCGCGGACGAGACAACCCGATGAACCGTCCGATGCGAAAGGTGCAAGACACTCAGGTCGATGGCTATGGCGCCGAGTGCAAGCAGGACGAGCATCATCGTGGGGACCAGGATCAGCGCGGTTCCGCGCTCGGCGATCGGTCTGCCCATCGGCTGCCGGCGGAGGTGTCGTTCAGTCCTCGTAGCAGGCAGTTGCCGTTCGGTCATAGGAGTCATCGACGATCACCTCCCGGTGTGCATCGACGAGTTCCCGGTTCTCCACGGTTACGACGGCGTCGCCGAACCCGTCGAGGAATGGCACCCTGAACCAGTGGACGGTCGCCGAGATCCGGACTGCCACCGCTGAGCATGGACCAAACCCCGCTGGTTGTTCGACGGTGATCGAGAGGTCCTTTGTGCGCGTTCCACGCGAGTGCAGCACGCGCCGTGCGCTGGCGTCCCCGAGCAGCAGTGCGTCTCCTGCGGAAGACTGTTCGGTGTAGGTCCGCAGGTATTCCCGACTTGCGGCGTCCAGGGCTGCACGGGTGTCAACGATCGCCCAGATATTGATCAGAGCGAGGCTTCCGGCGAGCAAAATCAGCACACCGAACATCAGTCCCTCACCTCCGGCAATCACGCCCCTTTCGCCCCTCCGAGGTCTGTTGGGTCTCAAGACCAACCGTTGCCTTTGCAATCTCCCGTGCCCGCCATTCCGTTCCAGAGGACGGGAATTGCGACTCATCTGTCCTCCCGCCGGACGACGATCTCGCGTTCGATCGCACCAACGACCGGGCCTCCGCCAATGAGTCTGGGAAGCAGCGAGACTCCGGGTGCCCTCAGGCGCAGAACCACCAGTTCGGGGTCTCCTTGTTGGAGGAATTCCATTTCTACCGTCGACCCGTAGTCACCGAGCATTGCCCTTGCGTCCGCAATGACGGCTGCTTCGGTCGCCGATGCCCCGGCGTGGCTGGTGATATCCGTGGTGGCGAGTCTTCGGGCGGCATCGTAGGCAACCGCATCGACGGTCGACCTCGCCCACAGGCCCAGGGTGACATTCACGGCGAAGCCGAGCAGGCCTATTACCACCGCAACGCCGATGGCTGATCCGAGGAGTCCGCTGCCGCGTTCACAGCGTCGGTCCACTCGTCGAATCTTCAGGAGCCCGATCGCTGCTGAGTTCACTCGCCGATCTGCTCCACCTGGGTCCGGGTCTTTTCGGTTGCGCTGTTCATCATGCCGTCGAAGCCGGTCCACAGCCCGATGCCCAGAAACGCGATTATGAGCACCACGATTGCTGTGGAAACGACGCCCTCGCCACGCTCGGAACGTGGCCCGCCCGAGCTGCGCCGACGGGGCCGTCCCACTCGCGAATCGGCAGGCCCGATGATGTCCGTGCCGCTTTCCTGGTCCCGGCCGGTAGTTGCAGCTTCCATGTCTTCTCCTCGTTGTTGGATTCACTTGAGCTCGTTGAATTCGACGCGGGCGTGGCGGTCGTCATCCGCCCGTGACCTGTGCCATTGCCGAGTAGAACGGAACGGCGAGAAAGATCAGACCCGGCACGAGGGTTGCGACGGTGACGGGGATCCAAACAAGTTGGGAACGGCGCTCGATGGCGGCAACGAGGTCGCGATGGGCTGCAGCGCGGACCGACCTTGCTTCTTCCGAGATCAATGAACCCAGGTCGCCCGCCTCTGAGTGAAGGCTGAGCACGCGCACCAACCGTCTCACCGATTCCAAACCGCTCAGGGCCGACCAGTGGTCGAAGGCTTCCGACTCTGGGACTCCCTGACGAATCTCCAGGGTCACGCGGTGAAGATCCGCTGCGGCCACACCGGAACCACGTTCGGCAAGTCGAGAGATGGCTGCGGTGAGCGAAAAGCCTGCCGAGAGCAGCATTCCCAGTTGCTCTGTTATGACCGGCAACTCGGCCTGAAGACGCTCCTGGCGCGAGGCGATGCGGCTGCTCAACGACTGTTCAAGTAGGAGAACCGCCAACACCGGAGCACCGATAACGGCCATTAGTGATAGGGCGGGGCCGGGGTGCATGGCGACCAGCACGGCCAATCCGCAGGTTGCCGCAACGAGAGCGGCGGTAATCTGTCGAAGTCGAAACGTGTAGGGATCCATGTCGCTCTCGGCTTGGGCGAGGCGAGTCTCGAGGTCGGTGGCCAC